>NZ_CP015637.1:370000-740000 GCF_001708445.1 Pseudomonas fluorescens
TCAGGTCGTATTGCTTTTGCATCAGCCCCGGCAGCAGTTCGGTATAGGGCACCGGCACCATCTCCAGCTCGACGTCCAGGGCCTTGCTCATGGCTTGGAGCAAGTCGATTTCGAAGCCGACGATCTGCCCACGCTTATCGGTCATTTCGAAGGGCACGTAGGTGGGCGTCGTGCCGACCCTCAATACCCCTCGTTGAACCGCGTCGTCGATGGCGCCAGCGTTGGCCGGAGCACCGTATAAGAACCCGACGACACCCAGCAACACAGCACACAAACACCTTTTGATCATGAGATACCCCCGTTCCATTGAGCACACGACAACCCGCTACAGCGCCAGTGCGCGTAAACCTGGGTGGTCGAGTCAGATTGGGGGGCGATGCTAACCCACCCGTCGCCGCGGCAATACGCCTTGGACAGGGGTCTTTTGTTTCGAAATAACAAGGGGTTGGAGCAACAGAGGGCGCTGTAGGAAGACGCCGTGAACGCCCTCAGGGTAACCCCCTGAGGGCTTCAGCATCAGGCCGGTTGAGCCTGGGACACCACCGGTTGCAACGGTAGCAACGGGGCGTGCGGGTCGGCCTTGATCGAGTTACGCCAAGCGGCCAGCCACTCGGCGTGCCCATCGTTCCAGACCTGCTCGTGCAGGCGAGCCAGGGCGACCGGGTCGCTGAGCAGGGCCAGGCGTTCAGCGTTGTTGAGGCCGGCAGGGCCGACTTTCAACGCATGACGAACACGCTCGCCACGCAGGTACTCGATCGGCTCCGCCTCACGGTGACGCGAGGTCGCCAGGGCGCAGGCCAGGGCGTTCTGCTGCGGGTCGACCACCGAACGTATGAAGCCATCATTGAGGGCGTGCCAACGGTTTTCGTGGGTGTACTTCTCGGTAGACAGCAACGCCTGCGGCGGATTGTATTCCTCAGGGATCAGGAACAGGCTTTCGTCGCGGGACTTGAGGCCCAGATTGACCCGGCTGGAAATCACCGATACCGGGATCGACAGCATCAGCGACCCCACGATCGGCACCAGCCACCACAGGAAGCTTGGGTTCAACCACACCACCAGCAGTGCCCACAGGAAGCCGAGCAAGGTCTGGGTACCGTGGCGCTTGATCGCTTCGCCCCATGGGGTGGAGTCGTCGTCACGCTGCGGCGAATTCCAGGTCGCGGCCCAGCCGAGGAACGCGGCCAGTACGAAACGGGTGTGGAAGATCATGCGCACCGGCGCCAGCAGCATGGAGAACAGCATCTCCAGCAACATCGACAGGGTCACCTTGAACTTGCCGCCGAACTCTTTCGCGCCCTTGGCCCAGATCAGGATGATGCTCAGCAACTTTGGCAGGAACAGCAACACAATGGTGGTGGAGAACAGCGCCACCGCCTTGTCCGGATGCCATTGCGGCCACAGCGGGTACAACTGGCGCGGTGCCATGAAGTACTGTGGCTCCATCAGGGTGTTCACCGCCAGCAGGGCCGTCGACAGCACCAGGAAGAAGAACCACAACGGCGCCGACAGGTAGGACATCACACCGGTCAGGAACACGGCACGGTGTACCGGGTGCATGCCCTTGACCAGGAACAGGCGGAAGTTCATCAGGTTACCGTGGCACCAGCGACGGTCACGCTTGAGTTCGTCCAGCAGGTTCGGCGGCAGTTCTTCATAGCTGCCCGGCAGGTCGTAGGCAATCCACACACCCCAACCGGCACGACGCATCAGCGCGGCTTCGACGAAGTCGTGAGACAGGATCGCACCGGCGAACGCACCTTTACCTGGCAACGGCGCCAGGGCGCAGTGTTCGATAAACGGCTTCATGCGGATGATTGCGTTGTGACCCCAGTAGTGGGATTCACCCAACTGCCAGAAGTGCAGGCCAGCCGTAAACAGCGGGCCATAGACGCGGGTGGCGAACTGCTGCATGCGCGCATACAGGGTGTCCATGCCCGACGCCCGTGGCGCGGTCTGGATAATCCCGGCATCCGGCGTGGCTTCCATCAGGCGCACCAGGCTGGTCAGGCATTCACCGCTCATCACGCTGTCGGCGTCGAGCACCACCATGTACTTGTATTCACCGCCCCAACGACGGCAGAAGTCGTCGAGGTTGCCGCTCTTGCGTTTGACGCGACGGCGACGGCGGCGATAGAAAATCTTGCCGAAGCCACCGGCTTCGCGGCACACGTCCAGCCAGGCTTGTTGCTCGGCGATACAGATGTCAGCGTCGTTACTGTCGCTGAGCACGAAGAAATCGAAGCGGTCCAGGTCACCCGTGGCCGCGACCGACTCGAACGTGGCGCGCAGGCCAGCGAATACCCGCGGCACGTCTTCGTTGCAGATCGGCATCACCAGCGCGGTGCGTGCATCCTTGGGAATCGGCTCGTTGCCGGCACTTTTACCGGAGATACGGTATTTATCGTGACCGGTGAGCAGTTCAAGGAAGCCCATCAACGCGGTCCAGAAACCGGCCGAAACCCAGCAGAACAGGATCCCGAACATGATCAGGATGCTGGTTTGCAGGGCGTAAGGCAGGACCTGGGTGGCGGTTTGCAACAGGGTCTGGTTGCGGATCTCGTCAAAGTCGACCAGCGACCAGCCCTGGTACGGCATGATGCCTTTCATGTACCAGCCGGCCACGATGGTCTGGCCGAGCATCAGTACCAGCAGGATGTAGCGACGGATCGACCCCACGGTGCGCCAGCGCGCCGCCGGCAGCACGCGCTCGTCTTTCGGCGGCTTCGGCGGGTTGGTTCGGCCAGTCAGGCGACGCCAGCCGCGCACCAGGATATTGGTGCGCCATGGCTCCGGTACGACCTTGGTGCGACGAATCGGCGGCGTGGCCTTGAGGCACACGCGGCCGCTGGCGTCGAGCACCAGCATTTCGGCGTCTTGCAGCTCCTCGGCCGTGCTGAGGGTCAACCGGCGGCCGACCGACGCCTGGGCGGCGTCGACGGGCGAATCGAAGGTCGAAGACGACAAACGCTCGTGCAGTTCGGTGAAGGATGTGCAGCCTGCCAGTTCGGCACGCTGCTCAGCGGTCATCGGGAGATGCGCCAGATACTCGGACAGAGTCTCTGGCTGGGCTTGAGAATTACTCATCGGCAGGCAACTGATAGCTCCAGGTTTCGGTCAGGACTTGCTCGGTCTTGATCGGCTCCGGTGTGGCTGGGGCAGCTTCTGGCTGCTTGGCGTCCTTGTCTTTCGCGTCTTTCTTGGCCTGTTTCTCGTGCTGCTTGGCCAGGACCTTGTCGGCCTTGAGCACTTGGGTCGAAACCTGCTCAGGCTCAGGCTGCACGATGTCCTGCACCAGGGACGCACGCATCTCGGTGGGTTTTCCGGGATCCTTGATCTTCATGCGCAGGGTCAGGCGCCAGCCTTTGGTGTGCTCGTTGTAGCGCACGCTGTTTTCAACCAGCTCAGCGTTGTCACCCACACTCACCTGGCTGCGCACCGGCGCGTCCGGCAGCAGTTTCTTCAGGGACGGGCCCTCGAAATCGATCAGGTACGCCACGCTGCCGTCGGGCTGACGGATCAGGTTGGATTGTTTCACGTCACCGGTCGAACGCAGGGTCTGCTTGACCCAGGCGCTGTCCGGCGAATGGAACGCGGCGTCGTCCAGGGTCCAGTGCAGGCGGTAGGCAACATCCAGCGGCTTGCCGACTTCCGGCAGTTCGGCCGGGCTCCAGAACGCTACGATGTTGTCGTTGGTTTCATCGGCGGTCGGAATCTCGACCAGGTCGACGGAACCCTTGCCCCAGTCGCCTTCAGGCTCGATCCAGGCGCTTGGGCGCTTGTCGTAGTTGTCGTCCAGGTCTTCGTAGTGGCTGAAGTTGCGGCCGCGTTGCAGCAGGCCGAACCCACGCGGGTTCTCCACGGTGAAGTTGCTGACCGACAGGTGTTTAGGGTTGTTCAGCGGGCGCCAGATCCACTCGCCATTACCGGCATGGATCGACAGGCCGCTGGAATCGTGCAGTTCGCGACGGTAGTTCAGGACCTTGGATGGCTGGTTGGCGCCAAACAGGAACATGGAAGTCAACGGGGCAACCCCCAGCTTGCTGACTTTGTCGCGCAGGAACATCTGGGACTTGACGTCGACCACGGTGTCGGTGCCCGGGCGCAGGATCAGGCGGTAGGCGCCGGTGGCGCGGGGCGAATCCAGCAGGGCGAAGATCACCAGGTGCTTGTCACCCGGCTTTGGACGTTCGATCCAGAACTCGGTGAAACGCGGGAATTCTTCGCCGGACGGCAGCGCGGTATCGATCGCCATGCCACGGGCGGACAGGCCATACACCTGGTCCTTGCCCACGACGCGGAAATAGCTGGCGCCGAGCATGGTCATGATTTCGTCTTGCTTGTCGCCCTTGTTGATCGGGTACAGCACACGGAAACCGGCATAACCGAGCTGTTCGGTGGCCTTGGGATCAACCTTGACGTCGCCAAAATCGAAACGCGACGCGTCGTACTTGATTTCCTGGACGCTGTCAGCGGTGACTTCGTTGATTTTCACCGGTGTATCGAAGTGCATACCCTGGTGATAGAAGGACAGTTTGAACGGGGTGTTCTGATCGGCCCACTCGGCTTTTTCGTTGCGGAAACGAATCTTCTGGTAGTCCGCGAATTTCATTTCGCGGAATTCGTTCGGCAGATTGCTGCGCGGAGCTTCGTATTTCTGCCCGGCCAGCTCTTTTGCCTTGGCCGACACATCGTCCAGACTGAATGCCCACAGTTGACCCGCGCCGAACAGGCAAAACAGGGCGGAGCCCGTCACCAGTGCGTTTCGTAACCGTTTGGCAGACAATTTTGGTGCATTACAGGGACTAACAATCACGAGCAACCCTCGCCGAAAACAGATCAAAAAACCAACGGCCAGCTATCTATATGCCAGGTTGGCGAGCATTGTTCCGACTCCCCTGGGTCAAAATGATTCCCCTGAGGCTATCGGACAAGTCTCTACCTAAGTCAAAAATGGACCAATCAACGCTGATCCCCGTAGCGCGCGATTATCTAGTAGCCCGCGATACAACGCATCAGGGACAACGAAGTATTTGTAGCGAAACCCTGCGTTTTTAGGCATTAAAGTCGTTTTTAATACATTCATGTCTGTAGGAGGAAGGTCACAGGGCCATCATTGACCAAATGCACCTGCATATCCGCACCAAAACGCCCCGACGCCACCGTGCCATGCAATTGTTGCGCTTGTGACAACAAGTGCTCAAAAAGCGCCGCTCCCAAGGCGGGAGGCGCCGCCGTGGAGAAGCTTGGCCGCAGCCCGCTCCTGGTGTCGGCCGCCAGGGTGAACTGCGACACCAGCAGCAAACCGCCGCCGATATCCCTCAGCGAACGGTTCATCTTGCCCTCGTCGTCGCTGAATACCCGGTAGTTAAGCAGCTTGTGCAGGAGTTTGTCGGCACTCTCGCGTGTATCCGATGGCTCAACGGCCACCAGCACCAGCAAACCCTGGTCGATCGCCCCTACGATTTCGCCTGCGACTTCGACACGGGCGCCACGCACCCGCTGCAACAGGCCCTTCATGCTTCTTCTGGTGGCAGATCAAGCAGGCGTCGCGCCATTTCGCCGGTCGCGCGGACCAAAGCATCCGTAATACCGGGCTCGGACGCCGCATGGCCAGCCTCGCGGATCACCTGCAGTTCGCTGTTGGGCCACGCCTGATGCAACTCCCAAGCGTTATCCAGAGGGCAGATCATATCGTAGCGCCCATGGATGATTACGCCAGGCAGATGGGCGATCTTATGCATGTCGCGAATCAGTTGGTTGGGCTCCAGGAAGGAATTATTGGTGAAGTAATGGCACTCGATACGCGCAATGGACAGTGCGCGTTGCGGCTCGGAGAAACGCTCCACATGCTGCGGGCTCGGGCACAGGCCCAGCATGCGACCTTCCCAGCCGGACCAGGCCTTGGCCGCGTGCATCTGGGCGATCTGGTCGTTGCCGGTCAGGCGCTTGTGATAGGCCGCGATCATGTCGTGACGCTCATCGGCAGGAATCGGCGCGATGTAGTCCTGCCAGTAATCCGGGAACAGGCGGCTGGCGCCGGCCTGGTAGAACCACTCGATGTCCTGCGGGCGGGCGAGGAAAATGCCGCGCACGATCAGGCCATGCACGCGCTCGGGGTGGGTTTGCGCGTAGGCCAGGGCCAGGGTCGAGCCCCAGGAGCCGCCAAACAGCACCCATTTGTCGATGCCCAGGTGCTCGCGGATGCGCTCGAGGTCGGCGACCAGGTCCCAGGTGGTGTTGTTTTCCAGGCTGGCGCGGGGTGTAGAGCGGCCGCAGCCACGTTGGTCGAATGTGACGATGCGGTACAGGTTCGGATCGAAATAGCAGCGGCTCTGGGCGTCGCAACCTGAGCCTGGGCCACCGTGGATGAAGACCACAGGCAAGCCTTCGGGGGAGCCACTTTCATCGACATACAGCGTGTGAATGGCATCAACGGCCAGATCGTGCCGGGCGTAGGGTTTGATCTGCGGGTACCAAGTCTGCATTGCGCGCTCCATAAGGGGTCGGGTTCATCCCTGGTGGGACGTCTTTTATTTTGCCGTCTGGCACTATAAACCCGAATTGTGCAATGAGCATGTCCTTGAGTACTTAGACCGGTGTCAGCCGTTCGCCATGTAAGTACTGGAACAGACAGCGATACAACGGATCGACCTCTGCCGCCTGGCCCTGGGCCCGCAAACGAGCGTGGACCAGCCCTTTGCCGAGGTACAGCACAGTGCCCACGCCCCCGAGAGCTCGCACTTCAATTACTTTGAATAACGCTGTTTCCCCCACGCTAGCAGCCCCTGCAGCAACTGCTTCAACACCACCCGCGTCGGTTCGGCCAGATCCGGGCGATAGCGGAACGGCTCGAACTCTTCCATATAGGTGCTCTGGCACAACTCCAGCTGCACGGCGTGGATATCCTGCGCCGGGTTGCCGTAATGGCGGGTGATATGGCCGCCCTTGAAGCGCCCGTTCAAGACGTGGGTGTACTGTGGATAAGTGGCACAGATGGCCTCGAGCTGGCTGGCCAGTTCCGGATCACAGGCGGCGCCGTTGAAGGTGCCCAGGTTGAAGTCCGGCAGCTTGCCGTCGAACAGGTGGGGGATTACCGAGCGGATCGAATGCGCATCGAACAGCAGCGCATAGCCGAACTCAGCCTTGAGGCGGGCCAGCTCCTCTTGCAGTGTGCGGTGGTACGGGCCCCAGACCTTTTGCAGGTAGTTGGCGCGTTCGGTCGCGCTCGGTTCCAGCCCTTCACGGAACAACGGCACGCCATCGAACAGCGTCGCCGGGTACAGGCCGGTGGTGGCGCCGGCGTACAGCGGCTTGTCGTCGGACGGCCGGTTGAGGTCGATGACAAATCGCGAGTACTGCGCCGCCAAGGTGCTGGCGCCCAGTTCCTCGGCAAAGTCATACAGGGTCGGAATGTGCCAGTCGGTGTCCGGCAGGCTTTGCGCCTCGGGGATCAAACCGGCTTCGACCGCGGGCGTGAGGCGCAACCCGGCGTGGGGCATGCTGATGAGCAGCGGCACGCGGCCTTGTTTGAAGCTCAGAACCTTATCCACAACGGTACTCCTTAAACATTGATATCGACGCCGTGGCGCACGACGCGTTTATCCAGCTCGCCGCCCAGCCAATAGGCCAGGTCGGCGGGGCGATCGATCTGCCAGGCCACAAAGTCGGCAACCTTGCCCACTTCCAGCGAGCCATGGGTATCGCCCATGCCCAGGGCGGTGGCCGCGTGTTGCGTGGCGCCGGCCAGGGCTTCTTCCGGGGTCATGCGGAACAGGGTGCAGGCCATGTTCAGCATCAACCGCACCGACAACGCCGGCGAGGTACCGGGGTTGAGGTCACTGGCGATGGCGATTTTCACGCCGTGCCTGCGCAAGGCATCCATGGGCGGCAACTGGGTTTCGCGCAGGAAGTAGAACGCCCCCGGCAGCAAGACTGCGACGGTACCGGACGCGGCCATGGCGATGGCGTCGTCTTCGGTCATGAACTCCAGGTGATCCGCCGACAGCGCCTGGTAACGCGCCGCCAGGCTCGAACCGTGCAGCGATGACAGTTGCTCGGCGTGCAGCTTGACCGGTAGGCCGAGTTGCCGGGCGACTTTAAACACGCGCTCGACTTGTTCGGGCGAAAACGCCAGGTATTCGCAGAAGGCATCCACCGCGTCCACCAGCCCTTCGGCGGCCAGCGCCGGCAGCATCTCGGTGCAGATGTGATCGATGTAGTCGTCGGCGCGGTCCTTGTACTCCGGTGGCAAGGCGTGGGCCGCCAGGCAGGTGGCGCGCACGCTGACCGGCAGCGCATCACCGAGGCGGCGAATCACCCTCAGCAACTTGCGTTCGCTGGCCAGGTCCAGGCCGTAGCCGGATTTGATCTCCACCGTGGTCACGCCATCGCGCAGCAAACTGCACAGGCGCTTGCGGCTGCTTTCGAACAATTCGTCTTCGCTGGCGGCGCGCGTGGCGCGCACGGTGCTGGCGATACCGCCGCCCTGGGCGGCGATCTCGGCATAGCTCACGCCTTCAAGGCGCTGCTCGAATTCGCCACTGCGGTTGCCGCCGAACACTGTGTGGGTGTGGCAGTCGATCAGCCCGGGAGTCACCCAGGCGCCTTGCAGGTCATGCACCTGGGCATAGTCCAGCGTGGGCACTTGGCTGCGCGGGCCGATCCACTCGATAAGCGAACCCACGGTGACCATCGCGGCATCCTCGATGATCGAGTATTTGCCTTGGGCCATGGTTGCAACGTGGCAGTGCTGCCAAAGGGTTTTCATCAACGGCTCCCGATGTGATCCCTGATCCCTGTAGGAGCGAGCTTGCTCGCGAAGGACGTCAGCGATAACGCGTGCATCCTGGATGAATGCGGTGTCCTTGAGTTTTTCGCGAGCAAGCTCGCTCCTACAGGGGGGTGTGGTGTGTTTAGAGGCTCGGCAGCAACTTGGCCGGCACCAGTTCATTCAGGCAGCGGCTGGCGAGCAGTTCGCTGGCGGCGATGATGTCCGGGGCGAAGAAGCGGTCCTTGTCGTAGAACGCCACCTTGGCGCGCAGGATGCCACGGGCCTTTTCCAGTTTCGGCGAGGTTTTCAGGCCTTCGCGCAGGTCCAGGCCCTGGCAGGCGGCCAGCCATTCAACCGCCAAGATACCGCGTACGTTCTCGGCCATTTCCCACAGGCGCTTGCCGGCCGCCGGCGCCATGGACACGTGGTCTTCCTGGTTGGCCGAGGTCGGCAGGCTGTCGACGCTATGGGGATGGGCCAGCGCCTTGTTCTCGCTGGCGAGTGCCGCGGCGGTCACCTGGGCAATCATGAAGCCGGAGTTCACCCCGCCATTGCCCACCAGGAACGGCGGCAGTTGCGACATGTGCTTGTCCATCATCAACGAGATACGGCGCTCGCTCAGGGAACCGATTTCAGCGATGGCCAGCGCCATGTTGTCAGCAGCCATGGCCACCGGTTCGGCGTGGAAGTTGCCGCCGGAGATCACGTCGCCTTCCGCGGCGAAGACCAGCGGGTTGTCTGACACGGCGTTGGCTTCGATCACCAGCACGTCGGCGGCCTGGCGGAACTGGGTCAGGCAGGCGCCCATGACCTGTGGCTGGCAGCGCAGGGAGTACGGGTCTTGGACCTTGTCGCAATTCTGGTGCGACTGCGACACCTGGCTGCTGTCGCCGAGCAGGTCGCGATAAGCCGCCGCCGAGTCGATCTGCCCACGCTGGCCACGGGCTGCGTGGATTCGCGCATCGAACGGCGAACGCGAACCCAGCACCGCTTCCACGGTGAGGCCGCCACAGGCCAGGGCGCCGGCGAACAGATCTTCACCTTCGAACAGGCCGCGCAAGGCGTAGGCAGTGGACACCTGGGTGCCGTTGAGCAGCGCCAGCCCCTCCTTGGCGGCCAGGGTCAGCGGTGTGAGGCCGGCGACTTTCAGCGCGTCGGTCGCCTCCAGCCATTCGCCCTTGTGGCGCGCCTTGCCTTCACCGAGCAGCACCAGGGACATATGGGCCAAGGGCGCCAAGTCGCCGGACGCACCGACCGAACCTTTCAGCGGAATATGCGGGTACACCTCGGCGTTGATCAGCGCGATCAGTGCGTCGATGACCTGGCGGCGAATCCCGGAAAAGCCACGGCTCAGGCTGTTGACCTTGAGCACCATGACCAGCCGCACCAGCGCATCGCTGATGGGCTCACCGACGCCTGCGGCATGGGACAGCACCAAGGAGCGCTGGAGGTTTTCCAGGTCTTCGCTGGCAATGCGGGTCGAGGCCAGCAGGCCGAAACCGGTGTTGATGCCGTAGGCAGTGCGGTTCTCGGCGAGAATCTGTTCCACGCAGGCGACACTGGCTTCAATCTGGGCCGAGGCACTGTCATCCAGGCTGAGGGTTACCGGCTGCTGGTAGATGGCCCGCAGTTGGGCGAGGCTCAGTTGGCCTGGAATCAGGTTTAGCGCAGTCACATTCGTGCTCCTTGTGAATTATTGTTCAGTGCAATTCGGGAAAAACCGGGTGCAGCAAAGCGGTGTTCTTGAGCAGCGCGGCGGCGGTGGCGATGTCCGGCGCCAGCCAGCGATCCTGCTCGTACGGTGGCACGTGTTCACGCAACAGGCGCCAGGCGCTGTCGGTGCCCGCGCCGAAGCGCTGGCCCTTGAGGAATTCGAATGCCTGGGCCGCCAGCAGGTACTCGATGGCGAGGATCTGAGTGACGTTGGCCAGCACCTGGTGCAGCTTGAGCGCGGCATTGGTGCCCATGCTCAAATGGTCTTCCTGCAGGCCCGACGTGACGAAGTTGTCGAGTACCGCCGGTTGCGCCAGCTGGCGGTTTTGCCCGCACAACGAAGCGGCGACGTACTGCACGATCATCATCCCGGAGTTGACCCCGGGGTTGCTCACCAGAAACGCCGGCAGGCCGCTGACGTGGGGGTTGATCAGGCGGTCGAGACGGCGCTCGGCCACCGAGCCGATTTCGGCCATGGCGATGGCGAGCATATCGGCAGCCAGCGCCACGGACTGCCCGTGAGGGTTGGCCTGGGACACTACGCGGTAGTTGTCCGGCGTACCGAGTACCAGTGGGTTGTCGGTGGCGCTGTTGAGTTCGGTCTCGATCTGGCGGGTCGCGTGCTCCAGCTGATCGCGCGCCGCACCGTGGATCTGCGGGATCGAGCGGATGCTCAAGGCGTCCTGGGTGCGGATGCCTTTGCTGCTGGCGATCACTTCACTGCCATCGAGCAACGCGCGCAGGTTGATACCGACCTGCTGCATGCCGGGGTGAGGCTTGAGGGCAATGATTTCTTCGTCGAACGCATCGATCTGGCCACGCAGGGCCTCGAAACTCATGGCGCCGATCACATCGGCCCATTGCAGCAGGTGGTGAGCATCGGCCAGGGCCAGGCAACTCAGGCCGGTCATGCACGGCGTGCCGTTGACCAGGCACAGGCCGTCCTTGGCGCCGAGTACCACCGGCTGCAAACCTTCTTGGTCCAGGGCCTGTTGCGCCGGGACGACCTGACCGCGATAGCTCACATGACCGACGCCCAGCAGCGCCACACCGACATGGGCCATATGGGTCAGATAACCCACCGAGCCCTGGGACGGTACTTGCGGCGTGATGCCGTGGTTGAGCAGCGCCAGCAGCGAATGCACCACCTGCGGATGCAGGCCGGATTTGCCGTGGCTGTAGTTGATGACGGCCGCACAGATGATCGCGCGGGTCTGCTCGTCGCTGAGTACCGGGCCGACGCCACAGGCGTGGCTCAACAGGGTATTGCGCGACAACTGGCTCAGTTGCTCGCCCTCAAGCGACACGTTGCACAACGCGCCCAGCCCGGTGTTCACGCCGTAGGCGCGTTCGCCGCTGGTGACGATGCGCTGCACGATGGCCTGGGCATTGTCGATCCGCGCCCAGGCCTGGCCGGAGAGTTGGAGCACCGCGCCGTGACGGGCGACGGCGACCACGTCCTGCCAGCGCAGGGGGGTGTCGGCGATGATGATTTTTGCTGCCTGGGACATCTTCATACCTTCTTCAATTCTTGTGCAGCCTTACCGGCCCTATCGGGGGCAAGCCCCCTCCCAGCTTTGAAGGTGTTCACAATTCAAAATGTGGGAGGGGGCTTGCCCCCGATAGGGCCAGCAGCCTTCCCACACATCCAGGATCAGACCACCGCCGCCCGCCGCTGAACAAACCGATCCACATACTCATCCGCCGGCGAGTGCAGGATCTCCCGCGGCGTGCCGACCTGGATCAGCTTGCCGTCCTTGAGGATCGCGATGCGGTTACCGATACGCACGGCCTCGTCGAGGTCGTGGGTGATGAATACGATGGTCTTGTGCAGGGTCTTTTGCAGCTCGAGCAACTGGTCCTGCATCTCGGCGCGAATCAGCGGGTCGAGGGCGCTGAAGGCTTCGTCCATCAGGATGATGTCGGTGTCGGCCGCCAGGGCGCGGGCCAGGCCCACACGTTGGCGCATACCGCCGGAGAGCTGGTGCGGGTATTTGTTTTCGTAGCCCTTGAGGCCCACGGTTTCGACCCAGTGCTGTGCGCGTTCGGTACAGACTTGCTTGGTTTCGCCGCGCACCTTGAGGCCATAGGCGACGTTGTCGAGCACGCTCTTGTGGGGCAACAGGCCGAAGCTCTGGAACACCATGCTGATCTTGTGCCGACGGAATTGGCGCAGGGCGTCCATGTCCAGTTGCAGGATGTCTTCACCGTCGACCAGGATCGCACCGCTGGTGGGGTCGATCAGGCGATTGAAGTGGCGCACCAGCGTGGATTTGCCCGAGCCCGACAGACCCATGATCACGAAGATCTCGCCGGTACCGATGCTCAGGGACAAATCGTTAACGCCGACCACGCAACCGGTCTCGGCCAGCACTTGATCCTTGGTCTTGCCCTGGCCGATCAACGACAGCGCCTCCTTGGAGCGGGCGCCGAAGATCTTGAAGACGTTTTTTACTTCGATTTTGCTGACAGTAGTCATTTGCTCGCCTCATGCCGTGGACGACCATAGGCCTGGGTAATGCGGTCGATGACCACTGCGAGAATCACGATCGCCAGCCCGGCTTCCAGGCCACGACCGACGTTGAGGGTCTGGATGCCGACGAGCACGTCTTCGCCCAGGCCACGGGCGCCGATCATCGAGGCGATCACCACCATCGACAACGCCATCATGGTGGTCTGGTTGATACCGGCCATGATGCTCGGCAGGGCCAGCGGCAGTTGCACGCCGAACAGTTGCTGCCAGCGGTTGGCACCAAAGGCGTTGATGGCTTCCATGACTTCGCCGTCGACCTGGCGAATCCCCAGGTCGGTCAGGCGAATCAGCGGCGGCGCGGCGTAGATCACCGTGGCGAAGATCGCCGGCACCTTGCCCAGGCCGAACAGCATCAGCACCGGGATCAGGTACACGAAGCTGGGCATGGTTTGCATGATATCGAGCAGCGGCATCAGCACCGAACGCAGGCGATTGCTGCGTGCCGACAAAATGCCCAGCGGAATGCCGATCAGCACCGAGATCACCGTGGCGACCATCATCAGCGCCAGGGTCTGCATCAGCTTGTCCCACAGGCCGACCGCGCCCACCAGGAACAGCAAGCCGACGATCACCGCCGTGGTCAGCGCCTTGCGGGTGGCATGCCAGGCAACACCGCCGACGATGGCCAGCATCAGCCACCAGGGAGCTGCACGCAGCAACCCTTCCAGGTTGACGATGGCCCACAGCAGGGTGTCGGAGATGTGCCGGAACACATCGCCGTAATTGGTGACCAGTGAGTCCACCCAACCGTTGACCCAGTCGGCAATGGAAAACGTAAAACTCTCAGGAAACATAGCGTGCTCTCGATCCAGTGGGTTGTGGCCAGGCGCCCGGCTACCCCTCAGGGTAGCCGTGCACACTTGACCTACAAGGCCGCGTCGATTTTCTTGGCTGCGTCTTCACTCACCCAGGCGTGCCAGACTTCAGGATGTTCCTTGAGGAAAATTTTCGCCAGTTTCGGCGACTCAATTCGCTCCTTGGCCATGCGCCCCAGGTTCTGGTTCAGCAGGTCGATGGGCAGGTTGACTTTTTCCAGCACCGCCACCAGTTCCGGGGCTTGTTCGTGGAAGGTCTTGGACAGGCCGACCTTGATGCTCACGCTTTTATCCACACCCGGTTTTTCTTCCAGTTTCACCAGGTCGACCTGGCCCATCAGCGGTGTCGGCGACCAGTAGTAGAACAGGATCGGTTCGCCACGCTTGTAGCTCGACAGCACCGCGGCATCCAACGCCGGGCCGGTGCCTGGACGGAAGTTGGTGTAGCTGCTTTCCAGGCCGTAGCTCTTGAGCATTTCGCTGTTGTCCAGCTCGCAGGTCCAGCCGGCCGGACAGTTGTAGAAACGGCCCTTGGAGGGTTCTTCCGGGTCTTTGAACACAGAGGCGTACTTGGCCAGGTCGGCGATGTTTTTCAGGCCCGCCGCCTTGGGTTCCAGCTTGCGCTTGGCATCACCTTCGACCACATAGCGCGGCACGTACCAGCCTTCGATAGCGCCCACAATCGGCGCACCGACGCCGACGACTTTGCCGGCCTTCTCGGCCTTGTTCCACACTTCGCTGCGGCCAACCCACTCTTCGGCAAACACTTGGATATCGTTGCTGCTCAGGGCGTTTTCCATGGTGATGGAGTTGCCGGGCAGGCTATCGGTTTTGCAGTCGTAGCCTTTTTCCAGAACGGTTTGCAGGATGTCGGTGAGCAACATGCCGCTTTCCCAGTTCAGGCCGGCGAACTTCACCGGTTTACCGGATTCACACCAACCGGCCGCCTGGGCGCCAGCAGTGGCCAGCAAGCCCGCGGAGAATACGGTGGTCAACAGGGTCTTGTGCATTTTCATTGTTGTGACGCTCCCAATCATGAAATGGATTACGGCAGTCATTAGGCATCCTGCCCTGTCCACGTCCCCTCAGGCCTGTGCAACCAGCCCGTTTGTCGTCGTTGGTACAGCGCCCTGCTCTAGCGGCAGGATCAGGTGTTCAGGCATCGATCTGGGCCATTTTTTTGCCGCCCAGTAGTACAGCGCGGCGGGAAGTACCAGGCCGATGATCCAGGAAATGTCCACATCCCCCAGGGCCGCCACCAGCGGGCCGGTGTAGAACTTGGTGGAGATGAATGGCAATTGCACCAGCACCCCGAATACGTAGACGCTGATACCGACCGGGTTCCAACGGCCGTAGCGACCGTTCGGATCGGCCAGCGCCGACACGTCATAGCGATCACGAGTGATGCAGTAGTAGTCGACCAGGTTGATCGCACTCCAAGGCGTAAAGAACGCCAGCAGGAACAGGATGAAAGACTTGAATGCACCGAGGAACGAGTGCTGGCCAAGCAAGGCGATCAGGGTCGCCGCGCCAACGATGGCCAGCACGAACACCAGACGCTGCAAGCGCGTGACCTCCAGGCGACCCCGAAAGCCGCTGATGATGGTCGCGATGCACATGAAGCTGCCGTAGGAGTTCAGCGTGGAGATGGTGACCTTGCCGAACGCGATGCTGAAGTACAGCAGCGCAGCCGAGGCCCCCGCACCACCCAGACCTACGATGTAGGCCACTTCATGACCGGCAAATTGCCCGTTGGACATGGCCGCGGCAAACACGCCGAGGATCATCGCCACCTGTGCGCCAACCACCGAACCGGCACCGGCCGCCAGAAAGGTTTTCACCGAGGACGTCGTGCTCGGCAGGTAGCGTGAATAGTCCGCCACGTAAGGGCCGAAGGCGATTTGCCAGGATGCCGCGAGCGACACCGCCAGCAGGAAGCTGCTCCAACTGAAGTGGCGGATTTGCAGGAGCGCACCAACGTCGGCCTGGCTCATCAGACGGCTGAACAGGTAGACAAAGGCAATCACGCCAATGACGCTGGCAACGCGGCCGATGAAGTGGATCACCCGATAACCGAGCACCGTGACCAGCACGATGACACTGGCGAAGGCCAGGATCCCGACGCTGTCGCTGACACCGAACAATTGGCCCAGCGCCTGACCGGAAAGCACCGTGCCCGTCGCGGTGAAACCGAGGTACATCAAGCAGACCAGTACGATCGGGATCGCCGCGCCATACACACCGAATTGCACCCGGCTGGAGATCATCTGCGGCAGGCCCAGCTTGGGCCCTTGCGCCGCGTGCAACGCCATCACACCACCGCCCAGCAGTTGACCGATCAGCAGGCCGATCAACGACCAGAACACATCACCGCCCAGCACCACGGCCAGGGCCCCGGTGACGATCGCAGTGATCTGCAGGTTGGCACCCAGCCACAGGGTGAACTGGCTCAATAGACGACCGTGTCTTTCCGCTTCCGGGATGTAGTCGATCGAACGCCTTTCGATCAACGGGGTGGTGCTTGCACGCGCATCATTTGCAGCCATGGGTGTTCAACCTCTGATGGATTGTTTTGGGTTCGCCGCCGATCACATGTGGAGGGGGCTTGCTGCCGATGGCAGTGGGTCAGTCGCCAGACCTATTGGCTGATACACCACCATCGGGAGCAAGCCCCCTCCCACATCGGTTACTTGATCATCGGCAGGTTCAGCCCCTGCTCTTTGGCGCAGTCGATCGCGATCTGGTAACCCGCATCGGCATGACGCATCACCCCGGTGGCCGGGTCGTTGTGCAGTACGCGAGCAATCCGCTCAGCGGCTTCGTCGGTGCCGTCACAGACGATTACCATCCCGGAGTGTTGGGAGAAGCCCATGCCCACGCCGCCGCCGTGGTGCAGCGAAACCCAGGTCGCGCCGCTGGCGGTGTTGAGCAAGGCGTTGAGCAGAGGCCAATCGGACACGGCGTCGGAACCGTCCTGCATGGCTTCGGTTTCGCGGTTGGGGCTGGCCACCGAGCCGGAGTCCAGGTGGTCACGGCCGATCACGACCGGTGCCGACAGCTCACCGCTGCGCACCATTTCGTTGAACGCCAGGCCCAGCTTGGCGCGCTGGCCCAGGCCAACCCAGCAGATACGCGCCGGCAGGCCCTGGAAGCTGATGCGCTCGCGCGCCATGTCCAGCCAGTTGTGCAGGTGGGCGTCGTCGGGGATCAGCTCCTTGACCTTGGCGTCGGTCTTGTAGATGTCCTGCGGGTCACCGGACAGCGCCGCCCAACGGAACGGGCCGATGCCACGGCAGAACAGCGGGCGGATGTACGCCGGTACGAAGCCTGGGAAGTCGAACGCATTTTCCACGCCCTCTTCCTGCGCCATCTGGCGGATGTTGTTGCCGTAATCGAAGGTCGGGATGCCTTGCTTCTGGAATTCCAACATGGCTTTGACGTGCACGGCCATCGACTGCTTGGCGGCCTTGATCACGGCCGCCGGTTCGGTCTTGGCGCGGGCGCGGTATTCGTCCCAGGTCCAACCGGCCGGCAGGTAACCGTTGAGTGGGTCGTGGGCGCTGGTCTGGTCGGTGACCATGTCCGGACGCACGCCGCGCTTGACCAGTTCCGGCAGGATTTCGGCGGCGTTACCCAGCAGGGCGATGGAAATCGCCTTGCCCTCTTTGGTGTACTTGGCAATGCGCGCCAGGGCGTCGTCGAGGTCGGTGGCTTGTTCGTCGACGTAACGGCTGTTCAGGCGGAAATCGATGCTGACCTGTTGGCATTCAATGTTCAACGAGCAGGCGCCAGCCAGGGTTGCGGCCAGTGGTTGAGCGCCGCCCATGCCGCCGAGGCCGGCGGTCAGTACCCAACGGCCCTTGAGGTCGCTGTTGTAATGCTGGCGACCGGCTTCGACGAAGGTTTCGTACGTGCCTTGGACGATGCCCTGGCTACCGATGTAGATCCAGCTGCCGGCGGTCATCTGGCCGTACATGGCCAGGCCCTTGGCATCCAGTTCGTTGAAGTGTTCCCAGCTGGCCCAGTGCGGCACCAGGTTGGAGTTGGCGATCAGCACGCGCGGCGCATTGGTGTGGGTCTTGAACACGCCGACCGGTTTGCCGGATTGCACCAGCAGGGTTTCGTCGTCATTCAGGTGGGTGAGGCTTTCGACGATCTGGTCGTAGCACTCCCAGTTGCGCGCTGCACGGCCAATACCACCGTACACCACCAGTTCTTTCGGGTTCTCGGCCACTTGCGGGTCAAGGTTGTTCATCAGCATGCGCAGCGGCGCTTCGGTCAGCCAGCTTTTGGCGGTGAGCTTATTACCGCGGGCGGCACGGATTTCGACGTCACGGTATTTTGTAGGCCTTGCTTTCGAAAAATCGGTCACAGCTGGACTCCTCGGCATGATGCGCGAACATGGACGGTGCGAAGGAGAGTCTTACGCACACATCTTTACTTGTACATACAAGCATATGCAATCAGGCGGCCAACTTTCTGAGCGAGGTGTTCGGATTTTTTTGGAAAGCGCGTTCGAGCCTTGGAAATTAAGGCTTGGAGGGATGATGAAATTTCTTACGAAGGCGTTTTATAGCGAGGGAGGTTTGTCACGACAGCGCGGTTTTGCGCCGCGCTGGGGCGTTCGGTAACAAAATGGTGCGGGAGTTGGAAACAGGTCGCAAGAACAGTGGGAAACAAATGTGGGAGGGGGCTTGCCCCCGATAGCGGTGGATCAGTCAGCCCATCTGGTACTGACACACCTATATCGGGAGCAAGCCCCCTCCCACAGTTTTTAACCGCGTGCGGTCAGTTCGATGATGCAGCTGCGGCCAGCCACGCCTATGTCCAACAGGCCGGTGTTACCGTCGATTTGCAGGCAATCGTGATGACCCAGCGTGTGCCCCAGCACCTTCACTTCATCCGCCACGCTGAACACCAGCACGGTCTGCGCGGTACTGAAGAACTGCTGCACACCGTCCACCCATTGCAGCCTCGCGTGGTAACGCTGGGGCGAATAGATCAGGTTGAAATCGCGGATCGGCCCGGTGATCAGGCGGCATGACACCTGGCTATCACCCTTGAAGGCAAATGGTTGCAGGGGCAACAGGCCGCGCTGTTCTTCGCCATCCACGGTCAACACCATGCCGGCGCCCTTGATCACCGTGATCACGCGCTGGTAACCGGCGAAGCTGGAAAAACCGCCCGACTCGCCGATGTCGGCAATCGACAAGCGCCAGCCAAACCCCTCCAGGCCCTCGCCAGCATCACGGGTGATTTCTTCGGTGCTGCCACCGCCGTTTTTCCACGGCATGCGCACGTAATCGGTGGCGCGCCAGACTTTCACTGCACTCATTTACTGAAACGTCCTTCCAGGCTATGACGGGAACCGGGGTGGATCAAACGCGCGGCGGTCACCGGCTGGCGACCCGACCACGTGCGGCGGCGAATCAACAGGCATGGCTCGCTCGGCTCGATCTGCAACAGTTTGCACTCGGTGGCATCGGCGAGGATCGCTTCAACCACGTGCTCGCCTTCGGTCAGCGGCGCCACCTGGTTCAGATAGGCGTAGGGCGTTTGCTGGGTGAAATCCTGTTGCAGGTATTCCGGGGCGACCAGCGCGTTGACGAAACGGTCTTCGATTTGCACGGGAATATCGTTTTCGTAATGCACGATCAACGAGTGGAACACCCGTCCGCCCTCACGCATTTCCAGGGCGACGGCGCGCTCGGAACCGGCGGCCTCTTCGCCCAAGGTGATGACCTGGCAGGTATGGCGATGTCCGCGGGAGGCGATCTCATCGGCAATGTTGTGCACTTCAAACAGCGCGGACTGGCTCTTGGGCTCGGCGACGAACGTACCCACGCCTTGCATGCGTACCAGCAAACCTTCGGCGGTGAGTTCGCGCAGGGCGCGGTTGATGGTCATGCGGCTGAAACCCAGCTGGCTGACCAGTTCGCTCTCCGACGGTACGCGGTAATGGGGCGGCCAGTTGCCGTTGAGGATCTGCTGGCTGATCATCTGTTTGACGCGGGCATACAAGGGCGCCGGACTTTCGTCCATGTGGGCAGCCAGCGAAGACTTGGCGGGCGGAGTCGGCACAGGGAATCCTTGCAGGTGGAAAAGATGCATAGATTGCCGGAGTTTACCGAGCAGGCAAACGTCTGTATATGTATATACAAATAAACACACGACCGGGGTGCTCTAATCATGTCCGCTTTCTTTGCCGAACGCGCGCTGCTGCCTAATGGATGGGCCAACGATGTACGTCTTGAAGTCGACGCCGCTGGCGTACTGACACGCGTCCAGGCCAATGCCAGTGCAGACGCCGCCGAACGGCTCAGAGGTCCGCTGCTGGCGGGCATGCCGAACCTGCATTCCCACGCGTTTCAACGCGCCATGGCGGGCCTGGCGGAAGTCGCCGGCAACCCGAATGACAGCTTCTGGACCTGGCGCGAGTTGATGTACCGCATGGTCGGCAAGATCAACCCGGCGCAGTTGCAGGTCATCGCCCGACAGCTGTACATCGAGATGCTCAAGGCCGGTTACACCTCGGTGGCTGAGTTCCACTACGTGCATCACGACGTCAGCGGCCAACCCTATGCCGACCGCACGGAACTGTCACGCCAGATCAGCCAGGCCGCTACGAGCAGCGGGATCGGCCTGACGCTGGTGCCGGTGCTGTACAGCCACTCCGGGTTTGGCGGACAGGCACCGAATGAAGGGCAGCGCCGGTTTATCAACAGCACCGAAAACTACCTCGACCTGCAGGCGCGCTTGCAACCGATCCTCGCGGCGCAGCCAGCGCAACAACTGGGCCTGTGTTTTCACTCCCTGCGTGCGGTCACGCCGGAGCAGATCCATGAGGTACTCGCGGCCAGCGACAAGACCTGCCCCGTGCACATCCACATCGCCGAACAGCAAAAAGAAGTCGACGACTGCCTGGCCTGGAGCGGCAAACGCCCACTGCAATGGCTGTACGACAATGTCGACGTCGACGAACGCTGGTGCCTGGTCCATGCCACCCACGCCAACCCGGAAGAGGTCACGCGCATGGCCAGGAGCCGGGCGATTGCCGGCTTGTGCCTGACCACCGAAGCCAACCTGGGCGACGGGATCTTCCCGGCCGTGGACTTTCTCGCCCAGGGTGGGCGCATGGGGATTGGCTCCGACAGCCATGTGTCGCTGAGCGTGGTGGAAGAACTGCGCTGGCTGGAATACGGCCAGCGCCTGCGCGATCAGCGGCGCAACCGCCTGTATCGCAGTGATCAGCCGATGGTCGGCCGCACGCTGTTCGACGCCGCGCTCGACGGCGGCGCCCAGGCGCTGGGACAGCCGATTGGGCAATTGGCAGTGGGCAAGCGTGCGGATTGGATCGTGCTGGACGGCAACGATCCGTACCTGGCGACGGCGACCGAAGACGGGATTCTCAATCGCTGGTTGTTTGCCGGTGGGGATCGACAGGTGCGCGATGTAATGGTCAACGGGAAGTGGGTAGTGCGCGATGGGCGGCATGCCGGCGAGGAAGAAAGCAGCCGGGCGTTTACGCAGGTCTTGAGGGATTTGTTGGGCTGACAGGCAATCCATAACAAATGTAGAGGCCCCCGCTAAATCTCCGATTTAGCGGGGGCCTCTGTGGCGAGCGGGCTTGTCCCGCGTTGGGGCGCGAAGCGGCCCCTGACAAAAGACACCTGCGCTGTGTCAGGTACGCCTCAGTAGCTGGTTTGGGGGCCGCTTCGCGCCCCAACGCGGGACAAGCCCGCTCGCCACAACAGCCCTCTCCCACATTGTTTACTGCGAGGTCTTCGCCATCTGCTTGTCCGACGTACGCCAAATCAAACGCGTGGTGTCATACCCCTGCTGGCGCGCCCTGCTGAGCAGGTCTTCGCGGGTATCGGCGCTGACCGTCGGCGTACGTGACAGGATCCACATATAACGTCGGCTCGGGCTTCCAACGATGGCGGTCTTGTAGTCATCGCTGACGTACAACACCCAGTAATCGCCTTTGGCGACGCCCGGCAACAGCGCGGTAAACCAGTTATTGAATTCCACCCAGAGCTTGTCGGTCTTGCCCGGCACCTGCGGCGTAGCCGTGCCCTTGGCTTCTTCCCACTTCCAGTCAGTCGTCAGGCAGCGGTTGAACACCGACATATCGCCATCGGGCAGCAATGTGTAGCGGGCTTCGGACTGTGCACAGTTGCGCTGGAAGTACATCGGCAATCGAGCCAACTCATACCAGGTACCCTGGTAACGCTTGAGGTTGACGTTACTCGCTGTCTTGGGTTGCAGATCGTCGCCAGAATGGCTGGCACAGCCCGCCAAAAAAAGGCTGGCACAAAGGAACAAAACAAAACGCATCATTCTTCTTCTCCCGCAGGCTCTCGCCCCGGTTTACTTCAGGCCTTGCCCGGAAAACATCAGAACCTTGTCACCGGCATATTGAACGCTGATAAAGCTGTTTTTATCACCCCAGGTGCAACTGGACATGCCCAGTGCGCCGGAACAATCGGTCGGCTTACCCAGCAACGACTCCACCTCGGCCTTGGCCATGCCGGCCGACAACTTTGCGTAGTTTTCTTGGTTGACCTTGCTGCAAGCGGCCAACAGCACGCAAAAAGCCAGCAAAGCGAGACGGCGTAACGACATGGAATAACTCCTGGAGGGACGAAGCAGCTTGGGTATCTGCCAGAAGCTTAGAAGGGAAAAGAGGTGTCTGGTTCCCGACGAACGAAAACAAAAAAGCCCCGAAAACGCTGAAACGTTTCGGGGCTTATTTAAGGGTGAACCGGCTCACAACAACGCCGATCACTTATCGCGAAAAGTTACTTCTTGTGGTAACCGGTTACGCGCTCAACCTCTTCCTTCGAACCCAGGAACACCGCCACGCGCTGGTGCAGGCCTTCGGGCTGGATGTCGAGGATACGCTGATGGCCGTCGGTCGACGCACCGCCTGCCTGTTCAACCAGGAACGACATCGGGTTGGCTTCGTACATCAGGCGCAGCTTGCCCGGCTTGGACGGCTCGCGGCTGTCGCGTGGGTACATGAACAGGCCACCGCGGGTCAGGATACGGTGCACGTCAGCCACCATCGCCGCAACCCAGCGCATGTTGAAGTTCTTCTTCAACGGGCCTTCTTCGCCTTCCATCAATTCATTGACGTAGCGCTTGACCGGTTCTTCCCAGTGGCGCTGGTTGGACATGTTGATCGCGAATTCCTGCGTGGCAGCAGGAATGGTGATGTCTTCGTGGGTGAGTACGAAGCTGCCCATTTCACGGTCCAGGGTGAAGCCCTTGACGCCATCGCCCAGGGTCAGCACCAGCATGGTCTGCGGGCCGTAGATCGCGTAGCCGGCCGCAACCTGCTCGGTGCCTGGCTGCAGGAAGGCCTTTTCGTTGAGGGCTTCGTTCTGGCTCAGGTATTCGTTCGGGCAACGCAATACCGAGAAGATGGTACCGACGGGGGCGTTGATGTCGATGTTGGACGAACCGTCCAGTGGGTCGAACACCAGCAGGTAGGCACCTTTCGGGTACTTGCCCGGGATCTGGTAGGCATTGTCCATTTCTTCGGACGCCATGCCGGCCAGGTGACCGCCCCATTCGTTGGCTTCGAGCAGGATCTCGTTGGAGAGTACGTCGAGTTTCTTCTGCACTTCGCCTTGGACGTTTTCAGTGCCCATGCTGCCCAGGACACCGCCCAGTGCGCCTTTGGACACGGCGTGGCTGATCTCCTTGCAAGCACGCGCCACCACTTCGATAAGGAAGCGCAGATCGGCAGGCGTGTTGTTGCTGCGGGTCTGCTCGATCAAATAGCGACTCAGGGTAACGCGGGACATGGAAGGCTCCGATGTATGGGGGGGGCTTAAAAACCCGCGCAGTTTAACGCGAGTCGGGGCGTATTTCCTCCTATCAGAGGATTTAAACCCAATAGAGTTCATGGACTTTATTTAACGTACCGCCGCAGGCTTGCGCAGCAAACTGTAGGCCATGGCCCCCAACGCCGCGACACCGAGCAGTAACACGGCCCAGAGCCCGAACTTTTTCCAGTTCGGCCCGGTATCGACAACGGCTGCGGCCGCAGGCGACGTGACGGTCACGCCCCCGGCTACCTGGGCCTGCCCCAACGTATTGAAACGCTCGGCGTTGTAGCCAGGGATCAGGGTCGACAGCGGCAGGTTCGCCGCCTTGGCCGACGCATTACCCAGCGCCAAGGTAAATGGCGGCTCGCCCCGCGCCAGGAACACCAGTTGCGTGGCACGCACGGCAACGCGCAGTGCCGGGGCTTCGACGCCCAGGCCACCGCCGCGCTCATCCACCTGCAACTTGAGCTCAGTAACCGTTTGGCCCGGCAACGGTAATTCATCCTGCACCACGTCCTGGCCATTCTGGGTCAGGCGGTACAGCACACCGTTGCTCAGCGGCTGCCAGGCCTGCTGGCTGTCACGCCGCCCCGCCAAGGTCACGGGCGCCAGCGTGTTGGGCTGCTTCAATTCGACGCGCAGGCGCTCGACATTCAGCCCCGTCGGCAACTGCCAGCTGTACTCCCCCGCCTTGAGTCGCGAACCGGCCAGCGGCTGCGACCACACCAAGGGCATCGGTAAACTGCTGCGGGTGGCGCTTGTCAGCTTGGCCGAGGTCAGCAGCGGCGCCGCCTGGCCTTGCCACAACAAGCGCAGGTAGCGCGCCGGTTGCCCCGGCAGGCTGACGTCATGCTGTTCGACCCGCTCGTCGGCAAACGACAAGCGCGCCACTTGCCCATCACCCCAGGCTTCCCAGTGCTGCAAGTCATCACTGGCTTCAATGCTGAAACGCTGGAAGCCCTCCTGCTCGTGGCTCCAGTCAAGGCTCAGTTGCTGCAACGGTGCCTTGATCGCGCTGGCGTCCAGTACCCAGCCGCGCAGCACCTGCTTGCCGGGCTTGGCGGCGGTGGAGGGGCGTACCTCGAGCAAGGTGCCTTCGGCGCTGGACTTCACCACCACATCGGGCAAGGTTTCGTGGGTGTCGGCCGCGTACAGCGGGAACCACTTCACCTCGGTGACGTTGCGGTTTTCGGTGTGCTGGGGCGATTGTCGCGACAGTGCATAGGCCTGAGGTTCACCGGCCGCGTTAAAGACGCGTACATCACTGAGGTCGGCCTGGCGCGCGCCCAGTTGCACAGCCAAAGGCAATTCAAGGCGATACCAGGGGCCGTTGCCACTGACGCTCAGCGGCACCTGGGTGGTGAAATCGGCAGGCGTTTCCTGGGCCCACACCGACCACGTTGCGCACAACCCCACTACCGCCACGCTCAACTTACCGATCAAGAGGATGCTCCTTCAGTTTCCAGCACAGGTTCGGCACGCTTGGGCGGCAGTGGCGCGAAGTAGCCCACCACCAGCAACAACCCGCCCACGCCAATGAACGACACGATCCGCGCCAGGCCACCACGGTTGCTCAGCTCGACAAAGAACAGCTTGGCCACCACCACGGCAATCAACGCTGCGCCGATCAGCCACACTTCGCGGCGATGGCGCAGGTGGCCGCCGATCATCAGGCCGAGGGCGACCAGGGTCCAGACGATCGACAGGCTGGCTTGTACCAGCATCGATTCGAGCAACGCATCCACCTGGAACGGCACGCCGCCCCAGTGGTGGGCGGCGCGCATCACCAGCGCGGTGAAGAATGCAAACAGCGAGAGACCTGCCACGCCTTCGGCGATCAACTCGACTCGAGCCCCACGTTGCGGCGCAACGCTGCGTGACCACAGATACACACCGAACAGGGCAAACAGCAGCCCCAGGTCCAGCGGGCTGATCAGCGGCACATACGGCAACGGCCTGGCCGTGCCGTCACTGAAGCTATTGGCCAGCCAGAACCAACCGAGCATCAACACCGCCAGCGGCAGCGCCGCCAGCACCCGGTACTCTTTCGGGTAAGCCGACACCGGCCACGGCCAACGACGCGGCGTGGCTGCCAGCACCAGATACAGGCTTGGCAGAATCGCCCAGCCCAGCCAGCGCCAGGCGTTGTATTCGGCCGACAGCCGCAACAAGCCGTAACGCAGCTCCAGGGCCAGCACGCCGATCAGCATCCAGCAGCCAAGCACATGGGCGACACTCAGCGCCTTGCCCGGCGCCACTGCCGCCAGCCGCCGCAACGACACGAAGTGCACCGCAAAGACTGTCAGCCAGGCCAGCCAGCCGTACTGGGCCGCCGGGTGGTAATAGTCATGCGCGGACACCAGCAACACCACCCCCGCCGCCGGCATCAACACGGTGCAAAGCATGCCCAGCGACGCCCAGCGCAATCTCGCCGCCAGCAACGCCCAGAGTGCCACGCTGAGCGCCGCGCAGCCCAACAGGAAAGCCCCCTGCAGTTCCCGCGGGATAAACCGCAACACTTCACTGATCAGCGCCACGGCCCACCAGGCCGCGCCCCACACCAGCAACAGGTCGGACAGGCGTTGCAGCTTGAGTACGGCAAACATCGGCGCATGGGGCTCACGCTGCAAGCGCCACGCGCCAACCAGGGCGGCCAGGCCCAGGACCATCGGCGTCCAGAAACCGCTGTGCCCCAAGGGGCGCACACCTTCAGGGGTCAACGGCCCGAGCAGCTCCGGTACCGACAGCAGGAACGCAGCACCGCCGATCACCTGCAGCAGCAAACCAAATACAAAACTGACGCGCTGTTGCAGGTACAGGCTCAACCAGATGATCAGCAAGCCACTGGCCGCCCATACACCGCTGGCACTTTCCCATGGCAGCACAAACAGCACCGCAAGGTTGATCAATACCAGACCCGCGAGCAGCACCACCGACAGGCCACGCAACAGCCGCACATCGCCACGCACCTGGTCGTCGCGCACCGCCAGGAGCATGCCGCCAATCAAGGCCAGGCCGATCAGCGACGCCGTCAGCAGGCCGCTCCAGCCCGCGCTGAATACCGCCGCCCCGTCACCGCCTTGCAAACGCAGCAGAAACAGCGCGCCGCCCAGCAGTTGCACGGCGAACGCGGTAAACAGGAACGTACGCGAGCCGATGCGCAGGCCGATCCACAGGGTGGCCAGGCCGGCGACCGCCCAACTGATGGCGGTGCCTTGGGTCAGCAACAACAGCGGCGCGAGCAGGTACAAAAAGGTCAGGCCCAGGCTGGCCAACACCGGCAGCCCCTTGCGCTCCCATCCCGCCGCCTGCTCCGGCGACGCCTTGCGTAGTTGGTCGAAACTGAACAGCAGCGCCGCGCCCAGCAGCAGCGCGCCCAATGGCGCACCGTCGAGCAACGTATGGTCGCCAACGCGCAGTTCGCTGAGAAAGGCCAGCGCCGAGCCCAATTGCAATAACACGCCGAAGGCTCGCGCCAACGGCCGTTGCTGACGCAAGCCGAGCCAGAAGATCCCGGCGCCTTCCACGGCCCAGGCCGCCGCCGTCCAGCGTGCGTCGAGGCCCAGGGGAATCGCCAGGCTGGCGAAGATCACCCCCAGGGCCAGGCAGGTTTCCGCCAGCAGCAAGGCACGCCCGCCACTGAGCAATCGCGCCAGGCCCATATAGATAACGCCCAGGCCAAGGGCGCTGAACGCAGCGGCAAACTCCAAATGCTGCACCAGTGCGAACTGCAAGCCAAAACCCACCAACGGCGGACCGAACAGCAGGCTACCGTCGACGTAATCACCCTTGGCCGCCGACCAGCGCAGCAACGCCCCCCGGCTGTCATCTTCGGGCGCGTCGTTCATCTCCAGCAATTTGCGGCGGGTGAACAACAGGCCGATGACCAGGTACATCAGGAAAAACAGGATCAGGAACGGCTCGGTGCTCCAC
The DNA here is from genome assembly GCF_001708445.1 of Pseudomonas fluorescens. Taxonomy (NCBI): domain Bacteria; kingdom Pseudomonadati; phylum Pseudomonadota; class Gammaproteobacteria; order Pseudomonadales; family Pseudomonadaceae; genus Pseudomonas; species Pseudomonas fluorescens. The sequence continues at coordinate 397,604 of NZ_CP015637.1, forward strand.
AGCAGTTCCGGAGTATACGAACGCAACCCCCAGGCGAAGCCAATGCCAAAGGTGCCGACAAAGCCGATCAGGTTGAGCAGGCGCCAGGCCTTGAACCAGGCGATGGCGAGGATGCCGGCATTGAGCAGGGCGAAATAACTGAACAGCGCCACATGGTTGCCGGCGCCGGTGGACGTGAGGATCGGTGCTGCAAACCCGCCGAGTGCCGCCGCGCAGGCCAGGCCCAGGGCATCCTGGGTAATCGCCAGGATCGCCGAGAACACGGTGATCGCTACCAGCAGGCCCAGTGCCGCGCTCGGATCGATCAACGGGTGCAGGCGCATCGCGGCAAATACCGTCAGGTACAACACCGCGATCCCGGTGCCTTGCAGCATCAATCCGTAGTTGCTGTTGCGCAGTCGTAACCACCAGCCCAGGCCCAGCAGGCCCACGGCGGCCGCAGCCACCCCGGCGTAGCGCAACTCGATCGGCACCACCATGCCTTCGGTGGCGTAGCGCAACAGGAACGCCAGGCCCAGGAACAACAGCACCACGCCGACACGCAGCACGGTGTTGCCACCCAACAGCCAATTGCGTGCGCCGCTGATGGCGCGTTCGATCAGGTTGGGGCCACGGGGAGCGGCAGGTTCTTGAGGCGCACGCGGCGTCGGGGCGGGCGTCCAGACGTCATCCGGCAGTGGGTGGCTCGGTTCGGCGACCATCGCCACAGGCGCCAATTCAGCCGGCAGTTCCCACACCAGTTCAGGCGCCTTGGCGACAGGTGTCGGCTCAGGGACAGGCGTTTCGACGATGCCATTGCTCGTTGGCGCGGGCACTTCCAGTTGCCGCAGGCGCTCGCCCAGGGCGATCAACGCCTTCTGCGTGGTTTCCAACTGAGCAGCCTGCTGCTGCGCCTGGGTCGCCAGCCTAGACAGGCGAATCGCCTGGCCAATGCCCAACCCCAACAGCGCACCGATGCCCGCGTCACTGAACGACTCATCGAGCGTCCAGCCGAGCACCAGGCCAATCAGCATGAAAATCCATTGCATGGTCGATATTCCCTAGGTAAACCGTGCTGTAGGAGCGAGCTTGCTCGCGAAGATCGCAAAGATACCGCGTTAAATCAGAAAGCACGCGTTATCGTTGGCGTTTTTCGCGAGCAAGCTCGCTCCTACAGTAGATCTAGTCCAGGGCTTTCCAGATATCGGTAGCGTACTCGCGGATCGTCCGGTCCGAAGAGAACCACCCCATCCGCGCGGTATTGAGTACCGCCGAGCGCCACCATTCCTTGGAATCATGCCAATGCGCTTCGACCCGCGCTTGTGCATCCCAATAGGCGTCGAAGTCGGCACACACCAGGAAGCGGTCATAGTCGATCAGCCCATCGATCAAGCCCACATATCGGCCTGGATCGTCCGGCGAGAACACCCCGCCTCGAATCGCCTGCAGCACATCGTTCAAACGATGGGAGGCCGCGATGTCCGGCCCGGCATGGAACTCGCCAGCCTGCTTGCGCGCCTCGACCTGTTGGGCGCTGAGACCGAAGATAAACATGTGCTCGGCCCCCACGCGCTCGTGCATCTCGACGTTGGCGCCGTCCATGGTGCCGATGGTCAGCGCGCCGTTGAGGCCGAACTTCATATTGCTGGTGCCCGACGCCTCAAAGCCGGCAGTGGAGATTTGCTCCGACAAGTCGGCCGCCGGAATGATGCTTTCCGCCAGGCTGACGTTGTAGTTGGGCAGGAACACCACCTTGAGCAGACCGCGCACGGTCGGGTCGTTGTTCACGGTGCGCGCAATGTCGTTGGTCAGCTTGATGATCAACTTGGCCTGGTGATAACTGGCCGCCGCCTTGCCCGCGAAAATCTTCACCCGCGGTACCCAGTCGGTGCCCGGCTCGGCACGGATCGCCTGGTACAGCGCCACGGTGTGCAGCAGGTTGAGCAACTGGCGCTTGTACTCGTGGATACGCTTGACCTGTACGTCGAACATTGCCGCCGGGTTGACCGCAATGCCCAGGCGCTCATGGATGATATCGGCCAGCGCGCGCTTGCTGTGCAGGCGCTGTTCGGCAAACGCCTTGCGGAATGCTTGCTTCTCGGCAAAGGTTTCCAGCTCGACCAGGCGGGTTTCCACGGTGTCGAGAATGTCGGGGCCCAGTGCATCCACCAGCATCGAGGTGAGCTTGGGGTTGGCCTGGTACAGCCAGCGGCGGAAGGTAATGCCGTTGGTTTTGTTGTTGATGCGCTCCGGGTACAGCTTGTGCAATTCGGAGAACACCGTACTGCGCATCAACTGGGTGTGCAGGCCGGAGACCCCGTTGACACTGTGGGAGCCGAGGAATGCCAGGTTGCCCATGCGCACACGGCGGCCGTTGTCTTCTTCGATCAGCGACACGGCGCGTAGCACGTCAAAATCATGGGTGCCCTTGGCCCGCAACGAGTCGATGTGCTGGGCGTTGATCAGGTAGATGATCTGCATGTGCCGGGGCAGCATGCGTTCCATCAGGCCGACCGGCCAGGTTTCCAGGGCTTCGGGCAACAGGGTGTGGTTGGTGTACGACAGGGTTTCGACGGTGACATCCCACGCGGCGTCCCATGGAATGTCGTGCAGGTCGACCAGTTGACGCATCAACTCGGCCACGGCGATCGACGGGTGCGTGTCGTTGAGCTGGATCGCCGCATGCTCGCCCAGGCTGAGTACCGAGCCGTGCATGTTCTTGTGGCGACGCAGCAGGTCTTGCAGCGAGGCCGAGACGAAGAAGTATTCCTGGCGCAGGCGCAGTTCCTGCCCCGCTTCCGTGCTGTCAGCCGGGTAAAGCACTCGGGAGATGCTTTCCGCACGGGCCACTTCGGCGACCGCACCCAAGTGGTCACCGGCGTTGAAGCGCTCCAGATGCAGGTCTTCCACCGCCCGCGCACGCCACAGGCGCAGGGTGTTGACGCTGGCGCCGCGCCAGCCGACCACCGGGGTGTCATAGGCGACGGCACGCACCGTTTCGTTGGGCGTCCACACTTGGATCATCTTGCCGGCAGGGTCCGGCAGGGTTTCGACGCTGCCGCCAAAGCCGATCGGGTAAATCACCTCGGCCCGTTCGAATTCCCACGGGTTGCCGAAATCCAGCCAGCGCTCGGTCTGTTCCTGCTGCCAGCCATCGACAATCGCTTGGCGGAACAAGCCGTGCTCATAACGAATGCCATAACCATGGCCGGCAATGCCCAGGGTCGACATGCTTTCCATAAAGCACGCCGCCAGGCGGCCCAGGCCACCGTTGCCAAGCGCCGCGTCGGGCTCCAGCAGGCGGATGCGCTCCAGGTCGACACCCAGTTCGCTCAGGGCTTCGCGAGCGATCTCCAGCACACCGAGGTTGCTCAGGCTGTCATAGAGCAAGCGGCCGATGAGGAATTCGAGGGAGAGGTAATACACCCGCTTCTGGCCTTTACGGTAGATACGCCGGGTGTGGTCCATCCAGTGGTCGACCATCTGGTCGCGGGCGGCCAGGGCAATGGCTTCGAACCAGTCGTGGTCGAAGGCGTGATCCGGGTCTTTGCCCACCGCGTAGGTGAGTTTGGTCAAGACAGCATCGCGAAACGCGGCTACCTCTGCTTCTCGTGCAAGCGGTTCCTGAGACATCGGTGCGACCTCGGGCGAGATTGAAGGAGTTGCTAGAGCCTAGTCGGTCTGACAGACGGTGAAGGCTCTGGTTCGGCAGTTTTTTAACTCATTCACCTTTGCGCGAATTTAATGCAGGGGTCGTGCCCGATCTGCACTCGAACAGCCTTCGAGCTGAAAACCAGAAAATATTGTTCAAAAAACCATCAATCCCGGTATGATCGCGCGCCCGGATACCGCCCCACCTTGGAACCCTGATGAAGCCTCAACTGATCGCCGCCGCGGAACTCGACCGTCTCGAGACTTGGCAGAAATACTCCGCCCACATGTGCGGTGGCTGCGTGTCCAGCTGCTGCACGCTGCCGGTTGAGGTGAAGATCAAGGACCTGATCCGCATTGGCATCGTCGATGAATTCGAGCTCGGCGACCCGCCGAAAAACATCGCCAAGCGTTTGCAGAAGGAAGGCATTGTCGAACGCTACAACAACAAATCCGAGATTTTTACCCTGCAGCGCATGAGCAACAACGACTGCTTGTACCTGGATCGTAAGACGCGCTTCTGCACTATTTATGACAAGCGTCCGGATACCTGCCGCAACCACCCGAAAATCGGGCCGCGCCCGGGGTATTGCGCATATAAGCCGAAGGAAGTGGTGCGCGAAACCAAGTTCAAGACCCTCGATAAGTTCTGATCCAGGTTTTGCAGGGGGCTCAAGGGCCCCATCGGGGGCAAGCCCCCTCCCACACTGACCGCATTCCAAATAACTGTACTCGGTCAAATGTGGGAGGGGGCTTGCCCCCGATGAGGCCGGTACAGCCACCACAAAACCTGCAGACATAAAAAAACGCCCCCGGCCTTTCGACCGGGGGCGTTTTCATTCAGCCCGAGTTAACTCAGTTCTTGGCTTTCTTGGCAGCGCGGGTACGCTCGCCTTCGTCCAGGATCTTCTTACGCAGGCGGATCGACTTAGGCGTGACTTCGCACAGCTCGTCGTCCTGGATGAATTCCAGGGCCTGTTCCAGGGTGAAGCGAACAGGTGGAACCAGGGCGATGGTTTCGTCTTTACCCGAAGCACGCATGTTGTCGAGCTTCTTGCCTTTGGTTGGGTTGACGCCCATGTCGTTGTCACGGCTGTTCAGGCCAACGATCTGACCGTTGTAGATCTCTTGACCGTGTTCAACGAACAGCTTGCCACGCGCCTGGAGGGTTTCCAGGGAGTAGGTCAGCGCCTTGCCGGTTTCTACCGATACCAGAACACCGTTCTGACGGCCGGACATGTCGCCGGACTTCATGGTGTCGTAGCGATCGAAGATCGAGGTCAGGATGCCAGCACCGTTGGTCAGGGTCAGGAACTGGTTACGGAAACCGATCAGACCACGAGCAGGGATGTTGTATTCCAGACGCACACGGCCTTTGCCATCCGGCACCATGTTGGTCAGGTCGCCCTTACGCAGGCCCATCTCTTCCATGACCTTGCCCTGGGATTCTTCAGGGGTGTCGATGGTGACGTTTTCGAACGGTTCCTGCTTCACGCCGTCAACAGTACGGATGATCACTTCAGGACGACCAACGCCCATTTCGAAGCCTTCGCGACGCATGGTTTCGATCAGTACCGAGAGGTGCAGCTCACCACGGCCGGAAACCTTGAACTTGTCAGCCGAGTCGCCTTCTTCAACGCGCAGTGCAACGTTGTACAGCAGCTCTTTGTCCAGACGTTCCTTGATGTTACGGGAAGTCACGAACTTGCCTTCTTTACCGCAGAAAGGCGAGTCGTTTACCTGGAAGGTCATGGAAACGGTTGGCTCGTCAACGGTCAGAGGCTTCATCGCCTCGACAGTGTCCGGCTGGCACAGGGTGTCGGAGATGAACAGCGAGTCCATGCCGCTGACGCACACGATGTCGCCGGCGAAGGCTTCTTCAACGTCGATACGGTGCAGGCCGTGGTGGCCCATCAGCTTCAGGATACGGCCGTTACGCTTCTTGCCGTCGGCGCCGATAGCCACAACCGGGGTGTTCGGCTTGACGCTACCACGGGCGATACGGCCAACGCCGATAACACCCAGGAAGCTGTTGTAGTCCAGTGCCGAGATTTGCATCTGGAACGGACCGTCACGGTCAACCTTCGGTGGTGGAACGTGGTCAACGATCGCCTGGTACAGCGGGGTCATGTCTTCCGCCATGGCGGTGTGTTCCAGACCGGCAATACCGTTCAGGGCCGATGCGTAGATTACTTGGAAATCAAGTTGCTCTTCGGTAGCGCCCAGGTTGTCGAACAGGTCGAAGATCTGGTCCAGAACCCAGTCCGGACGCGCGCCTGGACGGTCAACCTTGTTGATGCACACGATCGGACGCAGGCCGGCTTCGAAAGCCTTCTTGGTCACGAAACGGGTTTGCGGCATAGGACCGTCTTGAGCGTCAACCAGCAGCAGAACGGAGTCAACCATCGACATTACGCGTTCTACTTCGCCGCCGAAGTCGGCGTGGCCCGGGGTATCCACGATGTTGATGTGGTAGCCGTTCCAGTTGATAGCGGTGTTTTTAGCCAGGATGGTAATACCGCGCTCTTTTTCCTGGTCGTTGGAGTCCATCACGCGCTCGTCGTTGAGCTCGTTGCGCTCCAGGGTGCCGGATTGACGCAAGAGTTTGTCTACCAGGGTGGTTTTACCATGGTCAACGTGAGCAATGATGGCGATGTTACGTAGATTTTCGATCACTTGTGTATCTCGATCAGAGGATTCGGTGTGCTGACAGGTCGTGGCAGCGATTAACAGTAGAGTCAGGCCTTGCCGTTACAGCTTGACGGCAGAGTCGGGGGGCCGGTGACGCAGGCCACAGGCAAACAGCCCCGGGCTCTTAGCTCGGTCGATAAACGCGCACATTGGCATGCCCCTCACTGAGCAAATGGTGGGCATGCAGGCGACTCATCACGCCTTTGTCGCAATACAGCAGGTACTGACGGCTGTTATCCAGTTCCTTGAAACGCGCGTTCAATGCATAGAACGGCAGCGTTTGTACGTCGATGCCAGCGATTTCCAGCGGCTCATCCTCCGCGGCATCCGGGTGACGGATGTCGATGACGATCTGGCCGGCCAGGGCTTCGCTGACTTCTTCGATCTGCACATCCTGGCCCAGTTCATCGATGACTCGATCGATCGGGACCAGCTTGGCGTTCTCGAGCGCACGCTCCAGAATCGCCATGTCAAACTGTTGTTCTTCGTACTCCACGCGGTTGCGCTTGGCGTGGGTCTTGGGGTTCACCGAGATGACCCCGCAATATTCAGGCATATGCTTGGCGAAATCAGCGGTGCCGATTTTTTCCGCCAGGTCGATGATGTCCTGCTTGTGGCTGGCGATCAGCGGGCGCAACACCAGCTTTTCGGTCACACAGTCGATCAGCGACAGGTTCGGCAGCGTCTGGCTGGAGACCTGGGAGATCGCTTCGCCGGTCACCAGCGCGTCGATCTGCAACTGATCGGCGATTCGGGACGCAGCGCGCAACATCATACGCTTCAATACTACGCCCATATGACTGTTATCGACTTTGCCGAGAATTTCCCCGAGCACTTCCTCGAACGGCACGCTCACAAATAGCACACGCTGGGAGCTGCCGTACTTCTTCCAGATGTAATGCGCGACTTCCATCACGCCCAATTCGTGTGCACGCCCGCCCAGGTTAAAGAAGCAGAAATGGCTCATCAGCCCGCGGCGCATGATCTGGTAGGCCGCCACCGTGGAATCGAAACCGCCAGACATGAGTACCAGGGTCTGTTCCAGGGCACCCAGCGGGTAGCCGCCGATGCTGTCGTGCTGGCTATGGATCACGAACAACCGTTGGTCGCGAATTTCCATGCGCACTTCAATTTGTGGCGCTTTCAAGGAAATTCCGGCTGCGCCGCACTCGCGACGCAGCTTGCTGCCGACGTATTTCTCGACGTCCATGGAGCTGAACGGGTGCTTGCCGGCACGCTTGCAGCGCACCGAAAAAATCTTCCCTTCCAGCTCATCACCGAAGTGCTGCTTGCACTTTTCGGTGATGTCGTCGAAGTCGCCCAGTGGATACTCGTCCACCTGCAGGAAATGCGCGATACCCGGCATGCAGCTCAGCCGTTCGGTCATGTCCTTCAAGGCTTTGGGGTCGGTCACGCGGGTTTCCAGCTCGAGGTTGTCCCACACGCCGTTCACCACCACAGCCGGGTCCAGATCGCGGAGCACGGCACGGATGTTCTTGGCCAACTGACGGATGAAACGCATCCGTACCGGTCGGCTCTTGATGGTGATCTCTGGGAAGACTTTAACGATTAATTTCATGGAAACAGCGCGCGCAGGGCCTGCCGAAAAAGGGGGGCGCGGATTATAGCGGAAATCGCTCAAGGTTTAACCAGTTAATATGCATTGAAGGTGATGCGCACCAAAACGGGTCATTTATGCAAATCGGCGCTACATTGCAGTGCGTTAATTATTCCATTTCGGCCGATTGCACCGTTATAGGGGCGATTTTGAGGCAGAAAGGCCATGTTGGCGCACTGGCATGCAATTTGCTCTCTTGTGAGGCAGGTTGCCATGGCGGAGTATCCGCGCCGGCATCACCCACATTCTAAGGGCTAACTCCACTACCCAGCCCGAAGCCACCCGGAGGACACCATGTCGAAGTCGGTTCAACTCATCAAAGATCATGACGTTAAATGGATTGATCTGCGCTTCACGGACACAAAAGGCACTCAGCACCACGTGACCATGCCGGCTCGCGACGCGCTGGATGACGCTTTCTTCGAAGAAGGCAAAATGTTCGACGGCTCCTCCATTGCCGGTTGGAAAGGCATCGAAGCTTCCGACATGATCCTGATGCCGGACGACAGCACTGCCGTGCTGGACCCGTTCACCGAAGACCCAACCCTGATCATCGTCTGCGACGTGATCGAGCCTTCGACCATGCAAGGCTACGACCGCGACCCACGTGCGATCGCCAAGCGTGCCGAGGAATACCTGAAGTCGACCGGTATCGGCGACACCGTATTCGTAGGCCCTGAGCCAGAATTCTTCATCTTTGATTCGGTCAAGTTCAAGTCCGACATCTCCGGCTCCATGTTCAAGATCTTCTCCGAACAAGGTTCGTGGATGTCCGACCAGGACGTGGAAGGCGGCAACAAAGGCCACCGTCCAGGCATCAAAGGTGGCTACTTCCCAGTTCCGCCATTCGACCACGACCACGAAATCCGTACCTCCATGTGCAACGCCATGGAAGAAATGGGCCTGGTCATCGAAGTGCACCACCACGAAGTGGCCACTGCCGGCCAGAACGAAATCGGTGTGAAATTCAACACCCTGGTGGCCAAGGCTGACGAAGTCCAGACCCTGAAGTACTGCGTACACAACGTGGCTGATGCCTACGGCCGTACCGCGACCTTCATGCCTAAGCCTCTGTACGGCGATAACGGCTCGGGTATGCACGTTCACCTGTCCATCGCTAAAGAAGGCAAGAACACCTTCGCTGGCGAAGGTTATGCCGGCCTGTCCGACACCGCCCTGTACTTCATCGGCGGTATCATCAAGCACGGTAAGGCCCTGAACGGCTTCACCAACCCGTCGACCAACTCCTACAAGCGTCTGGTTCCAGGCTTCGAAGCGCCGGTCATGCTGGCCTACTCGGCACGCAACCGTTCTGCCTCGATCCGTATTCCTTACGTGTCCAGCCCGCGCGCTCGCCGTATCGAAGCCCGCTTCCCGGATCCAGCAGCCAACCCATACCTGGCCTTCGCTGCTCTGGTCATGGCTGGCCTGGACGGTATCCAGAACAAGATCCACCCTGGCGACGCCGCCGACAAAAACTTGTACGACCTGCCGCCTGAAGAGGCCAAAGAGATCCCACAAGTGTGCGGCAGCCTGAAAGAAGCCCTGGAAGAGCTGGACAAGGGCCGTGCGTTCCTGACCAAAGGCGGCGTATTCAGCGACGACTTCATCGATGCCTACATCGAGCTGAAAAGCGAAGAAGAAATCAAAGTACGCACCTTCGTACACCCACTGGAATACGAGCTGTACTACAGCTGCTGATCCGGTAGCGCTGCTTGACGCAGCGTGATGAAAGAGGCCTCCTTCGGGAGGTCTTTTTTTGCCCGAATTTTATTAAACATGTGGGAGAGGGCTCGCCCCCTCCCACAAGGAGATCAGCCTTGAAACGTCGACTTGTATTTGCCCTGCTGTTCGTCACTACCAGTGCGAGCGCCGCGCCAGCCAGCCTTGAGCCATTGCTCAACAGCATCGCCGAACGCCTGGCCATCGCCGACCAGGTCGCCCTGAGCAAATGGGACAGCAAAAAGCCCGTAGAGGACAAGAAGCGCGAACAGGAGGTCATCGCCAGCGTCATCGCCCAGGCCCCCAACTACAAACTGGCGCCCGCCGCCGCCGAGCAATTTTTCTCAGCGCAGATAGAGGCGAACAAACTGGTGCAGTACACCCACCTGTCCGACTGGCAGTTCCAGGGCAAGGCACCCGATGACCCGCGCCCTGACCTGGTGAAGCAGATTCGCCCGCAGCTGGATCAATTGCAAAAACGCCTGCTGCAAGAACTGGCGGACTTCACCCCGCAACGCACCGACCAAAAGTGCCCGCAGTGGCTGGCCGAGGCGGTGCATGAGCCGTTGAACGAGCCGTTGCAGCAACTGGCGATGATTCGCGCCACTGCCGAGCTGTGTATCCACACAGGCGAATAACAGATGACACCCACATCATTTTAGGCCCCTTCCGGCATCCGTCCCCCAGAAAGCGATCGTAGCCTGACCGGCCACTCAGCGAACGGATGAAACCGACCATGGAAGCCCTCAAATGCTTGATCGCAACAGCGGCGTGTTTGGCTGCGCTAGGCTGCAGCAGCCAGCCCAAAGACGCCGTACAGATCGAAAAGGAAACCCTGCTGCAGAGCAGCGCATCATGGGACGGAACACCTTACGAGGCTTACCCCTCCGGCCCGCCGGAACTTACGCTGTTGCGACTCAAGATCCCGGCGAATACGCAGTTGCCCTGGCACAGCCACCCCATGCCGAACGCAGCGTATATCCTCTCGGGCGAGTTGATCGTTGAAACCCGTAAAGGCGGGCGGGCTCTCACCCTGACTCAAGGGCAAACCCTGGCCGAGATGGTGGGCACAGTCCATCGCGGCAGAACCGGAAGCACGCCAGTGGAGCTGCTGGTGTTTTACGCCGGCACCATGGGCATGCCGCTGTCCCAGCCGCATTGATAAAGTCCTGCCACCGAGATCGCTCTCGACATCGGCCGAGAACGATCTCTCATCACTTCCTGAACAACCTTCATAAAACCGCACTATATTGGTGCGACAACTTGCACCCTACCCACCTGCCCAGCCCATTTTGGTTCGAAACTTCCCGTTGAAGCTGGCAGAACGCCACAGTTTCGAGCCTTAAATCCTTATTTCAGGGGTTTAACGCTTCTTTTCGGAGCCTTGGTTTGGTTTTTGCATTTTCCTTGTATCAGCGTGTGCCTCAAGCCCGCGCCTTGCTCCAAAAGAGGTCCTGATGACCATCAGCGATGCACTGCACCGTTTGTTACTCGACAACCTGACGACCGCGACCATCCTGCTCAACGACGACTTGCGTCTTGAGTACATGAACCCGGCGGCGGAGATGCTCCTGGCCATCAGCGGCCAGCGCAGCCATGGGCAGTTCATCAGCGAATTGTTCACCGAGTCGGCCGAAGCCTTGAGTTCATTGCGCCAGGCGGTGGAGCAGGCACACCCATTCACCAAGCGCGAGGCGATGCTCACGGCCCTGACCGGCCAAACCCTGACCGTCGACTACGCCGTGACCCCGATCCTGAGCAACGGCGCCACCCTGCTGCTGCTTGAAGTGCATCCCCGCGACCGCCTGCTGCGCATCACCAAAGAAGAAGCCCAGCTGTCCAAGCAGGAAACCAGCAAGATGCTGGTCCGCGGCCTGGCCCATGAGATCAAGAACCCGTTGGGCGGGATTCGCGGTGCCGCGCAGTTGCTGGCCCGCGAGCTGCCGGACGAGCACCTCAAGGACTACACCAACGTCATCATTGAAGAGGCCGACCGCCTGCGCAACCTGGTGGACCGCATGCTCGGCTCCAACAAACTGCCGTCGCTGGCGATGACCAACGTGCACGAGGTGCTCGAGCGCGTCTGCCAGCTGGTCGAAGCCGAAAGCCAGGGCTGCATCACCCTGGTGCGCGACTACGACCCGAGCATTCCCGACGTATTGATCGACCGCGAACAGATGATCCAGGCCGTGCTCAATATCGTGCGCAACGCCATGCAAGCCATCAGCAGCCAGAACGAGCTGCGCCTGGGCCGCATCAGCCTGCGCACCCGCGCCCTGCGCCAGTTCACCATCGGCCACGTGCGCCATCGCCTGGTAACCAAGGTCGAGATCATCGACAACGGTCCGGGCATTCCTGCGGAACTGCAGGAAACCATCTTCTTTCCAATGGTCAGCGGCCGCCCGGACGGTACCGGGCTGGGCCTGGCCATTACCCAGAACATCATCAGCCAGCACCAGGGTCTGATCGAATGTGAGAGCCATCCCGGCCACACCACGTTCTCGATCTTTCTGCCTCTGGAACAAGGAGCCCCATCGACATGAGCCGTAGTGAAACTGTGTGGATCGTCGATGACGACCGTTCTATCCGCTGGGTCCTCGAGAAAGCCTTGCAACAGGAAGGCATGACCACCCAGAGCTTCGACAGCGCTGACGGGGTGATGAGCCGCCTGGCGCGCCAGCAGCCCGACGTGATCATCTCCGACATCCGCATGCCCGGCGCCAGTGGCCTGGACCTGCTGGCGCGGATTCGCGAACAGCACCCGCGCCTGCCGGTAATCATCATGACGGCGCACTCGGACCTGGACAGCGCTGTCGCGTCCTACCAGGGCGGTGCGTTTGAATACCTGCCCAAGCCGTTCGACGTGGACGAGGCGGTGGCGCTGGTCAAGCGCGCCAACCAGCACGCCCAGGAACAACAGAACCAGGAAGCGCCGCCAGCGCTGACCCGCACCCCGGAAATCATCGGCGAAGCGCCGGCGATGCAGGAAGTGTTTCGCGCCATCGGGCGCTTGAGCCACTCCAACATCACCGTGCTGATCAATGGCGAGTCGGGTACCGGTAAAGAACTGGTGGCCCACGCCCTGCACCGTCACAGCCCAAGGTCGGCCTCGCCGTTTATCGCACTGAACATGGCGGCGATTCCGAAGGACTTGATGGAGTCCGAGCTGTTCGGCCATGAGAAAGGCGCGTTCACTGGCGCGGCCAACCTGCGTCGCGGCCGCTTTGAGCAAGCCGATGGCGGTACGCTGTTCCTCGATGAGATCGGCGATATGCCGGCCGATACCCAGACCCGCCTGCTGCGGGTACTGGCGGACGGCGAGTTCTATCGCGTGGGCGGGCATACGCCGGTCAAGGTCGATGTGCGCATCATCGCCGCGACTCACCAGAACCTGGAAACCCTGGTGCATGCGGGCAAATTCCGCGAGGACTTGTTCCACCGCTTGAACGTGATCCGTATCCACATTCCCCGGATGTCGGACCGTCGCGAAGATATCCCGACCCTCGCTCGCCACTTCCTCAGCCGCGCCGCCCAGGAGCTGGCCGTGGAGCCGAAGCTGCTGAAAACCGAGACCGAGGAATACCTGAAGAACCTGCCGTGGCCAGGCAACGTGCGCCAGTTGGAGAACACCTGCCGCTGGATCACGGTGATGGCATCCGGGCGCGAGGTGCATATCAGCGACCTGCCGCCGGAGCTGTTGAGCCTGCCGCAGGACTCGGCCCCAGTGACCAACTGGGAACAAGCCCTGCGCCAATGGGCCGACCAGGCCCTGGCACGCGGCCAGTCAAACCTGCTGGACAGCGCCGTACCGGCGTTCGAGCGGATCATGATCGAAACGGCCCTCAAGCACACCGCTGGTCGCCGCCGCGATGCCGCCGTGCTGCTGGGCTGGGGCCGCAATACCCTGACTCGCAAGATCAAGGAACTGGGGATGAAGGTGGATGGTGGTGACGACGACGACGGCGATGAGGGCTGAGTCTCAGATCCACTGAAAATCCAATGTGGGAGGGGGCTTGCCCCCGATAGCGGTGGATCAGTCACATAGATGTCGACTGACACTCCGCCGTCGGGGGCAAGCCCCCTCCCACATTTGGACCTCCAAAGGCTTCAGAACCGTGCACCGCTTCAATGCACCATGAACCGGCATCGGGCATGGATCCGGCGCCTGAAACCGCAGAACCGCTGAAAAAAACCTGAACCCCGAAAACACCAAAGCCCCGTATTCCGGGGCTTTGCGCTTTCTGAAGATTTTTTTTGGCGCCACTTCGCGACTCTGGCACGCGCCCTGCAATAACCCTTGTACAACCCAGTTTCGGGGACCTTGGTACAGGCAGGCCGAGAATCCCCTCTTTACACCCGGGGTGCTTGATGCGAACCGCGTCGCGCTCCACACCGCTTTGGGGAACCTCGGTACAGGCAGGCCGGGGATTCCCTCTTTAACACCGAAGCCCTTGAGGCTTCACCCCGTTTTGGGAGCCCTGGTACAGGCAGGCCGGGAACTCCCTTCTTTACACCCGGGGCTTATGTGGCACAGCGCCCATAGCCCCAGCCCGTTTTGGGGACCTTGGTACAGGCAGGCCGGGGATTCCCTCTTTTATTGCTCTTGGAGATGGATCTCCAGCCGCCAGCGGCCTTCAGCCTTCTCCCCCGACCATTCCCCGCGCAACGGCCGAGCCGCCACCAGGTTCAGCAGCAGGCCAGCATCGGTCTTGCGTATGCGCCAGTTCACATCCTTGCCATTGACCTTGAGTTGCCCGCCGGCCGCCTTGCCCTGCGCGTCGAACAACAGCGCCACGGTGCCATCTACCTGCTCGCCGTGCAGCTTGGGCTCGCGGTTAAACCACACCAGCACGCCGTCCGCCGCCGGCTCGACCTGCAGCAACTCGACCGGGTCGGGGGTGGTCAGGCGACCGATCATCAGGCCCACCATCAGGCCGACAATCGCCAACGAGCCCAAAACCCTCGGCAATAGCTTCGGCCTGGGATCCTCTTCGAGGGTAGAATGCAGCGCATCTTTGCCTTCGGAGCCGTGCATGTTTCACGTCATCCTTTTTCAACCAGAAATTCCGCCGAATACCGGCAACGTTATCAGGCTGTGCGCCAACAGTGGCTGCCACCTGCATTTGATCGAGCCCCTGGGCTTTGACATGGACGACAAGCGCCTGCGCCGCGCCGGGCTGGATTACCACGAGTACGCCACCTTGCAGCGCCACGCCGACCTGGCCAGCTGCCTGGAAAGCCTGGGCCACCCAAGGCTGTTCGCGTTTACCACCAAGGGCTCGCGGCCGTTCCATGATGCCAGTTTTGCCGAAGGCGACGCATTCCTGTTCGGCCCGGAAAGCCGTGGCCTGCCGGCCGAGGTACTCGATGCCCTGCCTGACGGGCATCGCCTGCGCTTGCCGATGCGCGAAGGTTGCCGCAGCCTGAACCTGTCGAACACCGTGGCCGTTGCTGTCTACGAAGGCTGGCGCCAACTCGGTTTCAAGTAACACACACAGCAAATGTGGTAGGGGGCTTGCCCCCGATAGCGGTGGATCAGTCACATAGATGTCGACTGACACTCCGCCATCGGGGGCAAGCCCCCTCCCACATTGGGTTCTGCGTCGGGTTCGAGATTACTGAACCGTCGACGCGCCTTCCTGTTGCATGCGCTGCAGCTCTTGAGCGTACAGGGCATCGAAGTTCACCGGAGCCAGCATCAGCGCAGGGAACGAACCACGGGTAACCAGGCTGTCCAGGGTCTCGCGGGCATACGGGAACAGGATGTTCGGGCAGAACGCACCCAGGGTGTGGCTCATGGACGCCTCGTCCAGGCCCTGGATCAGGAAGATACCGGCCTGTTGCACTTCAGCGATGAAGGCCACTTCTTCGCCATTCTTGACGGTGACCGACAAGGTCAGCACGACTTCGTGGAAGTCGCCTTCCAGTGCCTTTTGACGGGTGTTCAGGTCCAGGGCAACGCTTGGGGTCCATTCCTGGCGGAAGATAGCCGGGCTTTTCGGCGCTTCGAACGACAGGTCACGCACGTAGATGCGCTGCAGCGAGAACTGTGGGCCTTGGGCTTCTGCTGCTTCGGTATTCTGTTGGTCAGTCATCGCAGATCCTTCTTGATCTTGGGGTCTTTTAGGGGTTGGGAGTCAGACGTGCAGCAGCGCATCGAGTTTACCGGAGCGCTCCAGGGCGAACAGGTCATCGCATCCACCGACGTGCCGGGTGCCGATCCAGATCTGCGGAACGGACGTGCGCCCCGCCTTCTGGGCCATTTCGGCACGCACCTGGGGCTTGCCGTCGACCTTGATCTCTTCGAAGGCAACACCCTTTTTCTCCAGCAAAGCCTTGGCTCGCATGCAGTAAGGGCACCAATCGCTGGAATAGACGACAACCTGGCTCATATCACTTCACCAGCGGCAGGTTATCGGCGCGCCAGCTGCTGATACCACCAGACAGCTTGGCCGCAGTGAAACCGGTCTTGAGCATTTCGCGGGCGTGGGTGCCGGCGTGCTGGCCTTGGGCGTCGACCAGGATGATGGTCTTGGCCTTGTGTTTTTCCAGCTCGGCCAGGCGCGCAATCAGCTTGTCCTGCGGAATGTTCAGGGCGCCGACGATATGGCCGGTGGCAAAATCCTTGGCCGGGCGGATATCCACGACAATCGCCTCATCCTTGTTGACCAGCGCGGTCAGCTCCGACGTGCTCAGGCTGCGGCCACCGCGGCTCATCTCGTGAGCGATCAGCAGCGCCAGCAGGATGACGAAGGCACCCGCGAGCAGATAGTGGGCAGTGGCAAATGCAATCAGGTGATCAACCATCAAGGAGGTTCCAGGGCGTTAAAATGGCGGTAAGTATACACAGCCGCCAGGGGGGGCCAACCCCCGTAAAGCGGTGACGTGGTCGGAACTTCGCTTTAAACTGCCACTCCCTTTTCAATCCCCTTCACTAATTACCGCCGCGAGAGGATCTATGACTACTACGCCTAAACCTTTGGTCCTGATAATTCTCGATGGCTTCGGACACAGTGAAAGCCACCACGACAACGCCGTGTACTCGGCGCGCAAGCCGGTCCTGGACCGCCTGACCGCCACCGTCCCCAACGGCCTGATCTCCGGTTCCGGCATGGACGTGGGCCTGCCGGACGGCCAAATGGGCAACTCGGAAGTCGGCCACATGAACCTGGGCGCCGGACGAGTGGTCTATCAGGACTTCACGCGCGTGACCAAAGCGATCCGCGATGGCGAATTCTTCGAGAACCCGACTATCTGCGCGGCAGTGGATAAAGCCGTCGCCGCCGGCAAAGCGGTGCACTTCATGGGCCTGCTGTCCGACGGTGGCGTACATAGCCACCAGGACCACCTGGTGGCCATGGCCGAACTGGCCTTCAAGCGGGGCGCCGACAAGATCTACCTGCACGCCTTCCTCGACGGCCGCGACACCCCGCCGAAGAGCGCGCAGTCGTCCATTGAGCTGCTGGACGCCACCTTCGCCGCCCTGGGCAAAGGCCGCATCGCCAGCCTGGTCGGCCGCTACTTCGCCATGGACCGCGACAACCGTTGGGACCGCGTGGCCCAGGCCTACAACCTGATCGTCGACGGCCAGGCCGAATTCAACGCCGCCACCGCCCAGGAAGGCCTTGAAGCCGCCTACGCCCGTGGCGAGAGCGATGAGTTCGTCAAAGCCACCACCATCGGCGAGCCGGTGAAAGTCGAAGACGGCGACGCCGTGGTCTTCATGAACTTCCGCGCCGACCGCGCCCGCGAGCTGAGCCGTGTGTTTGTCGAAGACGGTTTCAAGGAGTTCGAGCGTGCGCGCCAGCCGAAAGTCCAATATGTCGGCCTGACCCAATACGCCGCCAGCATCCCCGCCCCCGCAGCCTTTGCCGCAGGCAGCCTGGACAACGTGCTGGGCGACTACCTGGCGAAAAACGGCAAGACCCAGCTGCGCATCGCCGAAACCGAGAAGTATGCCCACGTGACCTTCTTCTTCTCCGGCGGTCGCGAAGAACCGTTCCCCGGCGAAGAGCGCATCCTGATCCCGTCGCCTAAAGTCGCCACCTACGACCTGCAACCGGAAATGAGCGCGCCGCAAGTCACCGACAAGATCGTCGACGCCATCGACCACCAGCGGTATGACGTGATCGTGGTCAACTACGCCAACGGTGACATGGTCGGCCACAGCGGCAACCTGGAAGCCGCGATCAAGGCCGTGGAATGCCTGGACCAGTGCGTCGGCCGCATCGTCGATGCGCTGGAAAAGGTCGGCGGCGAAGCGCTGATCACCGCCGACCACGGTAACTGCGAGCAGATGTCCGACGAATCCACCGGGCAGGCCCACACGGCCCATACCACCGAGCCGGTGCCGTTCATCTACGTCGGCAAGCGCGACTTCAAAGTGCGTGATGGCGGCGTGCTGGCGGATGTGGCACCGACAATGTTGATGCTGATGGGGTTGGAGAAGCCGAAAGAGATGACCGGCACTTCGATTCTGGTCTGATTCTCAGAATCACCGAAAAATAGTGTGGGAGGGGGCTTGCCCCCGATTACGGTAGATCAGCTGACACCCATGTGGCTGATACATCGCTATCGGGGGCAAGCCCCTTCCCACATTGGATCTTCCGCGTTTGGTAGATGTCTTTTTGCCATACCAGCGCCACTCGGCACCTATCTTGCCCGGAAGCCTGAATTGGGCGTTTTTTTTGCAGCGCTTGGCGGGCATACTAGGCCGTCCCTTTCCGTGGTGTCGCCCGCCTCTATGCTTCGCGCCTTGATTACCCTCGCTCTTGTCTGCCTGCTCCAACCGGCGTTTGCCGATGAGCGCGCGCAAACCCAACAACAGTTGGACGCTACGCGTCAGGACATTACCGAGCTGAAAAAACTGCTCGGCAAGCTCCAGGAAGAAAAATCCGGGGTGCAGAAAGACCTGCGCGGC
The DNA here is from genome assembly GCF_001708445.1 of Pseudomonas fluorescens. NCBI lineage: Bacteria > Pseudomonadati > Pseudomonadota > Gammaproteobacteria > Pseudomonadales > Pseudomonadaceae > Pseudomonas > Pseudomonas fluorescens. The sequence continues at coordinate 416,185 of NZ_CP015637.1, forward strand.
ACGGAAACCGAGATGGGCAAGCTGGAGAAACAGGTCCAGGAGCTGCAAAAAGAATTAAAGAAGAGCGAGTCGGAACTGGAGCGACTCGACGCTGAGAAAAAAAAACTCCAGAGCGCACGCGTTGAACAGCAACGCCTGATCGCGATCCAGGCCCGCGCCGCCTACCAGAGCGGCCGCCAGGAGTACCTCAAGCTGCTGCTCAACCAGCAGAACCCGGAAAAGTTCGCGCGCACCCTCACCTACTACGACTACGTGAGCCAGGCACGCCTGGCGCAATTGAAGGGTTTCAACGAGACCCTGCGCCAACTGGCCAATGTCGAACAGGAAATCGCCGACCAGCAGTCGCAGTTGCTCGACCAGAAAAGCGCCCTCGACGTCCAGCGCGACCAGTTGGACAAGGTCCGCAAGGAACGCCAGCTGGCCCTGGCCAAGCTCAACGAAGACGTAAAGGCCCGCGACGCCAAGCTGCAAGCTCGCGAGCAGGACCAGGCCGACCTGGCCAAGGTACTCAAGACCATCGAAGAAACCCTGGCCCGCCAGGCACGTGAGGCCGAGGAAGCGCGCCAGAAAGCGCTGATCGCCCAGCAGGAAGCCGAAAAAAAGCGCCAGCGTGAGGCCGAACTGGCAGCCACGACGGACGCTCCGGCCCCCCACAAGCCCGCGCACGCAGCACCTGGCCCGCTGGTTTCCAGCGCCGGCGAATCCTTCGGCGGCCCTTTTGCTTCCGCGCGCGGCAAACTTCCATGGCCGGTTGATGGTCGACTACTGGCACGCTTTGGGGAAACCCGTGGCGACGACACCCGCGCCAAGTGGGACGGGGTGATGATCAGCGCCGCTGCTGGCAGCCAGGTCCATGCCGTACACGGTGGCCGCGTGGTGTTTGCCGATTGGCTGCGGGGCGCCGGTTTGTTGGTGATTCTCGACCACGGTAATGGCTATTTGAGCCTTTATGGCCACAATCAGACTTTACTCAAGTCGGCAGGTGATGTTGTAAAAGCCGGTGAATCCATCTCCACTGTCGGTAACAGTGGCGGCCAGGACACCCCGGCGCTGTACTTCGCTATTCGTCAGCAGGGTCGCCCGAGCGATCCCGCACAATGGTGCCGCTCCCAAGGATAGGGGCGCATCTACACTAGGAGTTCGTTCGACATGCTGCATTTGTCCCGCCTCACTTCGCTGGCCCTGACGATCGCCCTGGTGATCGGCGCGCCTCTGGCTTTTGCCGACCAGGCCGCACCGGCTGCACCTGCCGCCACGGCCGCGACCACCAAGGCGCCGTTGCCGCTGGACGAGCTGCGCACCTTTGCCGAGGTCATGGACCGGATCAAGGCCGCCTATGTCGAACCCGTAGACGACAAGACCCTGCTGGAGAATGCCATCAAGGGCATGCTCAGCAACCTCGACCCACACTCCGCCTACCTCGGCCCGGAAGATTTCGCCGAGCTGCAGGAAAGCACCAGCGGTGAATTCGGCGGCCTGGGCATCGAAGTCGGCGCCGAGGACGGCCAGATCAAGGTCGTCTCCCCGATTGACGACACCCCAGCGTCCAAGGCCGGTATCCAGGCCGGCGACTTGATCGTCAAGATCAACGGCCAGCCGACCCGCGGCCAGACCATGACCGAAGCCGTCGACAAGATGCGCGGCAAAATCGGCCAGAAAATCACCCTGACCCTGGTGCGCGACGGCGGTGCCCCGTTCGACGTGACCCTGGCCCGCGCGACCATCACGGTCAAGAGCGTGAAGAGCCAGTTGCTCGAGTCAGGCTACGGCTACATCCGTATTACCCAGTTCCAGGTCAAGACCGGCGACGAAGTGGCCAAGGCCCTGGCCAAACTGCGCAAGGACAACGGCAAGAAGCTCAACGGCATCGTGCTCGACCTGCGCAACAACCCAGGTGGCGTGCTGCAGGCGGCGGTGGAAGTGGTCGACCACTTCATCACCAAGGGCCTGATCGTCTACACCAAGGGCCGCATCGCCAATTCCGAGTTGCGCTTCTCGGCTACCGGCAACGACCTCAGCGAAAACGTACCGCTGGCCGTGCTGATCAACGGCGGCAGCGCCTCGGCCTCGGAAATCGTTGCCGGTGCCCTGCAGGACCAGAAGCGCGGCGTGCTGATGGGCACGACCAGCTTCGGCAAAGGCTCGGTGCAAACCGTGCTGCCGCTGAACAACGAGCGTGCGCTGAAGATCACCACGGCGCTGTACTACACGCCAAACGGTCGCTCGATCCAGGCCCAGGGCATCGTGCCGGACATCGAAGTGCGCAAGGCCAAGATCACCAACGAGGTCGACAGCGAGTACTACAAGGAAGCGGACCTGCAAGGCCACCTGGGCAATGGCAACGGCGGCGCCGACCAGCCAACCGGCAGCGGCTCCAAAGCCAAGCCGATGCCGCAGGACGATGACTACCAATTGGCCCAGGCGCTGAGCCTGCTCAAGGGCCTGAGCATTACGCGCAGCCGTTGATATGCGCTTTGCCCTGATCATCGCTGCGCTATGCAGCCTGGCAGGGGTCGCTCACGCGACTCCCGCCAGCGAGCCGCACAAAGCCTACCTGACCCTCATCATCGACGACCTCGGGCAAAACCTGGCCCGGGATCGTCGCGTGCTGGCCCTGCCTGGGCCGGTGACCACCGCAATCATGCCCGACACGCCCCACGCCGCCGAATTCGCCCGCGAAGCGCACAAGGCCGGCAAGATCGTGATCCTGCACATGCCCATGGACCCGGCCACCGGTCCGTTCGCCTGGCACCCCGACCTGCCTATCGAAGAGCTCGGCAAGCGCCTGGACGCCGCGTTCCAGGCCGTGCCCTACACCGCCGGTATCAACAACCACATGGGCAGTCGAATGACCGCACAGCCCGCGGCGATGGCCTGGTTGATGGCCGACCTGCAACGACGCAACAAATTCTTTGTCGACAGCCGCACCAGCGCGCAGACCGTCGCCGCCGCCGAGGCACAGAAAATTGGCCTGGCCCATGTCTCGCGGGATGTCTTCCTCGACGACGAGCGCACCGAAGCCGCAATCACCACGCAACTGCAAACCGCGATCAAGCTGGCGCATAAACAGGGTTCGGCAGTGATGATCGGTCATCCGTACCCGCAGACCCTGGCGGTACTGGAACGCGAGCTGCCCAAGCTCAAGGCCCAGGGCGTCGACTGGATCGATATCAAGTTGATGATCAGTGTGCGCGGTAACCAGGCCATGGGTGGTCACGGTAAGAACGGCATCTATCGCTAAGGATCTGATACCTCTGTGGCGATTCGACAAGCCCTGATGCCGTTCAGTTAAGCGTACATCGCCTTCTGTAGGAGCGAGGGGGACGCCTAGTTCTTGCTCGCGAAAAACGTCAACGATAACGTGGGTTCCCTGAATGAACGCGGCGCCTGTGAGTTTTTCGCGAGCAAGCTCGCTCCTACAAAAAAAGCTTTAACTGAACCGCATTAGGGCTTGCTACAAAAAAGAGTCGACGGAAGGCTAGAGGTACTTCGCCATGATCTGGTCGACCACACCCTCCTTGCGCAGTTGGTCCAACGCCGCCTGCAGCTTCGCCACGGTCTCATCCGGCACATCCTTGTTCAGCGCGAGATAGAGTTGGGCGCTGTTGAAGCGCAGCACCGTCTTGAGCCCGGTCACACCCACCTGGCGTGCCAGGTAACGCCCGGCGGGATCGCCGGTCGCCCAAAGGTCGATCTGGCCGTCCATGAGCTTTTGCGCATTGTCCTGGTCGCGCAGCACCACCAGCGGGGTCAAGCCCTGCTTCTCCAGCGTCTGGGCAATCGCATCACCTTTATAGGCGCCGATCTTGTAGCGGCGCGCCTGCTCAAGGTCGGCAAGCTGGATCTTACTGTCGGCCTTGGCCAGCAGCACCCAGTCGTCCGGGCCAATGGGGCCGACCCATTTGAACAGCGCTTCGCGATCCGGCAGGCGCGCCATGACAAATACGCCGTAGCCGGGTTTCTCCAGGGCGAGCTTGTAGATTCGCTCCCAGGGGAAACGCAGGGTGAGGTTGTAGGAAATGCCGGCGCGCTTGAAGGTTTCTCGCACGATGTCCACGGCGATGCCTTCGATGTTCTCTTCCTTGGCGAAGTTCTTGCCGTTTTTCGCCATGTTGTAGGGCGGGAAATTTTCCGTCAGCAGCACCAGGGAGGTATCAGACGGTTCTTCGGCGTGAGCTGCACTCACCATAAAAATGGAGGTGCTGGCGAGGGCAAGCAGCAGGGTCTTGAACATGAAGGCTACCGGAATCCATGGCAAGCGCAGAGAGTGCCGCGCGCCCGCCATGGTGTCCAGCAGCGTTTAGCGAACGACGATACCGCGCGCCGCCATGTAGGCCTTGGCCTCGGGGACGGTGTATTCGCCAAAGTGGAAAATACTCGCCGCCAGCACCGCGCTGGCGTGGCCTTCGATCACGCCATCGGCCAGGTGTTGCAGGTTACCGACGCCGCCGGAGGCGATCACCGGGATACCCAGCGCATCACTGATCGCGCGGGTCACGCCCAGGTCGAAGCCGTTTTTCATGCCGTCCTGGTCCATGCTGGTCAGCAGGATTTCACCGGCGCCCAGGCCTTCCATCTTCATCGCCCACTCCACTGCGTCCAGCCCGGTTGGCTTGCGCCCGCCGTGGGTGAAGATCTCCCAGCGCGGGGTTTCGCCGGGGCCGGAGACTTTCTTGGCGTCGATGGCCACCACGATGCATTGCGAGCCAAAGTGCTGCGCGGCTTCGCCGACGAACTCCGGGTTGAACACGGCCGCGGTGTTGATCGAGACCTTGTCCGCGCCGGCATTGAGCAGGTTGCGGATGTCTTGCACGGTGCGCACGCCACCGCCCACGGTCAGCGGGATAAACACCTGGCTGGCCATGCGTTCGACGGTGTGCAACGTGGTATCGCGGCCGTCGACGCTGGCGGTGATGTCGAGAAAGGTAATCTCGTCGGCACCTTGTTCATCGTAGCGGCGAGCGATTTCCACCGGATCGCCGGCGTCACGAATGTTCTCGAACTTGACGCCCTTGACCACGCGACCGTTGTCGACGTCCAGGCAAGGGATGATGCGTTTGGCCAGCGCCATGGTCAGTCCTCAGCCGTTGTAGGCATCGCAGTAAGCCTGGGCTTCGGCGACGTCCAGGGTGCCTTCGTAGATCGCGCGACCGGTAATGGCGCCGATGATCCCAGGAGCCTTGGCGTCCAACAGCGACTTGATGTCGCCCAGGTTGTGAATACCGCCGGAAGCAATCACCGGAATCTTCGTCGCCGCCGCCAGTGCCGCAGTGAACGGTACGTTACAGCCCTGCATCATGCCGTCTTTGGCGATGTCGGTATAAACGATGGCGGACACACCGTCGGCCTCGAACTGCCTGGCCAGGTCGATGACTTGCACGGTGCTGATTTCAGCCCAGCCGTCGGTGGCGACGAAACCGTCCTTGGCGTCCAGGCCGACGATCACCTTGCCAGGGAACGCGCGGCAGGCTTCGGCGACGAACGCCGGGTCTTTCACCGCCTTGGTGCCGATGATCACGTAGCTCACGCCCGCTTTCACGTAGTGCTCGATGGTTTCCAGGGAGCGGATACCGCCGCCGATCTGGATCGGCAGGTTCGGGTAGCGCTTGGCGATCGCGGTGACCACCTCGCCATTGACCGGCTGGCCTTCGAAGGCGCCGTTCAAGTCCACCAGATGCAGACGACGGCAGCCCCCTTCCACCCATTTGGCAGCCATGCTCACCGGGTCATCGGAGAACACGGTGGAGTCTTCCATACGGCCTTGGCGCAGACGTACGCAGGCGCCGTCCTTGAGATCGATAGCGGGGATAATCAGCATCTGGCAAACCTTATTCGATATTCAGCAATGCTTGGGAAATCAGGGTTTCTCAAGCGACCACAGGTCGCTTTCGATGCTTTCGAACCTTTCTTTAAGGAGCGTCTGCGTATCGAAAATCGCCCTGTTGTAATAATGCGGAGCCACTTCGGTGGTGAACAACTCAAGAATCTCGGCGACCTCGAACGAGCCCAGCTTGAGCTCGAAGCGATCCTCCATGAAGCGCTTGATCTTGTCGGTGGCCTCACGCTCCTGCTCAGGCGTGAGGTTCAAGATCGGCTGCTTCGGTTTCCTGGCCATTTACCAGCGCCCATCCCAGGCGGCGAAGTTCTGCAGCAATTGCAGGCCATGGGTATGGCTCTTCTCCGGGTGGAACTGCACGGCAAAACGCGAACCTTCGGCCAACGCAGCGGCGAAGTCGACGCCGTAGTGCCCACCCCCCACCACCTGGCGCGGGTTACCGGCGGCGATGTAGTAGCTGTGCACGAAGTAGAAACGCGCCATGTCCGGAATGTCGTGCCACAGTGGGTGATGCACCGCCTGGCTGACTTCGTTCCAGCCCATGTGCGGGACTTTCAGGTGGGCGCCGTCTTCATGCAGGTCCTTGCCGAAGAACTTCACCTGGCCGGGAAACAGGCCGATGCAGTCGACGCCGTCGTTCTCTTCACTGCTGTCGAGCAAGGCTTGCATGCCCACGCAGATGCCGAGGAACGGGCGATCCTGGCTGACTTCGCGCACCAGGCTGTCAAAGCCCAGGCGGCGAATTTCAGCCATGCAATCGCGAATCGCGCCGACACCCGGGAATACCACGCGGTCGGCTTCGCGAATCACATTGGCGTCGCTGGTGATCAGCACCTTGCCGGCCCCGACGTGCTCGAGGGCCTTGGCCACCGAGTGCAGGTTACCCATGCCGTAATCGATAACCGCGACCGTCTGCATTACAGGACGCCCTTGGTCGAGGGCATTTGCCCGGCCATACGCTCATCCAGCTCCACCGCCATGCGCAGCGCGCGGCCGAAAGCCTTGAACACGGTTTCGATCTGGTGGTGGGTGTTGGTGCCGCGCAGGTTGTCGATGTGCAGGCTCACCAGCGCATGGTTGACGAAGCCCTGGAAGAATTCCTGGAACAGGTCGACGTCGAAGCCGCCCACGGTGGCGCGGGTGTAGGGCACGTGCATCTGCAGGCCTGGGCGGCCGGAGAAGTCGATGACCACGCGCGACAGCGCTTCGTCCAGCGGGACATAGGCGTGGCCGTAGCGACGGATGCCTTTTTTGTCGCCAATGGCCTTGGCAAACGCCTGGCCGAGGGTGATGCCTACGTCTTCCACCGTGTGGTGGTCGTCGATATGCAGGTCGCCCTTGCTGACGATATCCAGGTCGATCAGCCCGTGACGGGCGATCTGGTCCAGCATGTGCTCAAGAAAAGGTACACCGATATCAAATCGGGCCTTTCCGGTGCCATCCAGGTTGATCGAGGCTTTGATCTGGGTTTCCAGAGTGTCGCGCTCGACGGACGCCTTACGTTCGGCCATCACCAGCTCCGCAAAATCATTGGGCGAAAAAGGCAGCCATTATAGGGGCGCGGGCGCTAAACAGAAACATCGAAGGGGATAAGACTGATGGAGTGTCGGGGATAGACATGTGCATACAAGCAAGAGCGGGCTTATGTGTCGAAGCAGACTTGTCGTGGCGAGCGGGCTTGCCCCGCGTTGGGCTGCGCAGCAGCCCCAAAATATACCAACGCGTTCTGACGGGAAGAACGCGTTGGTTTTATTGGGCTGCTGCGCAGCCCAACGCGGGGCAAGCCCGCTCGCCACAACCCCCAACACGCCTGGGACCACAAGGCATGCGCGGTGTCAGTGGAACAGCACCGCCGTCTTCTGCAGGGTCACCCACACCCCCCATGCCAACGGAATACCCACCACCAACCAGGCCGCAACAGCCAGCGGCTTGCTGCCGGCGGAGGCTTTCCACTCCAGCACAGTCGTGGCATCAGCACCTTTGTCATGACCCAGCGCCTGTTCGGCAGCCAGCTCGGCATCGGTCATGAAGTACTTGTCGGCCACAGGACGCACCAGCATGTTGCAGATGAACCCCAGCACCAGCAGACCCGCCAGGATGTACAAGGTGATGTCGTAGGCCGCAGCGCGTTCAACGCCGATGCTCAACTGGTATTCACGCAGGTAGTTGACCAGCACCGGGCCCAACACGCCCGCCGCCGCCCAGGCAGTCAGCAGGCGACCGTGGATCGCGCCGACCATCTGGGTACCGAACAGGTCGGCCAGGTACGCCGGAACCGTCGCAAAACCACCGCCGTACATCGACAGGATGATGCAGAACGCCGCCACGAACAGCGCCACGTTACCCAGGTGCCCCAGGTTCGGGATCAGCGCGTACAGGGCAAAGCCCAGGGCGAAGAACACGAAGTAGGTGTTTTTACGGCCCAGGTAGTCGGAGAACGACGCCCAGAAGAACCGGCCACCAATGTTGAACAGGCTCAACAGCCCAGTGAAGCCCGCAGCAATGGCCGCGATCGACGCCAGTTGCCCCGCATCCAGCTGGCCAAACGGTACATCCACACCCAGCAGCTTGCCGCCAAACACTTCCTGCAGCAGCGGCGAAGCCATGCCCAGGATGCCGATACCGGCGGAGACGTTCAGGCACAGCACCAGCCATACCAGGCGGAATTGCGGGGTTTTCCAGGCCACGTTCACATGCACGTGACGGTGGGTGATCATCGAGTTGCTGGCTTTTTTCGCCGGTGCGGTCCAGCCCTCAGGCTTCCAGCCGGTCGGCGGAACACGGTACGACAGTGCGCCACCGATCATGAATACGAAGTAGATCGCCGCCATCACCAGGAAGCTTTGCCACACGCCCACGCTGGTCGGCGAAGCAAAGTGCCCCATCAACGCAGCGGCCAGCGGCGCGCCAACCATGGCGCCACCGCCGAAGCCCATGATCGCCATGCCGGTCGCCATGCCGCGCTTGTCCGGGAACCACTTGATCAGGGTGGACACGGGCGAGATATAGCCCAGGCCCAGGCCGATACCGCCAATAACCCCGGAACCGATCCACATCAGCCAGATCTGGTGGGTGTAGATCCCCAGCGCCGAGATCAACAGGCCGCCGCACCAGCACAGCGCCGATACAACACCCGCCTTGCGTGGCCCGGCATGTTCCAGCCAGCCGCCCCAGATCGCTGCCGAGCAGCCCAGGAAGATGAAGAACAGGGTGTAGATCCAGCCCAGCATAGAGATGGGCCAATCGCATTGGGACGAGAAGACTTGGGCGATAAAGCTCATGTCCGGCGCACAGGCAACAGGTGCGGTGATACCCAGCGCCTTGGAGAGTGGCAGCCAGAACACCGAAAAACCGTAGGCCATGCCGATGCACAAGTGGATGGCCAGGGCGGCCGGTGGAACCAGCCAGCGGTTGAAACCGGGCTTGGCGATGATGCGTTCCTTGGACAGGAACGCAGGCTGTGCGGCAGTAATACTCGCCGCCATGCTAGTACTCATTGGTGTTTCCCCCAGTTGTTAGTATGTGTTCGTCAGGCGCTCTCTCCCTCGGCCTTGCACGCAAAGCGTGGCCGTTTTGTTGAGTAGAGCTCCATTTAGGCGCGACCTTAAGTCGCAGAAGGCGAACGAACGTGCAGAGATTAGCATCAGTGGACGCCATAAAAACCAAAGTGCCACTACGTTTTTCGGATTTTTTGCACTTTTTGACGTCAAAATTCCGTTTTCCTGGCCCTAGATACAATGTAACGATCTGTGAACTGACGCCGGTCGTCGGGCGTTATACTCTGCGGCTACATTTTGAAATCGACATACAAGGACTCGCCCATGAAAGCGTTCGGCAAAATCCTGGGTCTGGTACTTCTCGGGTTGTTGCTGATCATTGTGGCTCTCGGCTTTGCCCTGACCCATCTCTTCGATCCCAACGACTATAAAGACGAGATTCGCCAGATTGCCCGCGACAAGGCCCACATCGAGCTGACGCTCAATGGCGATATCGGTTGGAGCCTGTTCCCGTGGCTGGGCCTGGAGTTGCACGAAGCCAGCGTCGCGACCCTGACCAACCCGACCCAACCGTTCGCTGACCTGCAGATGCTCGGCCTGTCGGTACGCGTGCTGCCGTTGCTGCGCCGCGAGGTGCAGATGAGCGATGTGCGTGTCGAGGGCCTCAATCTGCGCCTGAACCGTGACAAGCAGGGCCATGGCAACTGGGAAGACATCGGTAAGACCGCGCCGGAGGCAGGTACCGCCACCCCTGCCCCAGTGGAGCAGTCTGCCGAGCACGAACCGGAAAAACCGCCAAAACCGATCCGCCTCGATATCGACAGCCTGACGATCAACAACGCCCGCATCGAATACAACGATGAGCAGACCGGCAAGCAGTTCAGCGCCGAAAGCATCCAGCTGAGCGCCGGTGCCGTGCACGAAGGGGCAAGCATTCCGCTGAAACTCACGGCCTTTTTCGGCAGTAACCAACCGGTGATGCGCGTCAAGACCGAGCTCAACGGCAACCTGCGCATTCAACGCGCCCTCAAGCGCTACCAGTTCGAAGACATGAAACTCAGCGGCGAAGCCACCGGTGAACCGCTGCAAGGCAAGACCGTGACCTTCTCCACCCAGGGTCAACTGCTGGTGGACCTGGCGGCCAACATTGCCGAGTGGACCAACCTGAAACTCTCGGCCAACCAGCTGCGCGCACTCGGCGAGCTGAAGGTCAACGACCTCGACAAGACACCGCAGATCAGTGGCGCACTGTCCATCGCCCAGTTTGACCTGGCCACGTTCCTCGACAGCATCGGCAACCCGCTGCCGCATATGGCCGAGGGCAGCCTGAGCAAGGTCGAACTGGTCAGCCGCCTCAAGGGCACGCCGACCAGCATGGCGCTGGAAGACCTGAACCTGAAACTCGACGGCAGCACCTTTACCGGTCGCATCGCGGTGGACGATTTCGCCAAGCAGTCACTGCGCGTGCAACTGAAGGGCGACACGTTCAACGCCGACAACTACCTGCCAGCCAAGTCCGACGCCGCCAAAGGCGCCGCCGCTGCACGCCAGGCCGAAGTCCAGAACAGCGAAGCCGGCGCGATGGCCGCCGGTGGCACCACACCGCTGCCGGACGCCCCGACCAAGGGCGCCTGGAGCACCGACAAGCTGCTGCCACTGACCCGCCTGCGCACCCTGGATGTGAATGCCGACCTCACCTTTGGGCAACTGACCCTGAGCAAGCTGCCAATCCAGAACGCGGCACTGAAGGCCACCGGCCTCGACGGCCAGCTCAAGCTCGACACCCTGAGCGGCGGCCTCTACAACGGCACCTTCCAGGCCAACGGCACCCTCGATGTGCGCCAGGATATTCCGGTACTGGCGCTGCAGAGCCGCATCAAGCAGGTGCCGGTCGAACGCATCCTGCAAGCCCAAGGGCAAAATCCGCCGGTGAAAGGCCTGGTCACCCTCGACAGCAACCTCAGCGGCCGCGGCAACAGCCAAAAGGCCCTGATCGACAGCCTCAACGGCACCGCCAGCTTCGTGATCAACAATGGCGTGTTGCTCAACGCCAACCTTGAACAGCAGTTGTGCACCGGTATTGCCCTGCTCAACCGCAAGACCTTGAACAGCGAGCCACGTGGCAAGGACACACCGTTCGAGGAACTGAAGGGCAACCTGAGCTTCCGCAATGGCGTAGCCAATAACCCTGACCTGAAAGTGCGTATCCCAGGCCTCACGGTGAACGGCAACGGTGACATCGACCTGCGTGTGCTCGGCATGGATTATCGGGTGGGCATCATCGTCGAAGGCGACCAACGCGAAGTACCGGACCCGGCGTGTGAAGTAGGCGCCAACTTCCAGGGCATCGAAGTTCCGTTACGTTGCCGTGGCCCGCTGGAACTGGGCGCCAAGGCATGCCGCCTGGACAAGGATGGCCTGGGCCAGGTCGCCATCAAGGCTGCCGGCAACCGCCTCAACGAGAAGCTGGAAGAGAAGCTCGACAAGGTAAACCCGCAACTCAAAGATGCGTTGAAAGGCCTGTTCAAACGATGAGAAACGAGCAGTTTTCGCAGGCGGTGCTGAATTGGTACGACCGCCACGGTCGCCATGACCTGCCCTGGCAACAGGGCATCACCCCTTACCGGGTGTGGGTCTCGGAGATCATGTTGCAACAGACCCAGGTCAGCACCGTGCTCAACTACTTCGACCGTTTCATGGCTTCGCTGCCAACCGTCGAAGCCCTGGCCGCCGCCCCGGAAGATGAAGTGCTGCACCTGTGGACCGGCCTGGGCTACTACACCCGGGCACGCAACCTGCAAAAGACCGCGAAGATCGTCGTGGCCGAGTACGGCGGCGAGTTTCCCCGCGATGTCGAAAAACTCACCGGGCTGCCCGGTATCGGCCTGTCCACGGCCGGTGCAATTGCCAGCCTGAGCATGGGCCTGCGCGCACCGATCCTCGACGGCAACGTCAAGCGCGTCCTGGCGCGCTATACCGCTCAGGAGGGCTACCCCGGCGACCCGAAGGTCGCCAAGCAACTCTGGGCCACCGCCGAGCGCTTCACCCCGCAGACCCGCGTCAACGCCTACACCCAGGCGATGATGGACATGGGCGCAACCCTCTGCACCCGCAGCAAGCCCAGTTGCCTGTTATGCCCGCTGGAAAAAGGCTGCGAAGCCCATATGCTCGGCCTGGAGACACGCTACCCGACCCCCAAGCCACGCAAGGCCATCCCCCAGAAGCGCACGCTGATGCCAATGCTGGCCAACGCCGAGGGCGCTATCCTGCTTTACCGTCGCCCTTCCACGGGCCTGTGGGGCGGTTTGTGGAGCTTGCCGGAGCTGGACGACCTCGACGACCTCGAACACCTTGCCCACCAGCATGCACTGGCCTTGGGCACGCAACAGGCACTGCCGGGGCTGATCCACACCTTCAGCCACTTCCAGCTGGCCATCGAACCCTGGCTGGTCCAGGTCGAGGAACCCGCCCATCACGTGGCCGAGGCCGACTGGCTCTGGTATAACCTCGCCACCCCGCCGCGCCTGGGCCTTGCCGCCCCGGTGAAAAAACTGCTGAAGCGCGCGGCTGAAGTATTGAACGCAGGAGAGTCGTCATGACCCGCACCGTAATGTGCCGCAAGTACAAAGAAGAACTGCCCGGCCTGGAACGCCCTCCATACCCAGGCGCCAAAGGCCAGGACGTGTTCGATCATGTTTCCGCCAAAGCCTGGGCCGACTGGCAAAAACACCAGACCCTGCTGATCAACGAAAAACGCCTGAACATGATGAACGCCGAAGACCGCAAATACCTGCAAGGTGAGATGGACAAGTATTTTTCCGGCGAGGATTACGCCAAGGCCGACGGCTACGTGCCGCCTGCTCAATAATTGATCAAAAACCGGGGTCGGCACGTAAGCGACGGTAATAATTAAATATTTTTTGAAAACTTGCTTGACGACCCCCTGAAAAACCCGTTTAATGCGCCCCGTTGCCCAGATAGCTCAGTCGGTAGAGCAGGGGATTGAAAATCCCCGTGTCGGCGGTTCGATTCCGTCTCTGGGCACCACTATTAAGTTTCAGGTGGTGCAACTATCATCTGGAACACACAAAAAACCCGCCTGGTGCGGGTTTTTTGTTGCCTTGGATTTGGCGCCTTGATCAAGGGCGATTCAACATCGCCCCTGCCACTAAGTCACTCAACGCCGATCCCACATCAGCGTCACCACCGCCGCCCTCTCTTGGTCCGACACCTGGAAGCCGCGCTCCTCGACCCGATTTAACCAGTCCTGCGCCGACAACTTCTCGCCAAAGCGCACCAGGCGCCCGTAGCGCTTGAACACGCCCTGCAACATGATAATCATCGAGGGGTAACTGCAGCCGCCGTCGAAACAGATGCTCAGCAAGCCAAGCCGCGAGCGGCCGATCACGTGACCGCCACCCGCGAGGGAGGTCGCACCGGGTGATTGAGCGCCGGGCCGCTTGAAGTCCATTTCCATCATTTCCTTGATCCGCACGTTACAACGATTACAAAAACGGTAAAGCCAGATAGGCGTTATATGACCCGCCGGTCATTTACCCGGCAAACATACACCAACACGCTCTAAATCGCCTGTTCACTTGAGCAGAAACACCAGCAACGGGTTGTCGTTCAAGCGCCCGTTGTACATCGGAGTCAAATGCTCCACTGGCGTTCCCTGCAGCAGCGCGGTTTCCTTACGCGCCACTATTACCCACGCCGGCCGAGGCAGTTCGCCCAACCGTTCCATCTCATTGCGCCCAACGAACAGCGGTTGCTCATCGTGGTCCAGGTTCATCATGTAGCGCACCGCCCAGGTGTCCCGACCGAGATTGACGAACACCAATGGCCCAGGCTCCGTCGCACGCAGCGCTTCCACCTGGCTGACAAACTTCCGGGTGTCGAACTGCAGGTCCTTGGCCGGCTCCACCACCGTCACCAACAACAACCACTGCGCCGCGAGTGCAATCGCACTGAGCGACACCAGTCGCGCGCTGCGACGCCAGGCAAGCAACGCCGCCAACTGCAACAGCACCAGGGCGCCAATCAGCAGAGGCAACGAAACGTTAGGCCAGTAACCGTGTTTCTGCCACCCATAGCGGCACACAAACACCACAACCCCACCCAACGCCGGCAACGCCACGACGAGCCCTTCGTAACATCGACGTATGCCCGCAAACCAGCCCTGCGCGTGGAGCAGCCCATAGGCCGCGACAGCGGCGAACATTGGCACCATGGGCAAGATGTAATAGGCACGCTTGAAGTGCGGCACCGACAGCCCGAGCAAAATCATCAAGCCACAGGCCGCAAGCCGTATTGTCAGTTGCACATTCTCATCGCATTGGCGCTGCGCCCAGCGATGTCGCAACGCAATCATCGTGGCCAACGCCAGGGGCACCACGGGGAAGTAGCGGTACAAACTCAACTGGAAATAGAAATAGAACGGCTCACCGGTTTCGTCGAGGCGCCCACCGACCTGCATCCTGAACACTTCATCGGCAAAGGCATCGCCACCGCTGATCCGCGCCAGCTTCATCAGCAACCACCAGCACGCCGCCAACAGCACCAGGCCAACCATACCGTGCACCAGCACCTGCCTGACCCGCTCGCCGGGACGGCCCAACGCCCAATACACGCAGACCACGCCGCAGACCTCGATCAACCCTAACGGCCCGCGAATCGCAAAGCCCAGGACGAACAGCGGGAACACCGCCAATTGCCTGAGGCGCGAACCGAGGCGTTCACCACTGTGCAGCAGATAGAAACTGCCGACGCACAGCAGCGCCACCATCTGGTCCAGGCAAACCGAACGCGACTTTTCCAGCAACTGAGTGGTGAGCAAGGTCAGCAGCACCGTGAGCAGCGCCCAGTTGCGGCTGTAAGGCACCAGCAAGCGATAGATCAGGGCAACCACACCCGCCGAGGCCAGCGCCGTGGGCATGACATTTGCCAGATGGTTTGGCGCGTCGAACAAGCGCGCAAATACAAAACTGAAAAACGTCGCGGTACCAGGGTAGTCGGCGTAGGGCTGCCCATAGGTCGTAGGGAAAAGACTCGCGCCATGGCGAAACATCTCCTGCAGGAACAACGCCCAGCGCCCATCAAAGCCCTGGGGCTGCTGATCCCAGATACCCAGGGTGAACAGCAACAAAGCGATCAGAAAAATGCCCAGGGACTCCAGGCGAAAGCGGTAGCGTTGATCCATCGGTTGACCTGTCAGGTAGGGAGCGCGGGCCTATGGTGCCGAACCCGCCCCTGAATAGCGCCTGAACAACCTGAAGATTGCCGCTTCTAGCGACTTGCAGGCCACACCCACTTCGGGATCAGCCGGACGTAGACCAACTCACCCACCAGCTCCACCAGGGTCTGCAGGATCACCACGGTCGCCGCCACCCCACGCACGTCTTCCGGCAGTGCCAGCGCCAAGGGCAGCACCACCAGCGAGTTGCGTGTCGATGCACTGAACGTCACCGCCCGCGCCGTGACCGCTGGCAACGCGAACAACCGCGCGGCCAACGCCCCCATCAGCGGCGCCAGCAGCAAAAAGCCGATATACACCGGCAGTACCGGGAGCAGCAGGTTGATATCCCGCACCACCGAGGTAATTTGCGAGGCGATCACCACGAACAACACCAGCGCCATCGCCGGCACCGGCAACCACGCCCAGGCATTGCTCCAAGCGTTGACCAGCGATGATCGCCGCGCCAGGGAGGTGGTGATCACCGCCAGGATCATCGGCACCACGATCAACAACAGGAACGCCTCGACAAACGGCCCTGCCTGCACCACCACGTCGGCCTGCGCCCCCAGCATAAAACCCAGGTACACCGGCAATAGCACCAACTGCAACAGCAACAGCAACGGCGTCGCCGCCAGCATCAGGCGTGAATCGCCCTTACCGATATGGGTAAACACCACCACGTAGTCGATACACGGCGTCAGCAACACCAGCAATGCGCCCACCAGCAACGCCGGGCGCTCCACCAGGCCACGGGTCAACCCCCACACCAGCAACGGCACGAGGATGAAATTGGCCAGCAGCAACGCCGCCAGAAAGCGCTTGTGACCCAGGCTCTGGCGCAGATCCAGAAACGGGATTTGCAGGAACATCGCATACATCAGCACCGCGATGGCGGGCGTGACCAGCGCGCCAAGGCCATGGGCCAACGAAGGCGCAAGCAGGCCGAAAGCGGCAGCCAGCAGGACGGCGGCGAAGTAGACCGGGACCTGATTGTGCTCGAGGGTGTCGCGGGTCATGAAAACACTCAGTGTAAATCGCAAAGGCGTGAGCCTATGCTTCTACTGGCGCGAGGTCGAGGGAAGAGGCGTTGTACTGCTCGATGCAATCAATAATTTCGGTACTAAAAAACAATAATCCAGGCAGGGGCTTTGAAACGATGAACTTGAATGACGCCTCTTCAATAGAACGTGCAACTACACCCAGAAATAGCCAAAGCGAATCCTTCAAAGAATCCGCCGCCGACGGCTACCTCCTCGCAGGCTCCACCTGGCGCCACCCGCGTACCGATCTCGAACGACCGGTCGTCATCATCAACGCCGCCACCTCCGTACGTTGCCGCCACTACTCACGTTTCGCCGATTACCTGTTCGCCAACGGCTTCGACGTGATCACCTACGACTATCGCGGCATCGGCGAGTCCCGCCTCGGTTCGTTGCGCGGTTTCAAGGCGTCGTGGTCGGATTGGGGCACGCGGGATTTCGAAGCGATCCTGCGGCGGGCACAGCGCGAGTTTCCAGGCCAACCGATTGATGTGGTCGGCCACAGCTTTGGTGGCTGTGCGGCGGGGTTGGCTGCATCCGGCGCGGTGATCCGGCGAATCGTCACCGTGGGCGCGCAGTTCGCCTACTGGCGCGATTACGCAGCCGCCGGGCGCTGGCAGATGTTTGCCAAGTGGCATGTGGTGATGCCGCTGGTGACGGCACTCTGTGGGTATTTCCCCGGCAAGCGGTTGGGCTGGCTGGAGGATACGCCGGCAGGCGTGGTGCGCGACTGGAGCACGCCAACGCCCAGGTATGAGACGCGGCCCAGCGGGCGTGCCCTGGCCGACTTGCCATTCAGTCGTGTGACGGCGCAGATGTTGGCGATCAGCATCACTGACGACCCGTTCGGCACCGTGGCGGCGATTGAGCGCTTGCTGGGCTATTTCGCAAACAGTGAGCGCACCCATCTGCGCATCGCTCCACAAGACATCGGCGAAAAACAGGTCGGGCATTTCGCATTCTTTCGCAGCGAGTATCAGGACCGATTGTGGCCGATCGCATTGGCCTGGCTTCAAAACGGCCAATTAGCGCCAGATACCCTTGGGATTTCCCCCAACCTGCGCTTCAATACCCCACCCAGATCCTGACCCAAGGACGTGAGCCCATGGCCTCGCCGAACAAGCAGCAAAAACGTGCCCACCGGGCCAAGGCCAAGGCCAAGCAGAACCGTACCCAGCGCGCCGTCGCGACCAAGCCGGATGCGTTTGCCGGGGATGATGACCGGATTGACCTTGAGTCGGTGGATTTGACCGAGCTGTTCGTGGCGATGCGTACCGCCGGCGAGACCAGCCAGCAGGCACTGTGTGCGGTGTTCCTGGCCCACCCACTGCTCGCACTGGTGCTGGAACAGGAAGGCGAAGAAGAAGCCACCGACTTTATCCTGGCGGCACTGATCGAGTATCGGCAGTGGGCCACGGACAGCGAGGATGAAGCTGCCGCCCTGGCGTGGATCGAGTCGCCGCAGTTCCAGGCCGACTATGTGGCCGCCTCCCAGGCCCTCACCAACGCCCAAGACTGACGCTCGCCTTCTGTAGGAGCGAGCTTGCTCGCGAAAAACCTCAACGATAACGCGTGTTTCCTGAATCAACGCGGCGCCTGTGAGTTTTTCGCGAGCAAGCTCGCTCCTATAGAAGGCGGGCAAGCCCCCTCCCACATCTGAACTGCGGCGCAATCAAGCACCGCATTCCATCACATCAATTCAGCACCACCGCGCCGACTCTCTGCGCCTTGCGACGGCTCGACACCAACAACCCCGCCGCCACTACCAGCAAGCTCAAGACCCCAGTCGCAATGATTTCCACGCGATGGGCCTCTTGGAACAGCATGATGGTCAGCGTGCCCACGATGAACACCATCACCGCGTAGGTCAGGCCCGGGAACAGCCACATCTTGAAGACGATCTTCTCGCCCGCCGCCGTGCGCTTCTGGCGCATGCGCAGTTGCGACACCGCGATCACCAGGTACACCAGCAGCGCGATGGCGCCGGAACTGGCCAGCAGGAATTCGAACACTGCCGCTGGGGCCACGTAGTTGGCGAACACCGCCAGGAACGCTGCGCCCGTGGACAGCATCACCGCCCAGTAAGGCGTACCGCTTTTGTTGGTGCGCTTTGACACAGCCGGTGCATCACCACGACGCCCCAGGGAGAACAGCATGCGCGAGGCGGTGTACAACGCCGAGTTCAGGCAGCTGGTCACGGCGACCAATACCACCAGGTCGACGATCAGCTTGGCATTCGGGATGCCCATGCGCTCCAGCACGGTCTGGTAGGAACCTACGGCCGCCAGGCTCGGATCATTCCAAGGCACCAGGGAAACCACGATGAAGATCGACAGCAGGTAGAACAAACCAATCCGCCAGATCACCGAGTTGGTGGCCTTGGTGATTTGCTGGCCTGGGTTCTTCGATTCAGCCGCCGCAATGGTGACGATCTCGGTGCCCATGAAGGAGAACATGGTGGTCAGGATCGCCGCCAATACCGCGCCCATGCCATTGGGCATGAAGCCCTGGGTATCGAACAGGTGGGACACGCCGCTGACCTGGCTGGTCGGCAAAAAGCCGAAGATCGCGGCCAGGCCGAGAATCACAAAGCCCACGATCGCCACGACTTTGATCAACGCGAACCAGAACTCGAACTCGCCGTAGTGCTTCACGCTGAACAGGTTGGTCGCCGTCAGCAGCAAGGTAATGATCAGGGTAAACGCCCAGATGGCCACGTTAGGGAACCAGGCGTTGAGAATGGTGGCGGCGGCGTTGGCTTCCAAAGGAATCACCAAGACCCAGAACCACCAGTACAGCCAGCCAATGGTGAAACCGGCCCAATGACCGATTGCCCGGTCGGCGTAGGTGGAGAACGAACCGGTGTCCGGTGACGCCACGGCCATCTCGGCCAGCATGCGCATGACCAGCACCACCAGCGTACCGGCAGCGGCGTAGGCCAGCAGCACCGCAGGGCCGGCGGCAGCTATCGCGTGGCCGGAGCCGACAAACAAACCGGCGCCAATAACGCCGGCAATCGACAACATCGTGACGTGACGCGGTTTGAGCCCCTGTTCGAGGTCATTGGAGCTTTGCGTACTACTCATTGACACACCTTTGCGAGGAATTGCGAAAACGGTTCGCCCGGTCTGCAGTCTTTCTTGTGAAAAGAAACCAACAAGGCGTTCTTTATTTTTTACGCAAGATTTGCGCCAAAATGTTACAAAGCCGCAATTGACGCGGGCTGTAGGACAATTCATTAACCGTTGCAAGTCATTGAGAATGCTGGCATTCCGCTACAGCGTTACCGAGCGACCCACTTTCCAGAGCAGCGCGTGCACCACAAACACACACACAAAGTCCGCGACGCTCTATAAAAGTGCTGCCAGGCACCGTTTGCCCGGTTAACCCTTCCAACACCCGGCCAAAGCTGGCACCATCGCGCCCTTTTTACGTAAAGCCTGTGGATTTTCGGGATCAAACGGTTGTTCGGTTGTTGATGGCGCGACACGCTGCTGTGCCGATGCGACACCCTGCCGCAGAGCCCCGGTTAACC
Organism: Pseudomonas fluorescens; assembly: GCF_001708445.1. NCBI lineage: Bacteria > Pseudomonadati > Pseudomonadota > Gammaproteobacteria > Pseudomonadales > Pseudomonadaceae > Pseudomonas > Pseudomonas fluorescens. The sequence goes on from NZ_CP015637.1 coordinate 436,331, forward strand.
GTCCGCAGCGCTGTTGGCTGTCATCCAGACGCTATGCTAGCTTGGCGCCTCGCCAGGAAGGCGGCCCAACAGCGTCGAACGCAATGAACACAATGAGGACCGCACATGGCTGAGGCCACGCCCGCGCTTGAAATCCGCAACTTGCATAAACGCTATGGTGAGCTGGAGGTACTCAAAGGTATCTCGCTGACCGCTCGCGACGGCGATGTGATCTCGATCCTGGGTTCCTCCGGTTCCGGCAAGTCCACGTTCCTGCGCTGCATCAACCTGCTGGAGAACCCGCACCAGGGGCAGATCCTGGTGGCTGGCGAAGAGCTCAAGCTCAAGGCCGCGAAAAACGGCGAACTGATGGCCGCCGACGGCAAGCAGATCAACCGCCTGCGCAGCGAAATCGGTTTTGTGTTTCAAAACTTTAACCTGTGGCCGCACATGAGCATCCTCGACAACATCATCGAGGCCCCTCGCCGTGTGCTCGGCCAGAGCAAGGCCGAAGCCATCGAAGTCGCCGAAGCGCTGCTGGCCAAGGTCGGCATCGGTGACAAACGCCACGCCTACCCCGCGCAACTGTCCGGCGGCCAGCAACAACGGGCGGCCATCGCCCGCACCCTGGCCATGCAGCCCAAGGTCATCCTGTTCGATGAGCCCACGTCGGCCCTTGACCCGGAAATGGTCCAGGAAGTACTTAGTGTGATCCGCGCGCTGGCCGAAGAAGGCCGCACCATGCTGCTGGTCACCCATGAAATGGGCTTTGCCCGCCAGGTGTCCAGTGAAGTGGTATTCCTGCACCAGGGCCTGGTCGAAGAGCAAGGATCGCCACAGCAGGTGTTTGATAACCCGCTTTCGGCGCGCTGCAAACAATTCATGTCCAGCAACCGTTAACGGAGCAACCTGCATGCAGAACTATAAAAAATTCCTTCTGGCCGCGGCCGTTTCGATGGCGTTCAGCGCCACGGCCATGGCAGAAACCTTGAAAATGGGGATCGAAGCGGCCTACCCGCCGTTCAACAATAAAGACGCCAGCGGCAACGTCGTGGGCTTCGACAAAGACATCGGCGATGCCCTGTGCGCCAAGATGAAAGTCGAGAAGTGCGAAGTGTATGTCTCCGACTGGGACGGCATCATCCCGGCCCTGAACGCCAAGAAATTCGACTTCCTGGTGTCCTCGCTGTCGATCACCGATGAACGCAAGCAGGCCGTCGACTTCACCGACCCGTACTACTCCAACAAGCTGCAGTTCATTGCTCCTAAAGCCACGGCAGACTTCAAGACCGACGCGGCCTACCTCAAAGGCAAGATCATCGGCGCACAACGCGCGACGTTGGCCGGTAGCTACCTGGAAGACAAGCTGCCTGACACCACCGCCAAGCTCTACGACACCCAGGAAAACGCCTACCTCGACCTGACCTCCGGCCGCCTGGACGGGATCCTCGCCGACAAGTACGTGCAGTACGAATGGCTCAAGAGCAAAGACGGTTCGGCCTATGAGTTCAAGGGCGACCCGGTTGTAGAAAGCGACAAGATCGGTATCGCCGTACGCAAGGGCGACCCACTGCGCGAACGCCTGAACAAAGCCCTGGCAGAGATCAAGGCAGACGGCACCTACAAGAAGATCAACGACAAGTACTTCCCGTTCAGCATCGAATGATCTGATCGGCCTGCCCGGCGCGCGCCTTTAAGCGCGCCGGCTTTCAGCTTTGCCTGCCGCGATATGAAAACACCATGAATTTCGATCTCTACGGATTCGGCCCCGCCCTCGCCGCCGGGGCGCTGATGACCGTCAAGTTGGCGCTCACGGCCCTGTGCCTGGGGTTGGTGCTCGGCCTGGCCGGTGCCTTGGCCAAGACCTCCCCCTACAAATCGCTGCAATGGCTGGGCGGTGCGTACTCAACCATCGTCCGCGGTATTCCCGAACTGCTGTGGGTACTGCTGATTTATTTCGGCACAGTCAACCTGATGCGCGCCCTCGGGGAGATGCTGGGTAACCCCGACCTGTCCCTCAGCGCCTTTGCCGCCGGGGTCATCGCCCTGGGCCTGTGCTTTGGCGCGTATGCCACGGAAGTGTTCCGCGGCGCGATCCTCGCCATTCCCAAGGGCCATCGTGAAGCCGGTGTCGCCCTGGGGCTGTCGAAATTTCGCATCTTCACCCGCTTGATCATGCCGCAAATGTGGCGCATCGCCCTGCCGGGTCTGGGCAACCTGTTCATGATCCTGATGAAAGACACTGCGTTGGTCTCGGTCATCGGCCTTGAAGAAATCATGCGCCACGCGCAGATCGGCGTGACCGTCACCAAGCAGCCGTTCACCTTCTTCATGGTCGCCGCCTTCATGTACCTGGGCCTCACCGTACTGGCCATGACCGGCATGCACTTCCTGGAAAAACGCGCCAGCCGTGGCTTTACAAGGAGCACCCAATGAGCGGCGACTACAGCTGGCTGTCCCATTTCGACCTGGGCCTGAACTGGGCCGTGATCATCAAATGGCTGCCCAAACTGGCCCAGGGCGCGACCCTGACCCTGGAGCTGGTGGCCATCGCGGTGATCGCCGGCCTGCTGCTGGCGATCCCTTTGGGCATTGCCCGTTCCTCGCGGCGCTGGTACGTGCGCACCCTGCCCTATTGCTACATTTTCTTCTTCCGCGGTACGCCGCTGCTGGTGCAATTGTTTCTGGTCTACTACGGCCTGGCGCAGTTCGATGCCGTGCGCAACAGCTTCATGTGGCCTTACCTGCGCGATCCGTTCTGGTGTGCCACCGCCACCATGACCCTGCACACCGCCGCCTATATCGCCGAGATCCTGCGCGGTGCGATCCAGGCCATCCCGCCAGGCGAGATCGAAGCCGCGCGCGCCCTGGGCATGTCCAAGCCCAAGACGCTGTTCTACATCATCCTGCCCCGCGCCTCGCGCATCGGCCTGCCGGCCTACAGCAACGAAGTGATCCTGATGCTCAAGGCCAGCGCCCTGGCCAGTACCGTCACCTTGCTGGAACTGACCGGCATGGCGCGTACCATCATCGCGCGCACCTACCTGCCGGTTGAGATCTTCTTCGCGGCCGGGCTGTTCTACCTGTTGATGGCCTACCTGCTGGTACGCGGCTTCAAACTGCTGGAACGCTGGCTGCGCGTCGATGCCTGCCAGGGACGTTGAGACACGCTTCCAGGTGCTGGATGCGTTCCTGGTCGAGCACCAAGGGCTGTGGCGACCACGGCCCTTCACGCACTCCCGGCTACCCTGGGAAACCCAGCATCCGCAACTCGCCCAATGGTTGCGCCAGCGCTCGTTGGCCGATGCCGAAAGCAGCCATAACCAGCCCCACGACCTGCCCGCCCCCGCACCTTTTCCACAGCTGGCCGCGCAAGCCCTGCGCCTCAGTGCTGTGGATAAGTTACCGACCCAGCCCCTGGCAGCCGCGCGCCATCGCTTGAATGTCGACGTCCCCGGGCGTAAATGGCAGCAGATCGAAGCGTTCGGCGCCGCGCTGCACTTTGCGCAGACGCCGACGCATTGGCTGGACTGGTGCGCCGGCAAAGGCCATCTCGGGCGCCGCCTGCTGCAACCTGGCCAACAGCTGACCTGCCTGGAATACGATCCGGCGTTGATCGCCTCCGGCCAAGCCTTGAGCGATCGCCATCGGTTGCCGGTCACCCATCGCCTGCAAGACGTAATGGCAACCGTAGCGATCAACCCCGACCACACCCCCGTCGCCCTGCACGCCTGTGGCGACCTGCATGTGCGCCTGCTGCACGCGGCCAGCGCCGCCGGCTGCAAGCAACTGGCGCTGGCACCGTGTTGTTATAACCGCATCAATGCCGAGCGCTACCAGGCGCTGTCCGGCGCCGGCCGTGCGTCGCGGCTGCAACTGTCGGTCGAGGACCTTGGCCTGCCGCTGAGCGAAACCGTCACCGCCGGTGCCCGCGTGCGCGTGCAACGGGATACGTCGATGGCCCGGCGCCTGGGGTTCGATCAGTTGCAACGTCAATTACGCGGCTGCGACGAGTATTTGCCCGCGCCCTCGCTGCCCGCCAGCTGGCTCGACCAACCCTTCGCCGACTACTGCCGGGAACTGGCGAGTCTCAAAGGGTTATCCACAGGCGAGCAGGATTGGCCCGCACTGGAGGCCGACGGTTGGCGACGCCTGGCCGAGGTCAGGAACCTGGAATTGCTGCGTGGTCTGTTTCGGCGCCCGCTGGAGCTCTGGCTGGTACTGGATCGGGCATTGTTTCTGGCCGAGAAAGGCTACAGGGTCGAGGTAGGCAGCTTCTGCGAATCGACACTGACGCCGCGCAACCTGATGGTGCTTGCCGAGCGCGATTAAAGGGCAAAATTGTCGCACCCCAGCCTGTGGATAACTCTGTTGATGGAATCTTTACAGAAGCTGTAGCCAACAACGCTACCGGCAAAAAGCCATGCTGCTCATTTTTTACCCACGGCATAAACCACCCGCAAAACAGGCAGTTGCAGCGTGATGAGAACGGCTCCACAAAACGTGTATTGGGTGACAGCGGCCACTGCCCAATTGTGCATAAGCATCTGGTGATAGGCGTATAAACCGCGCTTTACCGCAGCTTTCTGCAGGCGATCAACCACCGGCAAAGGTCGTTGATATCGTCGCTCGCCAGGCCCGCCGCCAGGCTGTCCAACGGGTCTGCGCCGAAGGCCAGGGCTTCGCTGATCGCCATGTCGCGATGCACCTCCCACGGCGCCTTGTTCAACCGTTGCTTGAACGCCTCGACCATGTCCAGGCTGAACGCGTTGTCTTCATCGAGCTGGTTGATCACGAAGTGCACCTGCGGCGGGCGCTCACGCTCCAGGTGCGGCGCCAACAGCGCCTGCAATTGATCCAGTGTTCCCAAAGATGCCGCGTCAGCCTGGGCGATGACCAACACCACATCGGCCACGTTCAGCGCCTGGTGCACGTACACGTTATTTCCGGCAGGGGTATCGATGACCACCGTATGGCGTGCGCTCAGGTCCAGGGGGGCGAGGTGTTGCGCCAGCCAGTCGGGTTCATCCTTGAGCCAGCGCTGCAGCTTTTCCTGTTGCTGTGTATCGCTGTCGCCAAAGGGAATGACTCGACTACCGGCAAAACCCGGCTGCTGGAGAGTCTCCCACTGCGCATGTTGCAGGCTGGCCACGCCGATGCCCGGCGCAGTCGGGCTGACCCCGAAGTGAAGCCGCAGGGCGTTTTGCGGGTCCAGGTCCAGCGCGACCACCGGTTCGCCGTGGCGCTGCAGGCCACTGCTCAAGGCGGTGGCCAGGGTGCTGCGGCCCACCCCCCCATTCACCGATACCAGCGCCACCACGCTCGGGCGCGGCGCCGCGCCGGCTACCGCCTGGGTTTGTTCATTGGCGCGGGGAGACTGGCCGGAGAACGGTGTGCCGTCATCGACCGGGATGCTGCCGAAAAAGTGCAGCCGCGCATGCTGCCCTTGGGGGTCTCGGCTCACGTCCTGGCCGAGAAGAACGAGAAGACTGTCGGTGAAGCTCATCGCACATTCCTCCTCACGGCGAAGCTTAAAGACGTGAAAAAGGTCAGCTGATACGACTGCTTACCGCAGGTCTTTTTGTCGTCGCCTTAATGCCCGCAGTCTGCTTCAAGCCAGCAACAGTGTCATTATTTTGCTGTAGGAGCTGGCTATTTTTTAGACAAGTGGCAAAAAGTCAATTTACTGACTAATCGTCACCGGGTCGTACGGCGTCTGCAGGTCGCGCTCCGGGATCTCCCAAATCAGCAACTTGGGCGGGGTTTGCTTAAACGCCGGGCTGTCGAAATACGCCTTGGCCGCACCGGAGAATTCGCCACCGTCCTTGCTGAAGTTGCCTACCGGCGCATTCAGGGCCTTTTGCAGGAAGCCCACAAAGTTGGAGTTGCGCGAGAACGAGGTGCCGATCAGCGCCACATTCGGCAGGCTGGCATCGCCGAACAGGTCGTCGGCATTGCTGGTGGCGCCACCGCTTTCATGGGCGGAACTGGCCGCGACCGACTCGCCCGGTGGCTGCAATTTCGGCGGCAGCCAGTCGAGGCCGGCCAGACGCACCAGGTCACCCGGGCGCACGGCGAGCGGTGCCTGGGTGATCGTGAAGGTTTGTTCCGGCGTGGCCTTGATACCGCGCTGCTGAATGCGCTGGGCCAGGGCCTGGGCCCCTGCGTTGGCGCCGATTTCGCTCCAGTGGGTATCGGTGCGCAGGTATGCCTGCGGGCCCAGTGGCTTGAGCGTGTCAGTCAGGTCCAGCGCGGAGACGCCGGCAGCCTGCAACGCGGCAGTCCAGGCCTGGACACGGCCATCGAGCACGGCAGGGCGGTACAGGCCGCAACGCTGTGCGGCCGCGATGCGGCTCTTGTCCGGCACCACCACCACTTGCAGGTCGATCCCTTTTTTGCCCAGTTGCTGTTGCAGGTCGATCACGGCCTGGGCCTTGGTCTGTGCATTGGCGTCGGCATGGCGGTTGATGCGCAGCTCATCGCTGATAAACAACCAGCCCGGGCATCCCTGGCGCACGCGCGGCCCGGTATCGCCGAAGGCCAGCCAGCTGGAGCCACGCTCCAGGTTGGCGGTCTGGATCGCCATCGGTGCCTTGGCCAGTTCCTTGGCGAAACGGTGGGTCACGTCGCCATGCAGCAGCATGTCGGTGTCCACCTTGGCCGGCACGAAGCTGATCGGGCCCTTCACCATCAGCCAGGCGCAAGACAGAAGCCCCGCCGCCAGGAAGGGCACCAGCACCCAGGCCGCCAGGGGGCTGGTACGAACGGCCAATTCGCTCGGTGGAGTCGGTGCGGTAGGAGCGGGCATGGTCGGGCTTCCTTAGAACTGAAAGTACAGAAACGGTACGGCGTCGCGGCTGGCAATCAGCGCGAACGACAACACAAACCCGGCCACCGGCCACAGCGAAGCCGCCACCAAAAACCACGGCTGAGTACCAAAGCGTTGCTCGCAGCGCACCTGCCAGATCGGCGCGATGATGCATACCAGGCCCAGCAAGGCCGCCATGCCATGGGCCGGGCGCAGGGCGACCGCCATTGCGTCACCCAGGGCCATGCCGTGCATGCCGAACTGGCCGGCATACATGGTCAGTGCCGAATGGAAGTCCGGCGCGCGGAACAAGGTCCAGGCCAGGCACACAAACAGCAACGTCAGGACGTGGGACAACACCGGCGGAATACTCGGCAAGCTCGAACGCGACCAGGCGCGGTCCACGCACAGCGCCACCCCGTGGGCCGAACCCCACAACAGGTAGTTCCAGCTATCGCCGCCGTGCCACAAACCGGCAATCGCCATGGTCAGGAACAGGTTGCGATAAGTACGCCACACACCGTCACGGTTACCGCCCAGGGCGATGTACAGGTAGTCGCGCAACCAGCTGGACAACGACAGGTGCCAACGGCGCCAGAAGTCCTGGATGCTGCTGGCCAGATACGGCCGGTTAAAGTTTTCCGGGAAGTGGAAACCCAGCATCAGGCCTAGGCCGATGGCCATGGCGCTGTAGCCGGCGAAGTCGAAGAACAGTTGCAGCGAATAGGCCAGGCAACCGATCCACGCATCCACCAGGCTCGGGTTTTCCAGGTGGAAGGCAATGTCCACCAACGGCGACAAGGTGTCGGCCACCAGCACTTTCATGCCCATGCCGATCATGAAGCGCCGCGCGCCGAGGGAGAAATTCGGCCAGTTGAAATACCGCTGGTTCAGCTCGCGACGGACCCAGTCGTAACGAATGATCGGGCCGGCAATCGAGTGGCCGAACATCGAGATATAGGTGGCGTAATTGATGAAGCTGCGCTCCACCGGCACCGTATGCCGGTGTACGTCCACCAGGTATGAAATCGCCTGCAATACGATGAACGACAAGCCGGCTGGCAACGCCACGCGCTGCCAGTCCAGTGGCATGGCGCCGTACCAGGTGATCACCTCACTCACGGTGCCCGCCACGATGTTGGCGTACTTGTACCAACACAGCACCGCCGTGTTGAACACGATCAACGCGATCAACAGGCGCACCCGGCCTTTGCCATCCTCGCGGGAGCGGTCCACCAGCAAGCCGCCGACCCATGCCACCACGGTCAAGACCATGTGCAGGAACAGGAACAGCGGGCTCAACCAGCCGTAGAACAGCCAGCTGCCGATCAACAGGATGACGTTGCGCCAGCTCGGACGAGCCAGGGCATAAATCAACAGGAAGGCCGGCAGGAACAGCGTGAGGAATTCGAGTGAGGCAAAGACCATGGTGGTGTCGGGCCCGATCAGTTAGCGAGTGCGTCAGAGGCGAACAGCAACTTCGAACCTGCAGCCGAAGGAACAGCCAGCACGCTATAGCGCTCGCCAGCCTTGAGGGTGAACGACAACGGCTGGCCAACCGGCGCGCCGGCGCATTTGAGCTGCACCGACAGTTCCACCGGGTTGATCATGCGCCGCTGCAACGAACCTTCGGCGACCTGCTTGAACAGCTCGGCTTTTTGCGCCACGGCTTCCAGGCTCGCGTCGGCGCACGTGGCGTCGGCGTTGATAAAGGCCAGGGAGGCTTTGAGCGCGTTGAAGTCGTCCGGCTGTTCGCGCACCACCAATTGGCGCGTGGCGCCCTTGGCGTCGACCAGCGCCACCACGGTGGCGAATTCGCCTGGGGCGACGGTCACCGACAGGTCGGCGTCCTTGCCATCGCGGCTCAACACGCCCTTGATCGGCTTGTCACCGCCCACCACCGGCAGGAAGGACGAGACCAACTTGTCGCCATTCAACACCAGGCTGGCCTTGGAGCCGGCGGCCACCAGCTTCAGTTCGCTGCCGGTGCCGTTGGCAAACCGCAGGAACGCTGCGTCTTGCTCCGGGCCGGTGGGATACAACGGGATGTCGGCGCTGTAGGCGCTGACGCTGGCGAGCAAGGCCGCCAGACCCAGGGTCATCCGTTTCATTATTTGCTTCCTTTACCGTAGGCCGATGGCGGCAGGTCACCCAACGCAGTACCAATAGCCTTGGCCCACTTCTGGTAACCGTCGATGGTGAAGTGCTGGCCGTCGGTGGTGATCCACTCGCCCGGCTTGGAGAAGGTCAACGAGTCGATGTAGGTGCACGGCGCCACGTTACTGGCCAGGAACGACGACATCAGCTTGGTGCGGGTGTCGTCCTTCTTGTACTGGGAACCGACCTTGCCCCATGGCGGGCCGACCCACACGCACTTGGTGCCAGTCTCGGTGATCGCCTTGGTCAGCGAGGTCACGCTTTTCCAGGCCCAGGCTTTGGGGAACACCGGGTTGGTGTAGGAACCCATGGTGTCGCCGATAATCAGCACCACCACATCGGGTTTGTCCTTGGCGATCAGGTCTTTGATCGGCGTGGTGCTCATGGCGTTCTTGCCGTAGATCACCGCTTTGCCGGTGGGCATGCGTTCGCCGCCGCACTCGACTTTTTTCGGCACGACCCAATCCGCCGCACCCGCGCCACAGGCGCCGATGGAGTGAACCACCGCGCCTTGCTTGGTCAGGTTGTCTTGCAGCGGGTTGAGCAACGAATCGGGAAAGCTCATATGACTTTCGCCCAGTACCAGCATGGTTAGGCCGGCAATCGCAGAAACAGGCATGAATGACTCCGATTTAATCAGTTGGAATAGGGGGAACGGTACGGGCTGACCGGCAATGGCATCGGCCCGCTCAGGTCCTCGAACAAGTAGCGCAAGTAAGCATTACCGGCGTACTGGCGGTAGTCCTGGGCGTTATCGAGACCGATTTCGCCACCCAGGTAGAACCGCGAGCTCAGACGATATTCGGCAGCAGCGTTGAAGCTGTAGCCGACGCCGGTTTTGCTGGAGCTTTCGTACTTGGGATTACCCCTGGACGCCTGAAGTGTGCTGTCGCCAGGGAAATAATCCGTGCCATCTTGCGCGATATGCTGCAAGCCCACCGAACTTTTTACCTGGTAGCTGAAGCGGTCAAAGCTTTGTGCCCAACGAATCGGCACACCCAGGGAGAAGAAACGCTGCGGGCTGAAGTAACCGCCGTTGCCGTAGGTGTAGAAGTCCTGGTTTTCCTTGAAGGTCATCGCCGAGCCGCTGATCCCCAGGGTCAACGTGTCCCGCGGGTTGTTGCGCAGGTACCAGTAGATACCGCTGCCCAGTTCCAGGCGGGTGTTGTCTTCGACGTTATTGCCCAGCAGTTCATGCAGCGACGCGTAACCGTAGACGCCCAGCTTCTGGTTGTCGTAGCTCAACTCGCCACGGCCGCCGTTGGCGGTGACGCCACCCCACTTGTTGCCCTCGCCGTCTTCGGAACCGGCAAAGGAGGTGACACTGTCAGTGACCGGACGCCGCGAAATGTTCGCGCCATAGCGGAAGTTCGGATTGGCTTCAAACGGACGCGACACACTCACGCCACCCACGAGGGTGTTGTAGAGGAAGCCCAACGGGCTCACACCGACATCAGCCTTAACGCCTTCATCCGGGTTTTCAAATGCCACGGCCAGGCCTACACCGCTGTCGCTCTGGGAACCCGCCGGGGTCGTGGAGCCTTTGCCGAAGCGCGACAACGCATCGCTACCGACGCTACCCGCACTCACGTGCACCGGCGTCACGCGCAACGCCACGGTGTTGTCACCCACCGGCATCCGCGCCTCAAACGGCGCTTCCACGTCGGTGATCTTGCTCAAGCCTTTCTCACCGTTGTTGCTGCGCACGCTCAAGCCCTGCACCACATAACCGGTACGGTCACGCAGGATCGTATCCAACGCGCGCCGCGCCGGGCTCAGCTCGGGGCTGTCGATGGAGGCGATGTTCGAGGGCGGCACAAACGGCTCGCTCAAGTCGTTGGACGTCGCGCTGGCAAACGCGCTGGACGTCACGGTCTTGGTCGGCGCATCGATCGGCGGCGGTACAGCGCCGGCGACAGTCAGGTCGGTGACCTGGCGACGCTGGCCCGGCAGGCCCACGAAGGGGTTATACGACTTGCTTTGAGTGTCGGCCTGGGCCACCTGGGTCTTGGCCTTCATGGCGTTTTCAATCGCCAGGGCCTTGCGCAGCAGTTCAGCGGCTTCGCTGTTCTTGCCCAGGCCCTGGTAGATACGCGCGGCGGAGGTGAGAATCTCCGGGTTGGCCGGTTCCAACGCCAGGGCCTTGTTGCTGGCCGATTGCGCCAAGTCACGGTCGTTGCCTTTCAAGGCAATATCCGCCAGGCCCATTTGCAGGCGTGCATTGTTCGGGTTCTGCTGGATCAGCGGCGCGTACAGCTCCATGGCCTTCTTGCCGTTGCCGCTGGCGGCATACATGCGCGCCAGGGCGCCGACGCCCAAGGCGTCGTTGGGACGCTGGGCCAGGGCCGGCGAGAGCATGTCGTAGGCCGCCACCAGGTCGTTCTTCTCGCGCAGGGCATCGGCCTGCTTGACCCGGTACAGGTAGATCAAATCGTCGTAGCGCTGGCGACCGATCTCGGTCAATGGCTGGCCTTGCACGTCGCGCAGGATCTCGCCCGCCTCGCTGTACTTGTTGGCCTTGAGCAGCACGTTGGCGTACAGCAGTTTCTGGTCGACCGTCGGGTTGGGGTTGTTCTCCACCACCTTCTGCATCATGTCCAGGCCGTACTGCGCGGCACCGACTTCCACATAAGCGGCGGCCAGCACGGCCACGCGCTCAGGCTTTTGCCGCGTCAGCGGTTCGGAGCGACCGAGCAGCGCCAGGGCTTCGGGGCGCTGGCCACGGCGAGCGGTTTCGATGGCGATGTCGGTCTGCTGGTGCAGCGCGATATCGATCGCCAGCTCGTTCATGTCAGCGGTGCGTTGGGCGGTCGGGATACGGCCCAAGGTGGTTTCGGCTTGCTTCCACTCGCTCAACTCGGCCGACAACAAGGTGCTGGTGTACAGCGCGTCCGGCTGGTTGGGCTGGGTCTTGAGCAGACCGTCGATCAAGGCACGGGCGTTGCGGATCTGGCCGTCGCGCAGGTACATGCGGGCCAGGGCAAAGCGGGTCCAGGGGTTTTCCGGGTCGGCATCGAGGGCCTGGCGGTAGGCGGCCTGCGCGGCCTTCACATCGCCGCGCTGTTCGGCCAGCTTGCCGACCTGGGTAGCGCGAAGTGCGTTGATTTTCACGCTTGGCGCGAACTTGGCGCGCTGGGCGGGCGACACCGAGTCGATCAGCTTCAAGGCTTCGTCCGGCTGGCCCGATTGGGACAGTACGTTGATCAAGCCACTCAGTGCATCCGGGTCGCCAGGGTGACGGGCCAGCACCTTGCGGTAGCCGGCTTCGGCGGCGTCGAACTGATTGTCCTGGGCCTGGAAACCCGCCAGGGCGACGGCGGCACCGGGTTGGCCGGGGTTCAGGCGTTCGGCCTGGGCCACCAGGTCACGGGCCTGGGCGCCACGGCCGGCGCGCTGGGCGTCGCGGCTCTGGCTGATCAGGTTCCAGTAACGCACGTCATTGAGCGCTGTTTGCCACGCCGCACCACCCGGTAAACGGGTGGCCTGTACCAGGTAGTTTTCCGCTTCGCTGTAACGCTCTTGCTGTTGACGCAACACGCCCATGCCACCGAGGGCATCGACGTCATTGGACTTCTCGGCCAAGCGCGCGGCCAGCAGCGGCTCGGCGGTTTTCAGGTCGCCAGCGTCCAGGGCCTTGAACGCCTTGGTCATCTGCGGATCGCGCTGCCAGGTACCGCCATTTTTGCCTTGGGCAATGCCTTTGTTCATCAGCGCGCGGATCTCGGTGTCATCCGGGTGCGCAGTGAGGAACTGCTGGAACAACGCCACCTGGTCGGGCTTGGGCGGGCCGAGCCAGATCAGCGCGAAGCGCCAGGTTTCATCGGCGTTACCGCCCACGTCGTTGTTCGGTGCCAGCTTGGCCAGCGCGCGAATACCGTCGGCACGGGTGGCCGGGTTACGCGCCAGGTGCTTGGCCAGGAACAGCGCGACGATCGGGTCGTTCGGCCGCTCACGGGACAAGCGCTGCAGGCCGGCGATCGCTTCATTGGTGCCCTTGGCGGTGAAGCCCAGGGTGTTGTAGTACTCGCGGGCAATCAGGCCCTGGGGCTGGCGGCCCTGGAAAATCTGGCGGTACAAGGCCACGGCCTTTTCGCGCTCGTCATCGGGCTCACCCAGTTCACGGGCCTGCTCCAGCAACTTGGCGTTGTCGGGCTTGTTGACGGTGATGTCTTGCTCCAACTGCAATGCCTGGCGCGGGACCGGGCTCAGCGCTTGCAAGCGGGCCAGGTATTTCTGCGCCTCGGCCGGGCGGTTCTGTTGCACCTGGATCAGGCCGATGCCGTACAGCGCATCCGGCTGGTCCGGGCTCAGGCTCAGCAGTTTTTGCCACGTCTCAAGGGCGCGCTCAGGGTTTTTCTTCGACTGCCAGTAGTAGCCCTGCTCGATCAGCAGGGACTGGGGGTCGCTGGTTTCGGCCAGGCTGGCACTGGAGGCCAGGGCGGCGAGAATCGCAATGGCTAGCGTGTGACGGCGCATGCTGCCTCCCAGGATAGTTTGACCGTACCGTCTTGTTCAAAACGGTACTTCTGATCGGCAAAGCCCTGGCTGAACAGGCTGAGCATGTAGTCGTAGTAGATTGGTTGCGCGCTGTCAGGTGCCGACGGGGCCAGGGCTTTGTTGAGCGCGTCGTCGACCTTGGCCTTTTGCAGTTGTGCCAGGGCGGTTTCGCCACGGGCCTGGAAGAAGGCAATGGTCGATGCCGAGAAGCTGAGCGGCGAGTAGCCGTTGTTCTTCTCCACTTCGCCGGTGGTGACGTGGATTTTCTCCGGCGGGAAGCCGGTGGCCGCCGCAGCCGTCGCCCGGGACATACCGCCCAGGGACTTGAGCATGCCCGCCGCCAATGGATCGCTCTTGGCGGTCATGCCGGCCCACATGTAGGTGCGGATCGCGTCGTAGCTGCCCAGGTCATCGGAGAACGGGTCGACCACAAACAGCCCGGTGTTGGCGCTGGTGGCGCGGTAGCCGACCCAGTTGGCCGCCAGGCCATGGGGGTTGCTGGCGGTATCGGCGAGCATCCGCGCGTTGCTTTCGGCCACTTCGTTCCAGCCGGCGTTCGGGCGCTCTTTATGGAAGCGACGCAGTTGCGCCAGCACCTGGTAGCTCGGGTTGAAACGCCACAGGCCACCGCCATGCACGTAGCCGACCGGCCCTGGCAACAGCATCTTGCCCAGGCCCGGCACGCGCACGATCAGGTTGCGTTCGACGTTGGCCAGCAACAATTGCGCGTCTGCGCGGTACTGCGGGGCATTCCATACGCGGGCCGCTTCGAGCAGCGAGTAGGCCATCCACAGGTCAGCGTCGCTGGCGGAGTTAGGGTCGATGATGCCCCAGGTGCTATCAGGCTTTTTGCCCCATAACCAACCCGGCAGGTTCTGACCGATATCGGCCCCCGACATGTTGGCCTTGGTCCAGGTCCAGAGCTTGTCAAAGCCTGCGCGGTCGTTACCGACGAGGGCGAAGAACATCGCGTACGACTGCCCTTCCGAACTGCTCTCGGTGGGTTTCATCGACGAGTTCAGCACGCGACCGTCATCCTGCACGAAGCGTTTGGCGTAGTTCTGCCACAGCGGCCAGTCGCAGGTCTGCGCTTGCGCAGCGCCTGCAAACATCACCGAGCCCAGCGCTATCAGGGCCATGCTACGCAGCGGGCTCATGCCAACCGCCGTTTTGCACGGGCACGCAGCGATAGGTAGATCAGGCTGGTCACCACGGCGAGGCCGAGGAAGGTGATCAACAGCATCCAGCCCAGGTTCTGCGAGAGTTGCCACTGCATGAACTTGAAGTAGTTGAGCTTGCCGACGTAGTACTGCTCGTCCGCCACCAGCGAGCTGATTTGCGTGCCTTGTACCACCGCCAGGCTGCCCTGGATCGAGTCTTTGTAGTTGTCACCGCCGATCAACGCGGAGGTGGCTTCCAGCAGGCCCTGAGGCTGGTTGCTGGCGATCAGCACCACGCTGCGGCCAGCCTTGAGCGGCGATTGGAAACCCGCCAGCCAGGTGCTGCTGCTCAAGCTGTTGAAGGTGATCCCGGTATTGGCGGTGTGGGTGTTAGCCGCAGGGTCCGGGCTGACCCAGCTGCGCACATAACGCGGCAGGTCAGACAGCAGGAACTGGTGTTGCTCGCCATCGCTGGTTGCCGGCAGGTATTGCTGCCACTGCTTGAGCAACGGTTGGTTGCCTGCGGTGGCGAGTACCAGCAAGTCTTTGTCGGCAACGCTTTGCACGTCCTTGGCCTGCACCACTTTGACGGCGGTCGCCGGGTAACCGGTGGCTTCGCCGAAGCGGCCGAGCACGGTCAGGTACGCGGTGAGTTCGTCGGTGCCGTAGTTGTCGGGCATGACCACAGCCGATTCCGACAAGTCAGCCAGGCGGGTGAACGGGAAGCCGGAGTCGTTGAACACGCCCAGGTTCGGCATGGCGATAAAGTGCTGGTAGCCGGTGACATCGAGGGTGGAATCCGGGTCGATGGAACCGCGCATGTTATCGACGATGATGTCGCGGCATTCGCCTTCTTTGATGTAGTCGTACATAAAGCGCAATTGCAGCTTGGACTTGGGCGACGCCGAGCTGATCGGCAACAGGGTCGTCACTTCACGCGGCAGGCTTTCGTCTTTCTTCAACTGGTCGAGCAGGGTTTGACCACCGCCGAGGTTGCTCACCGACGGCAAGGCCACGGACTTCATGAACTGGTCATTCAGGCCGATCAGCAGCGACGAATTGGTCGACACCTGCTGCGGCGTGTAGCGGTATTTGACTTTGAGCGGCACGCCCTCTTCACGCCAGTTGAACAGGTCGGGCGGCAGGCGCAGGTCGACGCTGATGGCGCCGGGGTTGTAGCCCGACACGCTGAGTTTCTGCTGCTCGACCAACTCGCCCAAGCGCACCGGGCGGTTGCTCGGCAGCCAGTTCGGCGCGTCGTACGGACGGCGTGGCGCGAGGCTGTCGAGCTTGGTGATGACCACGCTGTTGCCGGCCAATACCGGGTTGCCCAAGGCGACCGCCGTGGCGGCGCGCTTGAGCTCTGCGCCATCGCGACCGGTCACGATCAGCAGCTTGCCGTTGGCATCGTTGGGGTTGGCGAGCAGGGTCAGGGTCGGGCCGGTCGGCTTGGCCACGGCGATACCGTGTACATCCATTGCATCGGTGGTTTGCACCAGCACGATCGCGTTGCCCTTAGCCGGCAGGTCGCCGAGGGTGGTGGGGAAGGTCGCGCCACGGTAGCTGGCGAGGCCGCCAATCCACGAGGACAAGGTGCCGGCAGCTTCCAGCGCGGCGCTGTCCGGGGTGGTCGCGAACACGAACGGCAGGCTGACCTGGCGCGCATCACGTTTGTCGAAGAACGGCAGCGGCAATACAGCCAGGTCGTCCTTGAGCACGATCGGCTCGACCTGCACCTTCAACTCACTGCTGTTGCTGATTTTTGCCCACAGGCTGCTGTGCAAGGGGTCTTCGCAGGACATCGTGTAGTGGCCGATGAACTGCAGGCTCAGACGGTTGAACTCGGTGATCAACTTCGGCGGGATCTGCACCAATTGTTCTTGCTGGGTGCCCGCGCCTTCTTTAGGCAACGGCAGGCTGGCGGCGACTTCGCCGTTGACCAGCACGTTGATCTGCGACAGGTCCGCCAACAGTGCCGGCGAGTAGCTGTACTTGAGCAACAACTGCGCGCCCTTCACCACTTCATCGGCACGGATGTCGAAGTTGACGCTGTCGGACGACTCCACGCCTTGCAGGTTCATGGTGTCGCGACGGCCCAGTTGCTTGAGCGTCAGGCTGTAGCCGGTGTCGGTGCTTTGTACCGGTACCGTGGTGACGGCTTGCTCGGCAGCTTGCGCCAGCGAATTCAGGCCCATCAGCGAGGCGATCATCAGCGCGAGTGCACGGCGCGGATGAGGACGAGAGAACATATTCGAGGTCATGGCTTGTCCATCAGCGTATCGAGCGGTTGTGTAGGGGTGCGGCGCAAGGCCAGACGCAATTCGTGCAGGGTGGCGCGGCCGAGGGTGAACAGGCCGCCGATGCCAATGGCGCCGACTTCGCGCAGGGCTGCCAGCGGGGTGTCGGGCTGGCCGGCTCCCCAACTGGCGGCCCAGGTGTCGGCACGCGAGAATGTCAGGCGCACCAGTTCGCTTTGCTGGCGCAGGCTGAGGGGTTCGAACTGGGCACCGATCTGCGCGCCCTTGCTGAACACCACCCGCGCTTCAAACAGGCTGTCTTGGCCGTTGCGCGACAACACCAGTTGCACGCGCTCACCCTGGGTGATCGAGTGGCCGTCGCTGAGCATCAGGCCGAAGCCATTTTGCGAAAAGTCCTGGGTGACGCCATCGAGCACGCGGCCATCGGCGCAAATGATGCTCACCGGCAGCTTGGCGCTGACGCGCGGCTCGGAACGCACTTGGCGCGCCTCGGACGCTACAGCCACGGCGGCGCTGGTGATGATCAGGTTGTAGAGGGTCCAAGTCAGGTTGATCGCCACCGTCACGGCCGTGGACGCATCGCCCCAGACCAACTGATGGATACCGAAGCCCAGGCCGATCAGGTTCACCGCCAACAGCACCAGGTAGGGCCGGGCGAGTTTCCAGTCGAAGAACTGCTTGTCGATGATGCCGCCCTTGTCGGTGACGTTGAAACCACCGGCCTTGGGGTTGACCAGCGGCACCAGCACCGGCGGCAGGATGTACCAGGCCAGTACGGTCTCGTACACCTCGTTCCAGAACGAGTGACGGAAACGCCCCTGGATGCGTGAGTTGGTCAGGCTGGAATGCACCAAGTGCGGCAACACGTAGGCGACGATCATCAGCGCCGAGGCGTGGAAGATTTCCGCGCCGAAAATCAAATAGGCCAGCGGCGCGGTGAGGAACACCAGGCGCGGCAGGCCATAAAAGAAGTGCAGCATGGCGTTGGCGTAGCAGATGCGCTGGCCCCACTTGAGGCCCTTGCCCAGCAGCGGGTTGTCGGTGCGGAAAATCTGCGCCATGCCCCGCGCCCAGCGAATCCGCTGGTTGATGTGGCGCGACAGGCTTTCGGTGGCCAGGCCCGCGGCTTGCGGGATCGCCAGGTAAGCGGTGTTGTAGCCCAGGCGGTTGAGCTTGAGCGCGGTGTGGGCGTCTTCGGTCACGGTCTCGACCGCCACGCCGCCGATTTCCAGCAGCGGCTTACGGCGAATCACCGCACACGAGCCGCAGAAGAAGGTGGCGTTCCACAGGTCGTTGCCGTCCTGCACCAGGCCGTAGAACAGCTCACCCTCGTTAGGCACGGCGCGGAAGGTGTCGAGGTTCTTTTCGAACGGGTCCGGCGAGAAGAAGAAGTGCGGCGTTTGCAGCATCGCCAGCTTCGGATCTTTAAGAAACCAGCCCAGGCTCACTTGCAGGAAGGAGCGCGTCGGCACGTGGTCGGCGTCGAACAGGGCGACGTATTCGCCGTCGGTGACCTTCAGCGCTTCGTTGAGGTTACCGGCCTTGGCGTGGAAGTTATTGTCGCGGCGGATGTAGTTCACACCGACCTTGCGGCAGAAGTCGCGGAACTCATCACGGCGGCCGTCATCGAGCACGTGGACGCGCAGCTTGTCCTTGGGCCAGTCCATCGCCTGGGCGGCGAAGATGGTCAGCTTGACGATGCTCAGGGCTTCATTATAGGTGGGGATAAACACGTCGACCGTCGGCCACTCTTCCGGCTCGGTGGTCAACCATACCGGCGTGCGGCGCAGCGGCCAGGCGGTTTGCACGTAGCCGAAGATCAGCACGATCAGCGCGTAGAACTCGGCCGCGACCAGGCCGTAGCCGAAGAACATGTCGAGCCAGGTTTCAAAACCCAGGGTGGAGGTCAGGCGCCAGAACATGTAGCGCAGCGACGCCACCAACGACAGCACCACCAAAGCCAGGATCGCCAGGCGCCCCGGGATCTTGCGCAGCACCAGCACCACGACGAAGCACACGGCGGCGAACAGGCATTGGCTGTAGAGGTCCAGCGGCGCGCTGATAATGCTCAGCAACAACAAGGCGCCGAGCACGCAACTGGTAACGACCAGTACCGTGCGCAGCGCCGCAGGCCAGCGATTGAAGCGCGCGATGGCGCCATTTAGGCGCTGTTCAGCGCGCCCTTCGACGAAGGGCGTGGAGAGCGTATTGTCGGTCATGGAAGGTCCGAGTCGATGCGTTCGAGCAAGGCGCGGCACAGAGCGTGGACGTCCTGGCTGCCGATACTGTTGACGGTTGGGTCGAGGGGATCACGCCCGTAGGCCTGGGCTTCGCTGAACGACAGATCACGATGCACTGTGCCCAGCAGGGCATTGCCCAGGCGCGTCTTGAACACCTCGACCATGTCCACGCTGAAACGGTGGGCAGCGTCCAACTGGTTGATCACATAAAAGGACTGTGGCGGCTTCTCGCGCTGGAGGTAGGGCGCGAGCATCGCGTCCATCTGCGCCAGGGTGCTGAACGACGCCACATCCGGCTGCACCACCACCAGCACCGCGTCGGCGACCGACAGGGCCTGGCTGAAGTACACCGTGTTGCCGGCAGGGACGTCGATAACCACGATGTCCTGGCCGCTCAATTTAAGACCGGCCAAGCGTTGGCTCAGCCACTGCTCATCCTGGCCCAGCCAGCGATTCAGGCTCTGCTGTTGTTCGTAGTCAGTGCCCCCGAACGCCACCAGGCGGCAACCGGCAAAACCGAATTCCGGCAAGGCTTCCCAGCTTTGGTTATGCAGGCTGGTGGCGCCCACGCCAGGCATGTCGAGACCCAGGCACAGGTGATGACGCAGGGCGTTTTGCGGGTCCAGGTCCAGCGCCAGCGCCGGCCGCCCCTGGCGCTGCAAACTGCTGGCAAGCGCCGCGGCCAAGGTGCTACGGCCGACACCGCCTTTGACCGAGACCACCACCACGACTTTCGGTGTGGGCTGCGCCGAAGACACTTCAGGGCGCAGATGGTCGGCTTCGCCGTGGTTCAGCTCTTCCAGCAGGCGCAGCAGCGGCGCCGACGGGGCTTCATCCACAAGCGCCGCAGCGACAGGCAGGGGCTTAACAAGCGCCGGGCTTTCCAGGACCTCTACATCGTCCTCAATGAACTCATGGACAAATTCGATTTCGCGGTAGCCATTTGGGTTGGCACCCAGCTTGTTGAATAGTTTTGAAATGTCATCTGCTCGACTCACTCACTGCCCCTCCCCACCTGATTTGCGCTTTAAAGGCGATAAAAAGGTCAGCAAAGAGCTGACCTTGTATTTTTCTAGTTATGTGGTGTGAGGCGCATTCTGTGATATCACATTGATGGTGTCAGTATTTTGATGCTTTTTGCTCTTAATTATCCGACGAACGGCGTGGCGCCATTTTTATGACGATTTACCGGATAAAAACGTATTATCTGTAAGAACATGAACTTGCACTGATTTATCCGGTTTCTTGTTGTCCGACCGGTCAAGAACGGCACAAATCTGACATAGCCTTCAACAATTAATCAGTTGCCTCACACTGTCTCGAAAATTTGCCTACACGGTTAAGTAATTAAACCCACCGTTCATATCGCGCGACAGAATACTCAAACCCCTGCCGGATTCAAGGCAAAACCCGCCGGGCGGTCGCTGGCAAAGTCGCACCCGCCTTACCCCTGCACAGATACCCCCAGCGCCGACACACAGCGAAGCAAAACCCGCGCCGCCAGACCCACAACCGCCATCGGCCGGGCCGTCAATCAGCCCTGCCTTTATTCACCCCGAGCAGCACGCCCAAAACGGCCCACCCCAGTGCAACCGCGATAACGGCGCGCCCGCCTTTAGCGCAAGCCGCAGCGGTTAACGCAGTCGCCGCTCCGTAAACGCGTAATCCTCCTGACAATCCCCGGAAGGCCCCGCCGCCACACTCACGTAACGCACCGTATCCGCGTCCACCAGCTGATAGGTGTACACATCCGGCATACGCACCCCATCCGTGCGCAACTCATTCTTGCCATTCACCGCCGACCACGTGCCCTGCTCTGTCTGAATCGCCTGCGTCTGCTGTACATCGCGGAAGAAAGTAATGGTGAAACGCCCATCAGGCTTGAGGTGGGTGGTCCACGACAGGAACTGGCATTTATCGGTTTGCGTGCGCAAGCCCTTCCAAGTACCAACCAAGGCCGGGTCATAGGCGGGCTTCTGAGTTGAACAGGCGCCGAGGGCAATGGTGAGGAGGATGAGGGAGAGAGTCCGTTTCATGTGGAGCTTCCTTTTAGGTGGAAAGGCTTGCGACTGCGCCTGGCAGTGGAGGATGAATCCTACTGACATGGGGAAGAAAAAGGGATCGCGGCAAGGTTTGTAAAAATAGTCAGAATTCAGGGGTTTACAGATGCTTGCCAATCGCTATAATCGTCGCCCTAACACGCCGGTATAGCTCAGTTGGTAGAGCAACTGACTTGTAATCAGTAGGTCCCGGGTTCGACTCCTGGTGCCGGCACCATATAAGACGAAGCCCTCACAGAAATGTGAGGGCTTTGTTGTTTCTGGCATTCAGGGGGTGTCAGAAATTTTGTGTTCGGGCATAACATGAGTAAGAGGTGCATGTATGCCAACCAAAAAGAAACCCGCGTGCGGTGTGTCAGTTAAAAACACATCGCCTGTAATGGGGCCGCTTCGCGCCCCAACGCGGGGCAAGCCCGCTCGCCACAACAAGCCCGCTCGCCACAGGTTACTGTTGCCCGTTCTATCTCTTAACTACTGTCCGGTCGTATTCGCTTCATTTACGCCATACACCCGCAACCCCGCCAGGATATCGCGGTCCAGCATGCTCACCCAACGGTTGTAGTTGCGGTGGATCTTGCCGTCCTTGTAGCCCAGGTCGCGGCTGTCGCGGTAGGTGATGGCGTAGCTGTTGCGGGTGTAGCGGATGTCGATGGCGGCATAGAACTGGTTACGCACGGTGATCTCTGCCTGTACCAGTTGCGGGCTCAGGCGTTGCACGCTCCATTCGCGTTTTTGCAGGGCGGCAACGATCACCTGCTTGATTTTTTCTTCGCTGACCTGGGCATTCGCCGGCAGGTCGTGCTGGGTGTTGAGCACCGGTTTGCTGGTGCAAGCGGCCGTGGTCAGCAGGGCCAGGGTGATCAGGGTCGCGCGTAGCAAAGAAGACATTCCGTTTTCTCCAGTCGATTAAAAAGTCAGGACCAGCGGCGGAAGATCAACGAGGTGTTGACGCCGCCAAAGGCAAAGTTGTTGTTCATCACGTAGTCGTGGTGCATCTCGCGGAATCTACCTTGCAGGTAGTCCAGCTCGCCGCACTGTGGGTCGACATGGTCGAGGTTGAAGGTGTGCACGTACTGGTCGCGATTCATCATCTCGATGCTGAACCACGACTCCAGCGCGCCACAGGCGCCCAGGGTGTGGCCGAGGAAGCTTTTCTGCGAGCTGATGGGCATGCGGCTGCCAAACAGGCTGCTGGTGGCCAGGGTCTCGGCGATGTCGCCCTGGTCGGTGGCGGTGCCGTGGCCATTCACGTAACCGATGGCCGCGGGCTCAAGCCCGGCGTCTTCCAGGGCCAGCTCCATGGCGCGGCGCATGGTTTTCTGTTCCGGGCGAGTGGTGTGCTGGCCGTCGGCGTTGCTGCCAAAGCCGACAATCTCGGCGTGGATATGTGCACCCCGCGCCAGGGCGTGTTCCAGCTCTTCGAGCACCAGCATGCCGCCGCCTTCGCCGATCACCAGGCCGTCGCGGGCGCTGTCATACGGGCGCGGGCTGGTCTGCGGTGCGTCGTTCTTCAGGCTCGTGGCGTACAACGCATCGAACACCATGGCCTCGGTGGGGCACAGTTCTTCAGCGCCGCCGGCCAGCATCAACGGCAGGCGCCCGAATTTGATCGCCTCGTAGGCATACCCAATGCCCTGGCTGCCGCTGGTGCAGGCGCTGGACGTGGGGATCAAGCGCCCGGTGAGGCCAAAGAAGATGCTGATATTCGCCGCCGTGGTGTGGGGCATCATTCGCACGTAGGAGTTGGCGTTGAGCCCTTCGGCCACCGAGTTGAGCAGCATATTGCCGAACGCCTTGATCTCGTCGGTGCTGCCGGTGGACGAACCACAGGCCACACCCATGCGCCCGTCCTTGATCGACTCATCGCCGAGCAGGCCCGCATCCTTCAAGGCCTGCTCCGCCGCCCACACGGCCAGGCGCGACACGCGGCCCATGCTGCGCAACTGCTTACGGGTCCAATGGGCAGGCACGACGAAATCATCGATCGGCCCGGCCAGGCGCGTGTTCAGTTCGGTGAAGCGGTTCCACTCGTCCATGCGACGGATACCGCTGCGGTTGGCGCGAAAGTTGGCGGCGATGGTCTCCCAATCGCTGCCCAGGGAGGTCATGCCGGCCATGCCGGTGACTACGACGCGCTTCATCAGCACAGGCCCCCATTCACGGCCAGGACCTGGCGCGTGATATAGCCGGCTTCGGCCGACATCAGGAAATTCACCGCGCTGGCCACCTCTTCCGGGGTCCCCATGCGCTGCGCCGGGATCATTTTCATCAATTCTTCGACCGGTACGTTCTCATCGAGCATGGCAGTTTCGATCAAGCCGGGGGCGACGCAGTTGACGGTGATCTTGCGCTTGCCCAATTCGATGGCCAATGCCTTGGCCGCGCCGATCAGGCCGGCTTTCGAGGCACTGTAGTTGACCTGCCCGCGATTGCCGATCAGGCCCGATACCGACGTGATGCACACGATACGCCCGGCCGCGCGCCGCCGAATCATCGGCATCATCACCGGGTGCAGTACGTTGTAGAAACCATCGAGGTTGGTACGCATCACCACGTCCCAGTCCTCTTCGGACAAGGCCGGGAACGCACCGTCACGGGTCAGGCCGGCGTTGAGCACCACGCCGTAGTAGGCACCCTGTTGCTCCACATCTGCCTCAAGGATGGCCTTGCACGCCGCGCGGTCCGCCACGTCGAATTGCAGCACCCGCGCCTTGCGGCCCAGGGCTTCGATCTCGACCTGCACCGCGTCGGCTTCAGCGCGACCACTGCGGCAATGCAGCACGATGTCATGGCCGGCCTGGGCCAGGCGCAGGGCAATGGCGCGGCCGATACCACGGCTGGAGCCGGTGACCAGTACGGATTCAGTCATGGCGTTTCGTCCTTCGATTCTTCTAAATAGTTGGCCGCCTGGGGCGGTCGAAATACGTTCAGGCGCGCGGTGGCCTGGATACCGTCACCGGTGAGGTGGCATTCGAACACACCCATGCCGTTGTCGTCTTCCAGGGAGCGCAGGCCGTGGATGCGTAACTCGGCGCCTGCCGGGAAATGCGCCACGTTGCACTCGAACTTGCGTGTGCCCAACAGGAAACCCAGTTCCACGGCCTGGCCTTTTTGGCGGGCACGACAGCCGGCATAGGCGGCGACGCTCTGCGCCATCAATTCGATGCCGACCCAGGCCGGCAGGCTGCCGTCGGGGCGATTGAACAGGCCGCCGGGCTTGACGGTGGCGCGGGTGTGTATCTGCTCTTCATCGAACGACAGCACCTGGTCGATCAGGATCATGTCGCCCGCATGGGGCAGCAGTTCGGCGAGTGGCCAATCGATCATGGGGCCTCTGCGATAATCAGGCTGACGTTATTACCGCCGAAAGCAAACGAGTTGCTCATCAGGCAGCGTTTTTCCAAGGCGTCACCGGCCTGCGCCCAGTGCAAGGCCGGCAGCGTCGGGTCGGCCTGGCCGTCCCACACGTGCGGCGGCACCCGGCCATGGGCCAGGCTCAGCCAGCAGAACGCCGCTTCCAGTGCGCCGGCGGCGCCCAGGGTGTGGCCGCTCATGGGTTTGGTCGAGGAGCAGGCCACCCCGGCAGGGAACAGGCTGGCGACGGCCAGGCTTTCCATGGCGTCGTTATGTTGGGTGGCGGTGCCGTGCAGGTTCAGGTAACCGATCTGCTCGGGCTGCAACCCGGCACTGGCCAGCGCCTTGCGCATCGCCTGCAGCGCGCCTTTGCCCGTCGGCTCCGGCGCAGAAATATGGTGCGCGTCGCAACTGGCGCCGCTGCCCAACAGGGCGATCGGGGCGGTCTCGCGACTCATCAGGAACAGCACCGCCGCTTCGCCGATATTGATGCCGTTGCGGTTCACTGAAAAGGGGTTGCAACGTTCGTTGGATACCGCCTCCAGCGCCGTAAAGCCGTTAAGCGTCAACTTGCACAGGCTGTCGACGCCGCCGCAGATCACCGCGTCGCACACGCCCAGATCCAACAGGCGCCGGGCACTCATCAGCGCGCGTGCGCTGGAGGTGCAGGCGGTGGAGATCACGTAGGCCGGGCCGCTCAGTTGCAGCCAGTCGGCGAGGAAGTTCGCCGGGGCGCTGAGTTCCTGTTGCTGGTAGTCGTAGTCCCTGGGGAAGTGCTTGTCGCGCAGGTAATGGGCGATGCTGCGGCTGGCCTCGTCAATGCCCGAGGTGCTGGTGCCCAGCACGATGCCGACCCGTGAGGCGCCGTAGGTCAGGATCGCCTGGCGGATATCCGCTTCGATCTGCAACGCGGCTTCCAGCAACAGTTGGTTATTGCGGCTGTTCTGCCGGCCCAGTTGCGCAGGGATGCTCGCCAATTCGCCGGGTACGCTGCCCACCGGCAACACTCGTTCCGGCACCCAGCCGCTTTCGGCGCGCATCCCTGCGCAGTCGCCGGCAAACAGGCTGCGGCTGACTGCGTCCTGGCCGCGCCCCAGGGCGCAGATCACGCCGAGGGCATTGAGGTAGGCGGTCATCGGGCGGCCCCAAGCGGTGTGATGCGATAACTCAACGGCTGCCCGCTGATGTTCACACTGAACACTTCTGAAGACTGATAGACGATTTGCCAATGGCCCGGAAGCGTGCGTGTCAGGTCCATCGCCTGGGCGTTGGGGTAAAGGCTGCGCACGTCATCCGCCGAAGCCAGGGCAAACAGCAACGCGGCAAACAGCTCGCGCGCCTGGGGGTTGGGCGGCAGCAAGCCGTCGGCCTGCCACTGGCCATCGATGAGTTTCTGCCGGGCCAGGGGGATGCCCAGCGGGTCCATCATCGACCAGCGGATGGCGTTGCCCTCGCGTTGGATCACCAACAGCCAATCCTGGCTCTGGCCACGTTCCATGCGCTGCACATGCAATTGCAGCGGCAACGCCAGGGTCGGGGTTTTCTCCGGCAGCGGTGGCTGGCTGGCGCAGGCGCTCAGCAGCAACAGGCAACCGATCAACAACAGGCGGATCATGCCGCGACGCTCGCCAAGGGTTTGCGCGCCACGCAGTTGACCAGGGTTTCTTCCCGCTGGCCCACCGGGGGCGCCTTGCGCAGGCCCCAGCGCTCGAGCAGGCCGAAATCGCGGGCACGGCTCCACCACAAGTACGGGTAAGAGACATTCCGTGCGTCGAATTCAAAGCCCTGCTCGCGGAGCATCTCCAGGTACTGCTCGGCGCTTTTTTGCACGTGCATCGGGTGGCGGAACAGCCAGCGAATGACCCAGGTGTCGATATAGGCTTCGGTGGACTCGGCAAACAGCAGGTAGCCACCGGGCTTGAGGACCCGGTAGAACTCGTTCAGCGCGCGATGCTGCTCGACCAGATGATGGAAGGTCTGGTGGCAGAACAGGATGTCGACGCTGGCATCCGCCACATCGAGGGTGGCGCAGTCGCTGCCGATCAACTCGACGGCCAGGCCCTGGCGCGTGGCTTCTTCACGGCTCCGTTCCAGGCTATGGGGGTCGGCGTCCAGGCCGATCAGGCGCGAGGGCGCGAACACCTGCTGCAACAGCTTGAAGGATTTCCCCTGGCCGCAACCGGCGTCGAGCAATACCGGCGCGACGGGCAACGGCTCGCTGAACAGGCTGCGCAGGTCGTTGATGGCCACGCGCAACACATGATGCTGCCAGGTGTGGCTGCGCAGGAACCAGAAGCCGAACCTGGTTTCTTCGACGTAGTGCTTACTTAAGTACTGACTGCTCACGCGGCATCCCCCGCACAAATCTCCGACAACATCCGCAGCCGCCGCTTGGGTTCGCTGACGAATGGGTTGCGCTCATCCCAGGCATAACCGGCGAGGATCGAGCTGATCATCCGACGAATCTCTGGCGAGCTGCCCGCATGGAAAATCACATCCTGGAAGGTCCCGGCGTACCAACCTTCGACGTAGCAACGGAAGGTGTCGACACCGCGCTTGAGCGGCTCGGCAAACTCAGTTTGCCAATCCACCGTCTCCCCCTTGAGCTGGCGGTGCAGCACACCGGCCGCCATGCTCGCCGAACGCATGGCGATGGTCACGCCGGACGAGAACACCGGGTCGAGGAATTCCGCAGCGTTGCCCAGCAGCGCAAAGCCCGGGCCATGCAGGGTTTTGACGTTGGCCGAATAACCGCCGATGGTCCGTGCAGGTGTATCCCATACCGCATTTTGCAGCACGCCGGACAGGCTTGGCGTCTCGTCGATAAAACCGCGCAGGCAGGCATCGAGGTCACTGTCGCGGCCGTCGAAATGCGCCTTGGCCGCGACCACGCCCACTGAGCAGCGGCCGTTGCTGAACGGGATGGTCCAGAACCAGATATCGCGCTGGGTCGGGTGGGTGGTCACGAGGATCTTGGTGCGGTCAAAGCCTGGGTGTTCGATGCGGTCTTCGACATGGGTGAACACCGCCTGGCGCAGTGGGAAGTTCGACGGCGCTTCCAGGTCCAGCAGGCGCGGCAGCACGCGGCCGTAGCCGCTGGCATCGAGCACGAACTTGGCTTTGACGTGGTACTCGCTGCCATTCTCGCGGCGCACATGCAGGTAGCGACACTCGCCGGAAAAATCCACGCCGACGATGGTTTGGCCGTAGCGGATGTCCACCCCTTGCAACGCCGCCTGGTCTGCCAGCAGCTTATCGAACTCGCCGCGCTGCACCTGGAAGGTGGTCGGCTTGCCTTGGCTGAAGGTATCGCCAAAATCGAACGCGCTGTAGCGCTCGCCCCAGGCAAACGCGGCACCGGTTTTCACCTGGAAACCCGCCGCCTGCACAGCGTCGAGCATGCCCGCTTCTTCGATAAAGTCGATGCAGTGGGACAACAGGCTTTCGCCAATCGAGAAGCGCGGGAAATGCTGGCGCTCGATAATCAAGACATCATGCCCCTGGCGCTTTAGCAGCGTCGCGGCGATGGCACCGGATGGGCCGGCACCGATCACCACCACCTGGCGACGTTCCATTTCAACTATGGGCACGAGGGCTCCTTGCCACATTGGCGATAATCACATTCATAAGGCGTGCTTCTGTTGGCCGGCCCAGGGCGCCAGCATAAAGCTGAACGCCAGGCCCAGGCTGACCGACAGACCGAAATTACTCACTGCCGGCGTGCTCGACACCGCCAGCAGGCCGAACGACAACCAGGTTGTCAGTGCCGCCAGCAGTGTTCCTAAAAGGCTGACCGCGGGCCCGCCGATCTGTTCACGCATCAGGATCGCGTAGTCGACACTGATGGCCGTGACCAGCAGCAGGCCGAACAGGCTGAACAGCGTCAGTGGCTGGCCCAGCCAACCCAGGCTGGCCAGGCTGCACAGCGCCGCCAGCAACGGCAGGGCAACGATACGCAATGCACCGCCCAAGCCGAACGGCAGGACCAGCAGTAGCACGATCAGCCCGCACGACATCAACTTCAATTCAGCCGCGCTGATCTGGGTCGCGGCGAAAACGCGATTCAAGTCACCCAGGCGATCGACCAGTTGCACGCCGGGCAAATCCACGGCCTGCACCTGCAACAGCGCCGGGTTGTTCAAGCCTTGCAGGCTGACCATGGCCGCCACGCCGCCGTCCACCGGGCCCAGCCACAGCGTGCGCCAGGGTTCTGCCAGGGGGCCGACCAGCGCAGCGTCGATGTCTTCGGTGGGCAGCGCCTGCAACTGCGCGACTTCGGCTTGCAGCGCGCTGGCTGGCACACCGAGGTCCAGCAGCGGTTGCCAATGTTCCGGCAGTTTATTCAATGCCTCGCGCAGCCGTTGTTGCTCGGCCGGCAGGTTGACCAACTGGTTCAGCGCCAGGTAGCCCTGGAGCTTGTCCATATTCACCAACTGTTCCAGGCGCTGGCCCAGGGCGGCTTGGCGTTCCAGTAACTGCTGCTGATTGTCCGCGCGCACCAGGAAGAACTGGCTGGTGGGCTGGAACCCGGTAATACGCGCCACGGCCTGGGCCTCTTGCAGCAATTGCGGCGGTGCGCCGATCCACTGGCGAATATCGTTTTTGCTGTTCAACTGCCACAGGCCAGCGGCGCAGAACAGCAGTACCCACACCAGCAGCACCGCGCTCGGCACGCGCTTGACCAGCGAGGCGCGCATGCGCCACAGGCCCTCGGCGATGCGCAGCGGCCATTGCGCCGGGCGCAGTTCCACGCCCTTGAGCAACGCCGGCAACAGGCAGACGGCCGACAGATAGGCGCCGACCAGCCCCGCCGCGGAGAACACCGCGATTTGCGTCAAGGCCGGGAAGGGCGTCCAGGCCAGCGCCAGGTAACCGATGCAACTGGTGGCCAGGCTCAGGGTCAGCCCCGGCAGGGTCAGGCGTAATGCCGGCCAGCTGCGCCACGGCTGCATGCTCCAGCTTTTGGACAGGTAGTGCAGCGGGTAATCCACGGCCACGCCGATCAAGCTGGAGCCGAGTACCAGGGTCATCACGTGCATATGGCCAAACAGCGCCACACAGGCCACCGCGCCAAACAGCATGCCCACCAGCACAGGCACAAACGCCAGCAACACGCGCCAGCGGCGGAACGCAAGCAACAGCAGCAACAGGATGCCAACGGTCGCGCCGCCGCCGACCCAGGTGATTTCCCGGCTGGCCTGCTGCTGCCCGTTGGCGGCGTAGAGCAGGCCGCTGGCGGCGAGCAACTGCGCGCCTTGTTCACTGGCCTGCGTGCGGCTGGCCTGGAGCAAATCCGCCACTTGCAACGGCAGTTTCATATCGAAGGCATTGCCGGTGGTACGCGCGCGCAGCAGCACCCAGCTCTTGCCGTCGGCCTCGGCGATCAGCGCACCGCTGCCGATATCCAGCTGCACCGCGCCTTGTTGCGGCTGGCTGTTCTGGATGCGCCCGGTGAGGCCCAGCCAGTCATCCTGGCTCGGCACCAGGCTGAACCCGGTGAAGGGGTCGAACAGTGATTGCACACGCTGCTGGATGAACGCGTCGGGATGGTCGATCAGTTGCTCGCGGTCTTTGCCCGACAGCATCGCCAAGCGCCCGCGCAGCAATTGCTCACGCAGTGCCGGCAAGTCGGCTTGCAGGTTCCATTGCACCTTCTCGAACAACCCGCTGGCCTGCCAGCGCTCGCCCAATTGTTGGGCCACGGCCACCGCCTGCTGGCGATCGGCATGCCCGACCAACACCAGCATCTCGCGATTCAACGGCTCCTGCATGCGCTGTTCGGCTTGCTGCTCCAGGGCGTCCGGCGCGCCGCCCGGCACCAGTTCCATCAGGTTGGCCGACAGCGGTGCACCGTGGCGCCACTGCCAGCCGGCCAGGGCCAGCACGGCCACCAGCAGGATCAGGAACAGGCGCGGTAACTGGCGCTCACTGGGCAAAGTCGTGTTGCTCCGCGTCGCTCAAGGGTTGGCTCGCCGTGCTGTCTTGCATGCGCAATACGGTGCTGTCGCCCTGGGTTTCCAGCAGTTCGATGGTATGCACCAGTTCGCCGCCGTCGATATTGATCTGGGTGAACACTTGTTTGAGCAGCAGCGAACGCGGGATCAGCGTCAGCTTCCACTGCGTGGCCTCGCCTTGCAGTTGCAGTTCGAAATCGCGTTGCAAACCGCTGCTGTCACCCTGCAGCACGGCGAGGAACAGACGGTTCTGCTCGGCCCCGGCGCTCTTGTTCGGCAGGGTTTGCCAGCCATTGGCGTCGCGGCGGGCAATGCCTTGTGGGCTGATGCGGTAATCCTGCTGCAACGGGGTTTTCAGCAGCCAGAGCAGGCCGTGGTCCTTGGCCAGCACAAAGGTGCCTTTGCTGACCAACGGTTGCGGCAGTGCACGCAGGTGTTTTTCCTGGATGAAGCTGCCGTGGATCACTGAGGGTTTGGCCAACTGGTCGCTGAGTTGTTGCAGGTCGAAGGCGTGTGCCGCCCCCGAAAAACCAAACAACACCAACACTGTAGGAGCGAGCTTGCTCGCGAAAAACCCGAGAGCGCCGCGGGGGATCAGGAAACCCGCGTTATCGTTGACGATCTTCGCGAGCAAGCTCGCTCCTACAGAGAACGGGGTCAGCATTTCAGGGCCCTTTCGACGGCGTCGGTAAAGACTTTG
This sequence comes from Pseudomonas fluorescens, assembly GCF_001708445.1. Lineage (NCBI taxonomy): Bacteria > Pseudomonadati > Pseudomonadota > Gammaproteobacteria > Pseudomonadales > Pseudomonadaceae > Pseudomonas > Pseudomonas fluorescens. Next base: position 467,498 of record NZ_CP015637.1, read on the forward strand.
GGCGAGGCCAGTTGCATCTCGCGGCTGGCAATTTCCACCGCCACTTGCACGGTACTGGCTCGGGTCAAACGCTCGCCGCTGGCCAGATCGGTGATCAGGTAATTGACCTTCAAACGGTTCTCCCACTCCACCAGGCTGGCGCGCACGTTGATCGTCTGGCCGAACACCGCACCGCGCACATAGCGCAGTTGCATGTCGATCACCGGCCAGGCGTAGCCGGCTTCGAGCATCGCCGCGTAGTTATGGCCGATCTTGTCCAGCAACGCGCAGCGCGCCACTTCCAGGTACTTCACGTAATGCCCGTGCCACACCACGTTCATGGTGTCGACGTCGAAAAACGGCACGAGGATTTCGGTGTCGCTGTGCAGTACGCCAGGGCTACGCATGCAGCCCCCAGTGTTGCTCGGCGATGCGTTGCAGGCACAGGCGCAGTTCGCCTTCCAGGGCACGGTCTTCGATGACCGGCGGGAAGTCCTTGGCCAGTTCTTCGTGCATGGCGGCCAATGCCGGTGGCAGTGGGCGTGCATCCTCGGCCTGGGCGCGCAGCCACACACCCTGGTTGGCCGCGAGCAAGGTGGCGGCGGCTACCTGTTCGGTCAGCTCCAGCACGCGGATCGCGTCGCGGGCGGCAATGGTGCCCATGCTCACCTTGTCCTGGTTATGGCATTCGGTGGAGCGCGAGAACACGCTGGCCGGCATGGTATTTTTCAGCGCTTCGGCGGTCCAGGCGCTGGTACCGATCTGCACGGCCTTGAACCCGTGGTTGATCATCGCGCGGTCCGCCGGCGCGCCGGACAGGTTGCTCGGCAGGCCATGGTTGTAACGCACGTCCACCAGCAGCGCGAGTTGCCGGTCCAACAGATCAGCGACGTTGGCCACCAGGGTCTTGAGGCTGTCCATGGCGAACGCGATATGCCCGCCGTAGAAATGCCCGCCGTGCAGCACGCGCTCTTCTTCGGCGTCGATGATCGGGTTGTCGTTGGCGCTGTTGAGCTCAATCTCGATAAACGAACGCAGCCAGTTCAGGCTGTCGGCCAGCACGCCGAGCACATGGGGCGCGCAACGCAGTGAATAACGATCCTGCAAGCGGTGCAAAGGGGCTGTCGGCGCATCAATCGCCAGGTCCTTGCGCAGCCAGGCCGCAACCTGCATCTGCCCCGGGTGCGGCTTGGCGGCGAACAGGCGCTCGTCGAAGTGCTCCGGGTTGCCTTGCAGCGCCACCACGTTCAGCGCGGTAATGCGCGTGGCCAGTTGCAGCAGGTAATCGGCGCGGGCGAACGCCAGGCAGGCGAGGCCAGTCATCACCGCAGTGCCGTTCATCAGCGCCAGGGCTTCCTTGGGGCGTAGCACCAGCGGCTGCCAGCCCAATTCGCGGTGTACGTCGATGGCCTGGCGGCGTTCGCCACGGAACAGCACGTCACGTTCGCCGGACAGGGTCGCAGCCACATAGGACAGCGGCGTCAAATCACCGCTGGCCCCCACCGAGCCTTCTTCCGGGATCAGCGGCAGTACATCGTGTTCCAGGAATGCATGCAGGCGCTCGAGCAGCTCCACACGCACGCCGGACACGCCGTGGCACAGCGACTGCAAACGCGCCGCCAGCACGGCACGGGTGGCTTGTGCGTCGAGCAACTTGCCCAGGCCGCAACCGTGGAAGGTGTACAGGTGACGCGGCAGCGCTTCGACGTGCTGCAATGGCACCGCCACCACGCAGGAGTCACCGTAGCCGGTGGTCACGCCGTAGATCACGCCTTCCTTGTCGAGCAGCGAGTCGAGGAACTGCGCGCCTTTGGCGATGCGCTGGCGATAGGCGGCGTCATCCTGCAAGTGCGTGGGCACCTGACGGTTGGCCAGGGCCAATACGTCTTCAATGCGCAGAGGGCGTTCGCCAAAGGTTACCGGCTCAAGATGCGTCGTCATCGGTCTTCCAGAAGGGATAAAAGTTGAACCATTGTTGGGGCGCTTCCAGGCAGAACTGGCCCAGGCGTGCGGCGTAGCGCGCGGTCCACTGCGCGATGACCTGCTCGCGGGTGCTGCGCTTCCATTCGATCGATTGCGCGAAGGGCTCGATGGTCAGGCGATAGCGGCCCTGGTGTTTGAGGCACATCAGCAGGTTTACCGGGCATTTGAGCAGGCCGGCCAGCAGCCACGGGCCCTGGGGGAAGGCGGCGTCATGGCCGAGGAAGTCCACGCGCACCGTGCGCCCGCCATGCAGCGGTACGCGGTCGCCGGCAATTGCCAGCCATTCGCCTTCGTCCAGGCGCTGGCTGAGCAGCAGCATGGTGGCCGGGTCCAGCTCGCTGACCTGGATCAGGCGTAAATGGGTCGCGCCGGCTTCGCCCAGCAGGCGGTTGAAACGCTCGGCATGCTTGGTGTGCACCAGCACGTTCATGGTGACGCGTTCGCCGATTTCCGCCAGCGCACGGCACACTTCGAGGTTGCCCAGGTGCGCACCCACCAGCATCTGTCCGCGTTCGCCACGCAGTTGCCCGCGCAATTGCGCCGGGTCGTTGATCTCGATCTGTTCCAGGCGCAGCTTGCCGTTCCAGACGTCGAGCTTGTCGAGCAAGGCGTCGGCAAAGGCCATGAACTGGCCGAAGACTTTGCGCTGGCTCGGACGCAGCTCATCCCGACCGCTCCACTCAGCCAGGCGCTGCTGGTACTGCCAGGCGCTCTGGCGCGCCGTGCGGCCGAACAGGAAGAAGTACAACACGATGCCGTACAACAGCGGGCTCAGCAGGCGTCGGCCAAGCACCTTGGCGGCGACGGCGGTGAATTTCATCAGCCAGTAGCTGCCGCGCTCCTCGCGATCGGCCCAGTGTTTGCTGCTGTCGCTCATGCCTGCCACCGTCGCCACAGGATCATCGGCGCGCGCACCAGCATGCCGAAGAACAACCGGGTGTGCATGGCCGAAATGCGCACGTTGTCACGGAACAGGCGGAAGTGTGACAGCCCGTCGGCGGGGTAATGCACCTGGGTCGGCAGCCAGCGCATCGGCTGGTTGCGCCAGGCCAGGCGCACCAGGATGTCGGAGTCGAAATCCATGTGTGTGCCGATGTAGGCCGAGTCCATCAGGGCCAGCGTGGGCGCCAGCGGGTATACGCGAAAGCCGCACATCGAGTCGCGAATCTGTAGCGACAGGGTATTGATCCATACCCACACATGGGTCAGGTAGCGCGCATACAAACGAGCCTTGGGCACGCTGTCATCGTATTCGGGGTAGCCACAGATCACGGCCGTGGGGTGCCGGCGTGAGGTGTCGATAAAGCTTTCGACTTCGCGCAGGTCATGTTGGCCGTCGGCGTCCACTTGCAGGGCGTGGGTGAAGCCCAGGCGCGCGGCTTCGCGAAAACCGGCCATGACCGCACTGCCTTTGCCCTGGTTGTTGGGCAGGGTCAGCAGGGTGACGTTATCGAGGCTCGCCAGTTGCGCCAATACCGCCGCGCACGCCGGGCTGCTGCCATCGTCCACCAGCAGACAGGGCAGGCCGCTGTTCAGCAGGCTATAGACCACGGCCGGCACGGCGGCTTCGTGGTTGTAGACCGGGATCAGGGCGCAGGGGTTATGCATGGTGTCCCTCATTGATAGGAAAACACCCTGTGGCGAGCGGGCCCGCTCGCCACAGGAAGCCGATTTGCCACAAAAGCTTATGCATGGGCGGCTTCCAATTGGATCCGGCCGCTGGAGCAGGTGGCGACGCCGTTGCGGTAGGCGAAATACAGCTTGCCGCGTTCCTGGTCGAAGCGCAGGTGCAGTTCGATACAGTCGCCCGGACGCACCAGTTGCTGGAACTTGAGCACTTCCATGCCGGCGAAGGTCGGCGGCAGGTCCAGGCACTGCTGGCCGAGGTTGAATGCCCACTCCACTTGCACCACGCCCGGCAGCACCGGGGTGACCGGGAAGTGGCCGCTGAAATAGGCCAGGTCCGGCGGGACGCTCAGTTGCAAGGTCCATTCGCCATCGACTTCGACGTGTTCCAGCACTTCCGGCGCTTTTGGCCGGGGGGCCAGCAGCAGTGCTTCGACATCCGCCTGGGGCAGCTTGCCTTGGCTGTTCAGTGGCAACTGGCGCAGCAAGCGCCAGCGCCGAGGCAGGGCCAGGGCTTCGCAGTGTTGGCTCAGGTGCTGGCGCAGGGTTTGGATCACGGTGCGTCGGCCCTGGTTGCGCAGGGCATGCAGGCCCTCGGGGCTCAACACCACCAGCGCGCCGAGTGACGCACGGTTTTCCTGGACCACGCCCAGGCGGGTTTCGGTGACCCACGGGTGGGCCATCAGCGCGTGTTCAAGCATGGGCAGGGAGATGCGTTTTTCTTCCAGCTTGACGATGCGGTCCAGTCGGCCGAGCAGTTCGAAGCGGCCATCGGCGTGGATGCGGGCGGCGTCGGCGGTCTGCTCGATGTGCCCGGCGGGCAAGTACGGCGAGGCGATGCGCAGGGCGCCGTCGGCGTCCTGGCTCAGCTCGACACCGGCAAACGGCTGCCACGGCTGTGCGCCTTGGCGCCAGGCAATACCACCGGTTTCCGAGCTGCCGAGGATTTCTGTCGGCCATTGCTGCAGGCGATCGTAAAGGCTGCCGGCGGCCTCGATGGGCAGCGCGCCACCGGAAGAGAACACCCGCGACACTTGGCTCAGCGCCGTCCAGTCGAGGTTATCGCCCATGCGCTTGAGCAGCGCCGGGCTGGCGACCCAGGCAAAATGCGCGTGTTCGCGGCTGGCGCGCTGTAAATCCTCGGGGAAGGCCAGTTGTTGGCGCACAAAGGGACGGCCGGCGCACAACGGCCATAGCACCCGGAACAGCAAACCGTAGATATGTTGGGTGGCGACGCTGCCGATGATGCACGCGTCTTCAAGGTCTGGACCCCATAGGGCTTCCAGGGCCTCAACTTCGTTGGCCAGCTGGCGCAGGGTCTTGTCGATGCGCTTGGGTTCGCCGCTGGAACCGGAGGTACACAGGCTCAGTTGGCAAGTGTCCAGATCCAGTGCCGCCGGGTCCAGCGGCGCTTGGTCGAGCGCGGCGAGGTCATCGGCGGCGATCAACCAGGCGTCGACGGCATCGGCCCAGCGTAGGCGGGTTTGCGGTTGCAGGTCGGCGGGCAGCAGCACGCTGGCCCCGGCGCGCCAGGCAGCCAGCAAGGCGACGGCCAATAAGCCGGCATCTTCCAGATGGACAGCCACGCGCTTGATGCCATGTGCCTGCAAACCCGCCGCCAGACGCAGGGATTGTTCCCACAGCTGGGCGTGATTCATTGCAGGTTCGGTGGTGACCAAACGCTGTTGCAGCGGCTCAAGCAGCAACTGCTCAAGTTTCAACCCTTTCATACGCGGCCTCGAACCCTTTGTCGTACCAGCCATTCCACGGCAAACAACAGCCCCATCAGCCCGTAGGCGATCAGGCCGTTGTACAACGTCCACCAGCTCAGCGGCGCCCACAGGGTGAGGGCGGCGGCGAGCAGGCCATTACATAGAAAAAACACACTCCACACCACGGTGACCTGGCGCGTATACACGACGGCGTGGGTTGGCAGCTGAGGGTCGCTCATGCGGGCCAGGCGCTCGACCATCGGCGGGCCGTATTTCAGGCTCAGGCCGAACAGCGTGAGCATGAATGCACTGACCAGGCTCGGGTACCAGCGCAACAGGCGAGGGTTGTCGAACCAGGCCAGCAGCAGGCAAAACACGATGACCGCCACGGCCATCCAGCGGCTACCGGGGCGCCGTGCAGCGGTCAGCGCGCGCAACAGCCACAGGCTGCCCAGCAGCAAGCCAAATTGCCACGGCGCAAAGTGCTCGGTGCCGTAATACACGGCAAAAGGGTACAGCAGCCCCGCCAACAACAGGCCAAGGCTAATCAACCGGCTCATGCGGCTGGCTGGACCAGACGGTACACCGCCTCAACCACATCGTTCACGGTGCGTACTGCCTTGAATTCCTCAGCGGCGATCTTCTTGCCGGTCTGGCGCTTGATATGGTCGATCAGGTCCACGGCGTCGATGCTGTCGATTTCCAGGTCCTGGTACAGGTTGGCGTCGAGGGTGACGCGTTCCGGGGGCAGTTCAAACAGTTCCACCAAGGCGTCGCGCAGGGTGTTGAAAATATCGTCACGAGTTTGCATGGTCCGGTCTCAAGCTGCCTGTCTGGCCGTGACGAACGCCGCAAGGCTGGCCACGTTGGTGAAGTGATTGCGGGTGTCCTTGGCGTCGGCGTCGATTTTTATGCCGTACTTTTTCTGGATCGCCAGGCCCAATTCCAGGGCGTCTACCGAATCCAGGCCGAGGCCTTCGCCGAACAGGGTTTGATCGTTTCCGATGTCGTCGGCGCTGATGTCTTCCAGGCCCAGGGCCTCGATGATCAGCACCTTTATGTCGTGCTCAAGGCTGTGTTGGTCGCTCATCTTCGGCGAGCTCCTTAATAAAATAGTGATGCAGGTAATCGTTGAGCTTGCGTGAAGCCTGGGGCGCGGGCCCGAGTGCGGCAAACGCCTGTGGTTCTATATCGGCCCCTACCCGCAAACTGAAGTGCACGCGGCGTTTTGGGATGCGATACCAGGGTTCGGCCTTGGTCAGGGTGGTGGGGCTGACCTTGATCACCACGGGGGTGATGATTGTCGCACCGCGCAGCGCAATGGCGGCGGCGCCGCGATGAAAGGCAGGCGCCGAGCCAGGGGTGGTGCGGGTGCCTTCGGGAAAAATGATCAGGGTCTGGCCGCCGCGCAGGGCATCGGCGGCGGCATCGAGCATTTCGCTGCTGCCGTCGTTGCTGATATAGCCCGCATCGCGCACCGGCCCACGGGTGAAGGGGTTCTGCCACAGGCTTTGCTTGACCACACAGTTGGCCTGGCGCACCAGGCCGATCAAAAACACCACGTCGATCAGCGACGGGTGGTTGGCGATGATCATCTGGCCTGGGCGCCCGAGGTTTTCCGCACCTTCGACGCTGTAGGTCAGCACGCCGGCGCGTTGCATCAGGCGGATAAAGAACCAGAACAGCTTGCTGATGGTATGGCGGGCGCGGCGTTGGTGTTTTTCGGCGCTTCCTGGCAGGCACGCGAGCAACGGGAACACCAGCAAACGCAGGCACAGGCCGCCTGCTCCGAACAGCGCGAAGCTGGCGGCGGTGGCGAGCAGGCGCCAGTAGTAGGCGTCCCGTGGTTTGTCGGTCAGGGCTTGCGTTGCCAGTTCCATACGCGGTTCTTCCAGGCATGTTGGCAGGCGACCTGTTCAGTGAGCAGGGTGCGCAGCAGGTTCAGGGCATGGGGCCACTGGGTTTGAGTGGGTTGGACAGTGCCGCGGGTAAGTTCCAGTTGCCACTCGTCGCCTGGGGTCAGCAGCAGGCCGAGGGCATAGGGGAACGGCACGTCGGCGATCCAGTCGGCATAGGCTTCAGGCGGCTGTTCTTCGGTAATCACCAGCAACACGGCCGGGGCGCCTTCATTGAGCAGGGCGGCGGCTTCGAGCAGGCCGTGTTCCAGGCCGTCGCCAGCGGCAGCAAGGGCCGTCATCTCGCTGGTTTCATTGCGTAGGATCGACCACAGGCCAATCACTGCGTTATGTACCGACAGGCTGAACTGGGTCGGCGACAGCGGCTGGTCATTGGCCAGGTCGCTGAGGATGTCGAGGGTGCGCGGGGTTTCGCCGTGACGCGAAATAAACACCAGGGGCAGGTCTTGCCGGCCCTCGGCCAGCGGCCAACCCACGCTGAACGCCATGCGTGCCAGGCGGCTGAGGCGGCGGCGCTGCATGGCGGGCAAGAACGATACGTCGGGGCTGGCTTCGCTGGCGGGCAGCAACACCGGGGCCCGGCACCAGGCGTACCAGTCGTCCGCGCTGTCCAGGCCAGGAGCCCAGGCACGCCATTGGGCGATGTTGAAGTTGATCACTGAGAAGTTATCCCGCCCCTGCGGGCTTCCATGTGCGGCCATTGGCCGAGTTTACCGGGACGGTGAGCAAGAGCCGAATGGCGCGCATTATCCGGGTGCTGTGGGGTTCTAGCAAACTTTGGTAAAGAATTGTTCACGGCTGATTACAAAATTTGCGGAGAGATTTACAGATTGTCCTTTACCGCAGGACGAATTGGATTGTCGGACCCTTCCTATTCGTTTGTACGCGATGAGCCATGGCTCGCGGTTAATGCAGCCGTGCATGGATGAACGAGGTAGCGAACAGGCGCTTTTGCCCTCTACACTCGGACATTCATTGATACACGGAGGTTTTTCCATGCGGCGCGTGGTGTTCAATCAGAAAGGCGGCGTTGGCAAGTCCAGTATCGCCTGCAACCTGGCGGCAGTCAGCGCCAGTGAAGGCTATCGAACCCTGTTGGTGGACCTCGATGCACAAGCCAACTCCACCCAGTACCTTACCGGGCTGACCGGCGATGATATCCCGATGGGCATTGCCGAATTCTTCAAGCAAACCCTGTCTTCCGGGCCTTTTTCCAAGAAAAACCGCGTGGATATCTACGAGACACCGTTCGACAACCTGCATGTGATCACGGCCACCGCAGAGTTGGCGGATTTGCAGCCCAAGCTCGAGGCCAAGCACAAGATCAACAAGCTGCGAAAGCTGCTGGATGAATTGAGCGAGGATTACGACCGGATTTACCTGGATACCCCGCCGGCATTGAATTTTTATGCGGTTTCGGCGCTGATTGCCGCTGATCGTGTATTGATCCCCTTCGATTGCGACAGTTTCTCGCGCCAGGCGTTGTATGGCCTGCTGGCGGAAATCGAAGAGTTGAAGGAGGACCACAACGAGGGGCTGGAAGTGGAAGGCATCGTCGTCAACCAGTTCCAGGCCCGGGCGAGCCTGCCGCAGCAGATGCTCGATGAGTTGATGGCCGAAGGCTTGCCGGTATTGCCGGTGTACCTGGCCAGCTCAGTGCGCATGCGTGAGTCGCACCAGCAGAACAAGCCGCTGATCCACCTGGACCCACGGCATAAGCTCACTCTGCAATTCGTGGAGCTGCACAACCTGCTGGAAAATGCCTGACCTCAAGCGCTACCCGGACCCAATGTGGGAGCGGGCAAGCCCGAATGCCAGTCAGTTAAGCGTACATCGCCTTCTGTAGGAGCGAGGGGGGCGCCTAGTTCTTGCTCGCGAAAAACTCACAGACGCCGCATTCACTCAGGAAACACGCGTTATCGTTGACGTTTTTCGCGAGCAAGCTCGCTCCTACAAAAAAACCTTAACTGACTGGCATTCGGGTTACACCCCCTGGCTACGCAACCAACTCATCAACTGCGGCAACGGAAAGGCGCCGCTCTGGCGCGCCACTTCGCGGCCGTTCTTGAACAGAATCAAACTGGGGATCGAACGAATCCCCAACTGCGCCGACAGCTGCTGATTAGCCTCACTGTCCAGCTTGGCCAGCCGGCACTTGCCCGCCAGCTGCGCGGCCGCCTGTTCGAATACCGGCGCGAAGGATTTACACGGCCCACACCAATCGGCCCACACATCCACCAGCAACGGTAAATCGCCCTTGATCTGGCTGGCGTAGTCGCCTTGCTTCAGCTCGAAAGGCTTGCTCAGTAGAACCGGCTGCTTGCAGCGCCCACATTTGGGCGTATCCCCCAGGCGCTCTCCGGGGATGCGGTTGAGGCCGTTGCAATGGGGGCAGGGGATAACGAGAGGTTCGGACATGGTGGCGCTCCGTGGATGTGGCCAATGCTCCCTATCTGGAGTCAGGTAGCCGTTTTATCAAGCTCGAGGGCGACGACGCATGCGCTAACAGATTCGCAAATGTCGATTGGCGCATGCCTATCTAGGCTGGGAGTGCTTGTTCGAAACAGCACCATTGGTCCGTTCGGCGCCATAGCAAATTGCGATAGTCGCAGTTCGGGTTTAACCTCCATAGCAATATGCGATAGGGATGTTGCATGCGCGTAATCAGTGCGAAACAAATCCGCAATGCCAAAGTGAAGTGGCCTCATTCAGCCTGTGCTTTGGATGCGTGGTATCGGAAGGTCAAAGTCCTCAATCCAGAAGACTTCGCGGCGTTGAAATCGATTTTTCCGGCCGTGGATAAAGTGGGGGCGTTACACGTCTTCAACATAGGTGGTAACAAGCTGCGCCTCATTGCGATTGTGCGCTACCGAATGCAGCGGCTCTATATTCGACATGTGCTGGACCATCGGGAATACGACAAGGGTAATTGGAAGGAGTGAGTGGAAATGAGTGTGCTGATCGAGCAGGTGGCCGAGCATTGGCAATTCGTGTCGCCCCTGTTGCGCAAGCCCAAAACCGAGGCTGACTACGATGTGCTGGTGGAGGCGCTCGACGAATTGCTGGATATCGTAGGGGAAGACGAAGCTCACCCGTTGATGGGCGTGGTCGATATCATCGGTGACTGGGTCGAGGCTTATGACTTGGAGCATTGGCCAGTGCCAGAGGCCAGCGGTGTCGACGTATTGCGATCCCTGATGCAGGAGCATGGTTTGACGCAGAGTGATTTGCCAGGTGTTGGCGCTCAATCGGTTGTCTCGGAAATCCTCAGTGGAAAACGCCAGCTCAACGTTCGGCAGATTCGTTGGCTGGCGGATTATTTCAAGGTGCCGGTCGATATGTTCATCTAACCGCGAGCATGGCGCGTATCACGACGAACAGCTGATCTCCAGATGCTTGCCCCAATCCGGCGGCCGCTGCGCGTACTGTTCCATCCCCGCCTGTTCCTCGAATGGCTTGGAAAGCACCTCGTGCAAGCGCCGCACTTCGCTGTAATCGCCTGACTCGGCAGCGGTGATGGCGTTTTGTGCGAGGTAGTTGCGCAGGATGTACAGCGGGTTCACCGCATGCATTCGCGCACGGCGCTGTTCTTCGGTGCCGTCCCCATCCCGTTCGACACGGGCCTTGTACAGCTCGGCCCAGGCATCAAACCCGGCTCTATCGACGAAATCATCGCGCAACCGCGTCACGGCCAACGCTGCCGATTCATCCCCCAGCCGTCGGAAGAACAGCGTGTAGTCCACGCCGCTGTTCTGCATCAGCTTGAGCAAGCGCTCCACCAATTTCTGATCATCGTCTTCAGCAGTGGTCAGCCCCAAACGACGACGCATCAAATCCAGGTAGTGCGCCTGGTACAACGGCAGGTACAGGCCCAGGGCTTCCTTCAAGGCATCGACGCTGATAAACGGCGTGAGTGCCTGGGCCAGCGCGCTGAGGTTCCACTGGCCAATCGGCACCTGGTTGCTGAAGGAGTAGCGTCCTTCGTGATCGGAGTGGTTGCAGATGAAGTGCGCGTCGAAATCATCCAGAAACGCAAACGGCCCGAAGTCGAAGGTGATGCCGAGGATCGACATGTTGTCGGTGTTCATCACCCCATGGCAAAAACCATACGCCTGCCATTTGGCGATCAGTTCTGCATTGCGTTCGACGATTTCGCGGAACATCGCCAGATACGGTTCGGGCTGTTCGCGGCAGTCGGGGTAGTGCAGGTTCAACACGTGTTCGGCCAGTTCAGCCTGCTGTTCGGGCTTCTTGGTGTAATAAAAATATTCGAAATGACCAAAACGGATATGGCTGCGGGCCAGGCGCAGGACCATGGCCCCGCGTTCCTGCTTCTCACGCCACACCGGGGTGCTGGAGCCGATCACGCACAGTGCGCGGCTGCTGGGAATGCCCAGCGCGTGCAGCGCTTCAGAGGCGAGAAACTCACGAATCGAAGAGCGCAGCACGGCGCGGCCGTCGCCCATGCGCGAGTAAGGCGTCTGCCCGGCGCCCTTGAGGTGCAGATCCCAATGCTCGCCGGCGGCGTTGTACACCTCGCCCAGCAGCAACCCACGGCCATCGCCCAATTGTGGGTTGTAGGAGCCGAACTGGTGCCCGGAGTAGACCATCGCCCGCGGTTCCGCCTCGGCCCATAGCTTGTGCCCGCCAAACAGCTCGGCGAATACCGGGGTTTCGGCCACCGTCGGGTCGAGGTCGAGCAGGGCCATGGCGGCATCGCTCGCCACGACCAGGCGTGGTTCGTCGAGGGGTTCAGGCAATACGTGGGTCGAGAACGCGTCGCCCAGGCGCGCGAAGCGGTTGTCGAAGGTCAGTTCGTCGAGGGCTTTCACCGGCCATCTCCAGCAGAATGTCCGAGCATTCTGCTGGGGATAGGCGGTTTAGTCGAGCTTGGAGGGTGGCGGCTCGGGGGCATCCGCCACTTTGCCCGGTGGTGGCTCCGGGGTATCCGGGGATTCGACCGGACCGACGATGGTCCTGTTTTCGTCTTCTACCGGCACCAGCTTGTACTCCTGGCCGTGGAGGTTTTTCAGGTAGACCTCCATCTGCCGGAACGAGATGTTGATGTGGTGGTTCTTGAACTCGCGGTTGATAAAGCGGTTCACCTCGTCGATCACCGGGTTGCGGTCGCCCAGGTCGCGCACGTGCATGCGCAATTCGTGGTCGAGGGTGCTTTCACCGAAGTTGAGGAAGTAAACATGGGGTTCCGGTTCCTTCAGCACCCGTGGGTTTTCTCGCGCAGCCTTGAGCAGCAATTCCTTCACCAGGTCCAGGTCGGAGCCGTAGTCCACCCCCAGTTTGAGGGTGACTCGGGTGATGGTGTCGGTCAGCGACCAGTTGATCAATTGCCCGGTGATGAAGGTCTTGTTCGGGACAATGATGTCCTTGCGGTCGAAGTCGGTGATGGTGGTCGCGCGGATGCGGATCTTGCTCACGGTGCCCGACAGGTTGCCGATGGTGATGGTGTCGCCGATCCGTACCGGGCGTTCGAACAGGATCATGATGCCGGAGATAAAGTTGGCGAAGATCTCCTGCATGCCGAAGCCCAGGCCCACCGACAGCGCGGCGACCAGCCATTGCAACTTGTCCCAGCTCACACCGAGGGTGGACAGGGTCGAGACAAAGCCGACGCCGGCAATCACATACGACAGCAACGTGGTGGTGGCGTAGGCGCTGCCCTGGGCCAGGTCCAGCTTGGACAGCACCAGCACCTCCAGCAAGCCGGGCAGGTTGCGCGCCAGGGCGAAGGTGATGCCGATGATGATCAGCGCGCCGAGCAGGTCGCCGATGCTGATTGGCACCATGCTGATATTGGCGCCGGTGCCGCTGGTGTATTCGTAGAGGGTGACGTTGTCCAGGTAGGAGAACACCGAGATCAGGTCTGACCACACCCAGTACAGCGCCGCGATGAAGCCGCCGAGCAAGGCCAGGCGGATCAGGCGCATCGATTGTTCGTTGACCTGCTCGATGTCCAGGGTCGGTTCTTCGATCACCGCCTCGCCGTCGCCGGCTTCCTTGGCTGCTTGGCGCTTGGCCAGGGCGCGGGAGTAGGCCAGGCGCCGTGCGGCAACGCCCAGGCCGCGTACGAAGGTGGCTTCGATGACCAGCCAGAGCATCAGCAGGTACAGGGTATTGATCAACCGGTCACTGAGCTTGAGCGCGGTGTAGTAGTAGCCGAAGCACACGGCGATAAACAGGGCGATGGGCAGCGCGGTAAACACCAGGCCCATGGCTTTGCGAAACAGCGAGGCTTTTTCGTGGGTCGGGCTGTGTAACAGCAGGCGCCCCAGTAGCCAGGCCATCAGCGCATAGCACAACAGCACCACGCCAATGCCCAGCACGTCGTCGGCCAGCGCTGCCGGTTGATGTTCGGCAATCGCCACCACGGCCACCAGGGCCAGAACCACTAGCCCGAGCTTGCGCACCCAGCCTTGCAGGAATTCGACCTGGGGTTTTTCCCAGCGGAAGTGCAACTCGGCCACGCCGCCCGGCGCCAGGATGCGGTAGGCGGTGTAGAACACCAGCCACGCCTGGGCGATCTGCAACAGTGCCGCGCCGAGGTTGGCGTTTTGCCCACGGGCGTCGATCTGCAGTGCATAGCCGCACAGCGCCAGGCCCAGGGCCACCGGCATCGCCAGCAGGATGTTCACCAGGATCGCCTGTGGTGTGTGCCACTGGCTGTCGCGCTTGAAGTGGCCGATATCCAGGTGGACCTTTTTCAGGCGGGCGTACAGGGCGTTACGTCGCCACAGCAGGGCGCCGATCAACAGCAGGAGCGGCAGGAACAGCAGGGGGCGCTGGGTCAGGCCATCGTACAGTTCGCTGACGCTGGAGGCCCAAGGCAGGCTGGTGACTTGCTTGCTCAGGTGCGCCGGTACGGTTTCCAGCCATTCGGTGTCCAGCGGCTTGTTGCTGGGGATCCAGAACATCTGCTCGTCCAACGTCGCACGCAGGGTGGTGGCGGTGCTGAGCAGTTGTTTCTGGTTCAGTTGCAGGGTGATCGATTCGTTAAGCAGTGCGCTCAGTTCGCGGCTCAGGCGCTCCAGCAGGTCGCTGCGGGTGATCGCCAGTTCCAGCAGGGTGCGGCGCAGTTGCGGGGTGATATCGTCCGGCGGCTGGTTGGCCAGCAGGTTGTCTACGTAGGTGCTGGGGGAACTGATCAGCTCGCGCTGCTGGTTGACCTCGAACTGATACAGGCGAATGTTGGCGATATCGTCCGCCAGGTCGCGGTCTACCGTGAGGCGTGGCAGTGCCTGTTTTTGCTTGTAGAGGATCTTGGAGAGCAGCAGGCTGCCCTTGAGGACGTTGATCTGTTCATCCAGCGCCGAGTCGCTCTGGGTCACGGTGTCCAGTTGCTGCTTGGTCTGCAGGTTTTTCTGGGTCAGGTCGTTGAGGCGGTCGGTGCTTTTGAGCAGGTAATCGGACAGCTTCAGGTTGGCCGCGCTTTCCGTGGCCAGCAGGCTGCTGCCACCGGCTTTCTGCGCTTCGATCGATTGTTGGGTAACGGTCTGTTGGGACTGGGCCAGGCGTTTCTGGTTGATCAGGGTTTGCAGGTCCTGGATCTCTTGTTCCAGGCGCGCGGTCTTTTCGACTACCAGGTCGTGCTGGCTGTTGCCCAGGTCTTGCAGTTGGCTGTTGCCGGCCAGTTCCTGGCGGCGCAGGGGGATCAACGCGTTCAGGGCGGCGAGTTCGGCGTTCAACTGGTTGCGCTGGTCGCTGCTGAGGGTCTTGCCATTGTCCTTGCCGGCCTTGAGGGTCGAATTGATCTGCTGGATGCGCGTCTGGCTGTTGCTGATTTCGGTCTGGGCGCGCTCGGGGCGGGTCTGGGCGGCAATGGTCAGGCTGTTGGCTTCGGCCAGGTCTTTTTGCAGGTCGCCTTGCTGGGTGGTGCGCTGCACCAGCAATTGCTCCAGTTGCGGCACCGGCAGCGAGGCGTAGCGCTGGGCTACCGGAATGACCTTGGTGGCCTTGAGCCGGGTCAGTTCGCGCTGGTTCTCGCTGGTCTGGCGCGGCGCGTCTTCCAGCTGGCGCTTGAGGTCCGCCAGGCGCTGTTCGTAATCCTGTTTGTTACCCAGGTAGGTCAGGGTCTGTTGCAGGATCGACTGCAGCGCCTTCATGTCGGCGTCGGGCAGCTTGCGATCAGGCAGCTTGTCCAGGGTTTGCTGGATGGCGTCGGCGCTGGGTGGGTCGGCGGCATATACGCTGCCGACACAAAGAGTCAGGCCCAGCAGGGCAGTGGCGAGAAAAGTGCGCAGGGTTGGCATAGAGACCGGTCGAGCAAGGTGAAGAATCAGGGGCGTTGTCGCCCCGCAGTTTAGAGGAAGAGTCCGGGGCCCGGGCGACTTCCTTCGGGGAATCTGACGCCGACTTTGCCAATCTTGTTCCCGTCCATGACCGCGACGGTCCAGATGGTGTTGTTCCACTCCACCTGGTCGCCGACCACGGGCGCACCGCCGACTTTCTGGGTGATGAAGCGGCTCAGTGGCATGTCCGGGTCGATACCTTCCAGCTTGAGGCCGTACAGGGCGGAAACCGCGCCCAGCTGGGCGTCGCCCTCGAGGACGAAGTCGCCGAAAAAGCGCAGATCCAAGCCGCGTTGCGGCGCCTGGCTGAACAGTTTGCCCAGGGCCGGCAGGTTGTGTTCGTGGCCGATCACGCAGAGCAGATCGCCGACTTCCAACACCGTACTACCCGACGGGTGGAGCAGTTGCTGGCCACGGAACAGCGCGGCGATCCGTGTGCCTTCGGGCATTTTCAGTTCGCGCAGGGCGGCGCCAATGCACCATTTCTCTGCGCCGAGGCGGTAGACGAACAGCTCCCACTCGCTGGTGACGTGGACTTCCAGGGCCGCCCGGGAAATCGGTGCGGGCTCCGGCGGTACGGTCACTTTCAGCAGCTTGGCCACCCACGGCAGGCTGGTGCCCTGTACCAGCAGCGAGACCAGCACGATAAAGAACGCCAGGTTGAAGTACAGCTGCGCATGGGGCAGGCCGGCCATCAGCGGGAACACCGCCAGGATGATCGGCACCGCGCCGCGCAGACCGACCCAGGCGATAAAGGCTTTTTCGCGGCCGTGGAACGCCTTGAACGGCAGCAGGCCGACCATCACCGACAATGGCCGCGCAAACAGGATCATCCACAGTGCCAGGCCCAGGGCCGGCAGGGCGATGGGCAGCAGGTCATGGGGCGTGACCAGCAACCCCAGCACCAGGAACATGCCGATCTGGGCCAGCCAGGCCATGCCGTCGAGCATATGCAAAATGCCATGGCGGCTGCGCACCGGGCGGTTGCCGATCACCAGGCCGCACAGGTACACCGCGAGGAAGCCGCTGCCGTGCAGGGCGTTGGTCAGGGCGAATACCACCAGGCCGCCGGCGATCACCAGGATCGGATAGAGGCCGGTGGCCAGGTTGATGCGGTTGACCATTTGCAGCATCAGCCAGCCGCCGCCGAGGCCGATGAGGCCGCCGATGCCGAATTCGCGGATCAGGTGGGTCAGCAGGCTCCAGTGCAGGCCGGTCTGGCCGCTGGCAAGCATGTCGATCAGGGTGACGGTGAGGAACACTGCCATCGGGTCGTTGCTGCCGGATTCGATTTCCAGGCTGGCGGTGACCCGTTCGTTGAGGCCCTTGCCGCCGAGCAGCGAGAACACCGCGGCGGCGTCGGTGGAGCCGACGATGGCGCCGATCAGCAGGCCCTGGATGATATTGAGGTTGAACAGCCAGGCGGCGGCCATGCCGGTGAGGCCGGTGGTAATCAACACCCCCACCGTGGCCAGCGATAGCGCCGGCCAGAGTGCCACGCGAAAACTCGCCACCCGCGTGCGCAAGCCGCCGTCGAGCAGGATCACGGCCAACGCGAGGTTGCCCACCAGGTAGGCGGTCGGGTAGTTATCGAAGATGATACCGCCGCCGTCGACGCCGGCGACCATGCCCACGGCCAGGATGATCACCAGGATCGGGATACCCAGGCGGGACGACAGGGAACTCACCAGAATGCTTGCACCCACCAGCAACGCGCCGATCAAGAACAGGCTGTTGATGGTCGTCGCATTCAAAGGCAGTACTCCATGAGCATATAAGACGGGCGCAAACTGACCATGCAGTCTACGTGCCAGCGATTCTAACCTGTTGAATTGCCGCGCTGTCAAAAAGCTTTTTCTGATTCATATAGATCCAAATGTGGGAGGGGGCTTGCCCCCGATTACGCTGTATCAGAATCAGATGTGCTGATTGACACACTGCTATCGGGGGCAAGCCCCTCCCACCTTCTTGACCCAGTTGTATCAGTTAGAGGCGGAAGCGCCCGACCATCCCGTTCAAATCCACCGCCAGGCGCGACAGCTCACCGCTCGCCGCACTGGTCTGGCTGGCGCCGGTTGCCGATTGCACCGACAAGTCGCGGATATTCACCAGGTTGCGGTCCACTTCCCGCGCCACCTGGGCCTGTTCTTCCGCCGCGCTGGCGATGACCAGGTTGCGCTCGTTGATCTCGATGATCGCCGTGTTGATGGTGTCCAACGACATACCTGCGCCTTTGGCGATGTTCAGCGTCGATTCCGCGCGCTCGGTGCTGTTACGCATCGAGTCCACGGCGTGCTCGGTGCCGGCCTGGATGCTGCCGATCATGCGCTCGATTTCGCTGGTGGATTGTTGGGTGCGATGGGCCAGGGCCCGCACTTCATCGGCCACCACGGCAAAACCGCGGCCGGCTTCGCCCGCGCGCGCCGCTTCAATCGCTGCGTTCAGGGCCAGCAGGTTGGTCTGGTCGGCCAGGCCGCGAATCACGTCGAGTACCTTGCCGATATCACGGGACTCATTGGCCAGCTCGCCAATCAGCGTGGCAGTGGCTTGCACGTCGCCACTCATGCGCTCGATGGCGCTGACGGTTTCCTGTACCAGGTCGCGGCCGTCACCGGCAGAGGTGGTGGCGTTGCGCGAGGCCTCGGAGGTGCTCACCGCATTGCGTGCGACTTCCTCGACGGCGCTGGTCATCTCGTTGACGGCGGTGGCGGCTTGTTCGATTTCGTTGTTTTGCTGGGTCAGGCCGCGAGCGCTTTCATCCGTGACCGCGTTCAGTTCTTCCGCGGCGGAAGCCAACTGGGTGGCCGAGCCGGCGATGCGTTGCAAGGTGTCGCGCAGTTTGTCCTGCATCTTCGTCATCGCCGCCAGCAGGCGACCGGCCTCGTCGTTGCCGTCGACCTTGATCGGCCGTGTGAGGTTGCCTTCGGCGATCTCTTCCGCGGCATCCAGGGCCTGGGAAATCGGCACGGTGATGCTGCGGGTCAACAGCCAGGCGAACAACAACGTCAGCGCGGTGGCGATCACCAGCAGGCCCACCACCAGGTCAAAGGCCAGGTTGTACTGGTCTTCGGCTTGTTGGTTGGTGGCCAGGGCCATCTTGTTATTAATCTCCAGCAGGCGCGTGAGTACCGCGTTGACCTGCTCGGAGTTGCTCAGCAATTCGGTGTTGAGCAGGCTGCGCAATTCCTCCATCTGGTTGGCGCGCGACAAGCTCTTCATGCGCTCTTCGATCTGATGGTATTGGCTGAGCAAGCGTACGTACTCGTCGTAGGTCGAGCGTTCCTCGCTGCTGTCGATCAGTTTTTCGTAGACACCCTGTGCTGTGCGAATCTGCTGGTTGCGCAGGTCAAAGGCTTCCAGGGTCTTTTGCTGCACATCCGGTTCGCGGTTGGTCAGCAAGCGGTATGACAGCACCCGCAGGCGCAGGGTCAGTTGGGTGAATTCATCAAGGGCGCGAATGCTCGGCACGCTGGACAGGGTGATGTCTTCCGCGGCGCCACGGATCTTGCTCATCTGGTTCAGGGCGAATACACCGAGAAACAACATAAGTGCACCAATCAACGCGAAGCCTAGGAAGGCGCGCGGCGCGATATTCATATTACGAAGAGACATGCTGGAGTCCTGGGGGAGGAGCGCGATCCATGCGGCCATGAGACGGGGTGTGCATCGCGTATCGGCCGTACGACTAAAGTCTAAAGGGGCGTGCGCTTTTGTCGCATCTGACGAGGGGTTGCACCGATTCCGGAACCAGATGGGGTAAATGCAGTCACTAAGGCTCGAAAGTGCGGCCCGGCCCTTAACTATCGGGCTGCGCGCCGGGGATAACCCTGGCATCCGAGGTGAATTTTCTTTATCGTCACCGCCCTTTTAAAAAGCCAGAGAAATCAAAATGTTAGAAGCATCCCTCAGCCAACTGGAACAACTGGTCAGCGACCTGGTACAGCAGAATCAAGACCTGCTGGGCAGCAACGAGGCCCTCAAGGCCGAACTGGCCCGCGCCAAGGATGAGAACGACAGCCTGCAACTGAACCTGATGGAGCAGGAAGAAAAGCACGGTGCCACCGCCGCGCGCATTCAAGCACTGGTTGAACGCGTGAGCGCAGGGCCTGTCAGCGCATGAACCAAGGGATAAAGGTCGTTTCGATTCTCGGAGAGGATTACTCGATCAAGGCACCGGCCGGGGAAGATCAAACCCTGATGCACGCCGTGACGATGCTCAAGGCCTCCCTGGCCACCACCAAGAAAAAGTACCCGACCCTCATCGGTGACAAATTACTGGTGCTGGCCGCGCTGAACCTGTGCGCCGAGCAGATCGAAATGCAGCAGCGTCACCAGCAGGAACTCGACCGTTACCAAGAGCAAGTCAGCGCCACGGTCGAGGTGATTTCGAAGGCGATCGGGCAGCCTTGATACTGCCGTTGAACCGATGGCTGCATGCCAGGCGGTATCTAACCGCAAACTCGGCGATACGCTCCCATCTACCGGGAGCGTATGCCTGCTGAACATGGGCGCGTCGCTTTTGAATGTTCAGCCTTAACCCAGGTAATAGCCGATCGTCAGTCGGCCCCCTGACATAGGGCGATAGTATTTTCGAAGTACCGACGCTGTTTGGTTTGATCTGTCGGTCAAGCGATCGCCAATGGTGATGGAGAACACGTATTCGGGGTTGTGTTCCGTCCCTGGTACTTCCGGGAACGCGCGATCATTTTTAACAGTAAAGACCACTTCGACTTTGCGCGCCGAGGCGGGCTCTGTTGTCGCTTTTTCTGAAAATACGGCTTCGACGGTGTAGCGGTTTTTCTCCTCGCCCACGTCAGGCAGCAGCTTGTATGTTTTCTCGGTGCAAACGTAGGTCTTGTCTACGATCCACTCCTCACCGATTCTGATCAAAACATCTTCCGGCGCATCACCGACATAGCTGGATGTGCCGATGTTTTCTTGTTGAAGCATGATTTTCGTTTTCATTGATGTTGATCCTATGCGTAGTCGCGCTGCAGAAAAAACTGCACTTATCCCGAATACGGCAAGACAACGTTCAGGGCATACGATTCTATCTGCCTCTCGTGTGATCAACACCTGTCAACCTTGACAGGTGCTTAGTACCATTTGTCCTGCATGTTCAGGCAGGTGTCATCCCTGTCCTCCAGCAGGCGCAATTCGTGATGACAACCCGGCACCTCCCACGTCAGGAAATACCGCGCAGCCTGGAGCTTGCCTTTATAGAAGTCGACATCCGCTGCATTGCCCTTGGCCAACCCTTCCTCGGCGCGAATCGCCTGTTCCAGCCAGCGCCAACCGATCACCGTGTGCCCGAATACCTTCAGGTACAGCGCCGAGTTCGCCAGGCTGCTGTTGACCTTGCCTTGGGCGAGATCGGTCAGCAGGCCAATCGTGACGCTTTGCAGGCGGGCCACCAGGTGTTCCAGCGGTTCCCTCAGGGCGGTCAGCGAAGGGTATTTCTGCGCGCGTGCGCCGGTCTCGGCGATCAACCGAATCAACTGTTTTAGACCAGCGCCGCCGTTCTGTGCGAGCTTGCGCCCGAGCAAATCCAGGGACTGGATGCCGTGGGTGCCTTCGTGGATCGGGTTCAGGCGGTTGTCGCGGTAGTACTGTTCCACCGGGTATTCACGGGTGTAACCGTGGCCGCCGAGGATCTGGATCGCCAGCTCGTTGGCCTTCAGGCAGAACTCCGAAGGCCAGGATTTGACGATGGGGGTGAGCAGGTCCAGCAGTTCGTGGGCTTGCCGGCGTTCGATGTCGGTGGCCAGGGTGGTGGTGTCATCGAACAGCCGCGCGGCATATAGGCCCAGGTCGAAGGCGCCTTCGACGTAGGCTTTCTGGGTCAGCAACATGCGCTTGATATCGGCGTGCTGGATGATGGACACCGGTGCAGTGGTCGGGTCCTTGCTGTCCGGCAGGCGGCCTTGGGGGCGTTCGCGGGCGTACTCCAACGAGTAGAGGTAACCGGCGTAGCCGAGCATCACCGCGCCCATGCCCACGCCGATACGTGCTTCGTTCATCATCTGGAACATGCAGCTCAGGCCCTGGTGGGGTTTGCCCACCAGGTAGCCGACGCAGTGGCCGTTATCGCCGAAATTCAGCGCTGTGGACGTGGTGCCGCGCCAACCCATCTTGTGGAACAGCCCGGCCAGCAACACATCGTTGCGCGCCCCCAGGCTGCCGTCGTCGTTGACGAGGAATTTGGGCACGATAAACAGCGAAATGCCCTTCACCCCGGCTGGTGCGTCCGGCAACTTGGCCAACACCATGTGCACAATGTTTTCCGACAGCGGATGGTCGCCGCCGGAGATGAAGATCTTGTTGCCCTTGAGGCGATAGCTGCCGTCGGCCGCAGGCTCCGCGCGGGTTCGGATATCTGATAGGGAGGAGCCGGCATGGGGTTCGGTCAGCGCCATGGTGCCGAAGAAGCGGCCCTCGATCATCGGCTGCAGGAAGCGTTGTTTCTGCTCCTCGGTGCCGAAGCTTTCGATCAGGTTGGCTGCGCCCATGGTCAGGAACGGGTAGGAAGTAGAGGCGGCGTTGGCGGCTTGGAAGTGGGCGAAACAGGCCTGGGACAGCAGGGTGGGTAGCTGCATGCCACCGGCTTCGAAACTGCGCGCAGCATTGAGGAAACCGGCTTCCAGAAAGGCATCCACGGCGGGTTTCACTTCTGGAATCAGAATTGCCTTGCCGTCTTCGTAGCGCGGTTCGTTTTCGTCGTTTTTGCGGTTATGCGGCGCGAAGTACTTTTCCGCGATGCTGCGCGCGGTGCTGATCGCGGCGTCGAAGGTTTCGCGGTTGTGTTCGGCAAACCGCTCGCGCTGGGTCAGGCCCTCGGCGTCGAGGACTTCGTACAGCTCGAAAGCCAGATTGCGGGAACTGAGGAGCGTCTCGGACATGGCGGCTTACCTATATGGAGTAGGCCGGAGTCTAAGTGCGCGAATAGAGGCTGGATAGCAAGATTGATTTGGGTGATGAAGAGGCAGAACGCGGGGAGGGGAATTGAAAGGCGATCAAATGTGGGAGGGGGCTTGCCCCGATAGCAGTGTGTCAGTATCCGATGGACTGACTGATACTCCGCTATCGGGGGCAAGCCCCCTCTCACATGTTGACCGTGTTTCGTCAGGGTTAGCCGATGGTCATCAGGCTGGCGTTGCCGCCCGCCGCAGCGGTGTTGACGCTCAACGCTCGCTCGATCACCAGGCGCTCCAGGGCAATCGCCGTTTCCCCTTGGGACAGACCATGCACGCCGACAATCGCCCCGCCACGCTGGGCCACTTGCTGGCACACCGCACGCAGTTGGTCGGAATCGCCGTGGTGCAGGACCGCGTCGAACACCACTTCGTCTTTGGTCCAGTCCGCCACGCGTTTGATCTTCGCCTGAATCTCCTTCGGCAGGCGTGTGAACACGGCTTTGGTCAGGTCAGTTTCCGGCCATACCGCTGAACCGCCAACGGCCAAGACCGCCGCGAGCTGGGTCAGCAGGTCGCCTTCGACTTCCGCCAGGCACAACACGTGCTCGCGAGGCAGGATGGCGTAGCTGTTGCGCTCGCCGGTCGGGCCGGCCAGTTGGCGAGTGATACCGCTTTGCGATTGCGCGGCGAACTGCGTGCACAGGGCGCTCAGTTCGCTGAACTTATTGCTGTCGGCCCAGGTTTTCAGGGCGTTCAGCGGTTGGCTCATGGCGTCGCGCAGGCGCACATCGGGTGCAGTCAGCTTGTCGCCGCGTACGAAGGATTGCTCGATGGCATCCGTAGGACGGGTCGACAGCAGGCGATACAGGTACAACGGGCCACCGGCTTTCGGGCCGGTCCCCGACAGGCCTTCGCCGCCGAATGGCTGTACGCCGACCACGGCCCCGACGATGTTGCGGTTCACATAGACGTTACCGGCATTGACGTTGTCGATCACCTTGGCGATGGTCTCGTCGATGCGGGTATGCACACCCAGGGTCAGACCGTAGCCGGAGGCGTTGATCTGGCCGATGAGCTGGTCGATTTCTTTGCGCTTGTAGCGCACCACGTGCAGTACCGGGCCGAAGATTTCCCGTTGCAGCTCGTCGAAGCTTTCCAGCTCGATCAGGGTCGGCATCACGAAGGTGCCGCGCTTGATCTCTTCGCCATCGGCAATCGCCACTTGGTACACATTGCGGCCTTTGTCACGCATGGCCTGGATATGTTTCTCGATGCCGGCCTTGGCTTCGGCGTCGATCACCGGGCCGATATCCACCGACAGGCGCTCCGGGTTGCCCAGGCGGCATTCCGCCATGGCGCCCTTGAGCATTTCGATCACGCGGTCTGCCGAATCTTCCTGCAGGCACAGGACGCGCAGGGCCGAGCAACGCTGGCCGGCGCTATCAAACGCGGACGACACCACATCGATGACCACTTGTTCGGTCAGCGCCGAGGAGTCGACGATCATTGCGTTCTGGCCGCCGGTTTCGGCGATCAGCGGGATCGGACGACCCTGGGCATCCAGGCGCCCGGCGACGCTGCGTTGCAGCAGGCGCGCGACTTCGGTGGAACCGGTGAACATCACGCCTTTGACGCGATCATCACCGACCAGGCGTGCCCCCACGCTTTCACCCTGGCCTGGCAGCAGTTGCAGCACGCCTTCCGGGATACCGGCTTCGAGCAGGATGCGCACGGCTTGGGCGGCAACCAGTGGGGTCTGTTCGGCAGGCTTGGCCAGCACCGGGTTACCGGCGGCCAGTGCCGCGGCGACTTGGCCGCTGAAGATCGCCAATGGGAAGTTCCATGGGCTGATGCAGACCACCGGGCCCAACGGGCGGTGGGCATCGTTGGTGAAGTCGTTGCGCGCCTGTACCGCGTAGTAGCGCAGGAAGTCCACG
Organism: Pseudomonas fluorescens; assembly: GCF_001708445.1. NCBI lineage: Bacteria > Pseudomonadati > Pseudomonadota > Gammaproteobacteria > Pseudomonadales > Pseudomonadaceae > Pseudomonas > Pseudomonas fluorescens. The sequence goes on from NZ_CP015637.1 coordinate 491,868, forward strand.
GCTTCACGCACTTCGGCGATGGCGTTGGCGAAGGTCTTGCCGGCTTCGCGTGCCAGCAGGCCCATCAGTGGCTGGATCTCGCCTTCCATCAGGTCGGCGGCCCGTTCCAGGATCGCGGCGCGCTCGGCGGGCGGGGTGGCCTGCCAGATCGGGCCGGCGTTGATGGCGCACTGGATCGCGTTATCGACGTCTTCGACGGTGGCTTCCTGTACGTGGCCGACCACATCGCGCAGGTCGGACGGGTTCAATACCGCTGCCGCTGCTTGATTGCTGGCGGCGCATCCGAGCATCGGCGCGGCTTTCCAGTCGTTGTGCGCAGTGGCCAGCAGGGCGCAGGAGAGCGACGCCAAGCGGTGTTCGTTGGCCAGGTCGATACCGGCCGAGTTGGCGCGGTCGCTGCCGTACAGGTCACGCGGCAGCGGGATGCGCGGGTGCGGCAGGCCGAAGCCGCCTTCCAGCGTCGCCATCTGCTCGATGCTGGCCACTGGATCGGCCACCAGCTCCTGAATCGAGATCGATTGGTCGGCGATACGGTTGACGAACGAGGTGTTGGCGCCGTTTTCCAGCAGGCGGCGTACCAGGTAGGCCAGCAGTGTTTCGTGGGTGCCGACCGGTGCATAGACGCGGCACGGACGGTTCAGCTTGCCTTCCGACACCTTGCCCACGACCTGTTCGTACAGGGGTTCACCCATGCCATGCAGGCATTGGAACTCGTACTGGCCGGGGTAATAGTTCTGACCGGCGATATGGTAGATGGCCGACAGCGTATGGGCGTTGTGCGTGGCGAACTGAGGGTAGATGGCTTCCGGCACCGACAGCAGTTTGCGTGCGCAGGCAATGTAGGAAACGTCGGTGTACACCTTGCGTGTGTATACCGGGTAGCCTTCCAGGCCTTCGACCTGGGCGCGCTTGATTTCGCTGTCCCAGTAAGCGCCTTTCACCAGGCGGATCATCAGGCGATGGCGGCTGCGGCGCGCCAGGTCGATGACGTAGTCGATCACATACGGGCAGCGCTTCTGGTACGCCTGGATCACGAAACCGATGCCGTTCCAGCCGGTCAGTTGCGGCTCGAAGCACAGGCGTTCGAGCAGGTCCAGGGACAGCTCCAGGCGGTCGGCTTCCTCGGCGTCGATGTTCAGGCCGATATCGTATTGCTTGGCCAGCAGGGTCAGGGACAGCAGGCGCGGGTACAGCTCGTCCATCACGCGTTCGTACTGCGCGCGGCTGTAGCGCGGGTGCAGTGCCGACAACTTGATGGAGATGCCCGGGCCTTCATAAATCCCGCGACCATGGGACGCTTTGCCGATGGAATGAATGGCTTGTTCGTACGACGCGAGGTATTTCTGCGCATCGTGTTCGGTCAGTGCGGCTTCACCGAGCATGTCATAGGAATAGCGGAAACCCTTGGCTTCGAACTTGCTCGCATTGGCCAGGGCTTCGGCGATGGTTTCGCCGGTGACAAATTGTTCGCCCATCAGGCGCATGGCCATGTCGACGCCCTTGCGGATCATCGGCTCGCCGCTCTTGCCGATGATGCGGCTCAGGGACGAGGTGAGGCCGGCTTCGTTGTGGGTGGCGACCAGTTTCCCGGTCAGCAGCAAGCCCCAGGTGGCGGCATTGACGAACAGCGACGGGCTGTTGCCCAGGTGCGGCTGCCAGTTGCCGGTGCTGATCTTGTCGCGGATCAGCGCGTCACGCGTGCCTTTGTCCGGGATGCGCAGCAGCGCTTCGGCCAGGCACATCAGTGCCACGCCTTCCTGGGATGACAGGGAAAACTCCTGCAACAGGCCCTGGACAATACCGGCACGGCCGCCGGCGCTCTTCTGGTTGCGCAGTTTTTCGGCAATCGAAGCGGCCAGCTTGTTGGTGGCTTCGGCCATCTGCGCTGGCAGGCGAGCCTGCTCGATGAGCATCGGCACCACTTCTGGCTCGGGGCGACGGTAAGCGGCGGTGATCGAGGCGCGCAGTACCGATTGCGGCAGGATGCTCTCGGCGAACTCCAGGAAGCATTGGTGGGCGTGGTCGGCCTGAACCTCACCGGCATCATCGGCATCCTTGCTGCTCAAGCCATTGAGCTCGGTCAGGGTTGCACCACCCTCGAGTTTCTCCAGGTAATTGAAAATCGCCTGCTTGATCAGCCAGTGCGGCGTGCGATCAATGGAGGTCGCGGCGGCCTTCAGGCGCTCGCGGGTCGGGTCGTCGAGTTTGACCCCAAGGGTGGTCGTAGCCATTTTCTTATCCTCATGGGTGCCACTACCGAGTGGCATCAGCTGGCGGCAAGATTAGCTTTGCGCATGAAGAGGTGCAACCGGGTGCAACCCTTTTTGTTCAGGAAATTTTCGATGCTTCATCGGAAAAAAACCGGCCTTCGACGGAATCGGCTTGGTATTGGTGCATTTTCTTCTGAGATCGGCTGTTCTTGCTCCGAAAAGGAGCAAAAACACGCTGTTTTCTCGAATTTACACCTGGGTGCAACTTATTCCCCAGAAACTGGTTGCACCTTATTTGCTTTGTTGAATAGCATTCGCGCCCAAGGTGCAACCGCCTTCAGGGTTCGGTTCATCGGCTGGCGGCTTTCCTGGGGAAACGCCAGTCATAAATGCACGGCACGCCGGTTCGTCTACCCCACTATCCACGGGTGGCCGTCCGACAGACCGTCGCTACATAAAAACAAAGCCAGGGCGTCACTCTAATGAGCGTTAGCAATCCCACCCTGATCACGTTTGTGATCTACATCGCAGCAATGGTACTGATCGGCCTCATGGCCTATCGCTCCACCAACAACCTTTCCGATTACATCCTGGGCGGCCGCAGCCTCGGTAGCGTGGTGACGGCCTTGTCGGCCGGAGCTTCCGACATGAGTGGCTGGTTGTTGATGGGCTTGCCGGGCGCAATCTACATGTCCGGCCTGTCGGAAAGCTGGATCGCCATCGGCCTGATCGTCGGTGCCTACCTCAACTGGCTGTTCGTGGCCGGTCGCCTGCGGGTACAGACCGAACATAACGGCGACGCCTTGACCCTGCCGGACTACTTCTCCAGCCGTTTCGAAGACAAGAGTGGCCTGCTGCGGATCATCTCCGCGGTGGTGATCCTGGTGTTCTTCACCATCTATTGCGCCTCCGGCATCGTGGCCGGTGCCCGTCTGTTCGAAAGCACCTTTGGGATGTCCTACGAGACGGCCTTGTGGGCGGGTGCTGCGGCGACGATTGCCTACACCTTCGTCGGTGGTTTCCTGGCGGTGAGCTGGACCGACACCGTACAAGCCACCCTGATGATCTTCGCGCTGATCCTGACGCCGATCATCGTGCTGTTGGCCACCGGTGGCGTCGATACCACCTTCCTGGCGATCGAAGCGAAGAACCCCGACAACTTCAACATGCTGAAAAACACCACCTTCATCGGCGTCATTTCGCTGATGGGCTGGGGCCTGGGTTATTTCGGCCAGCCGCATATCCTCGCGCGTTTCATGGCGGCGGACTCGGTGAAGTCGATCGCCAACGCACGACGCATCTCCATGACCTGGATGATCCTGTGCCTGGGCGGCACCGTCGCCGTAGGCTTCTTCGGTATTGCTTACTTCTCGGCGCACCCGGAAGTGGCCGGCCCGGTCAATGAGAACCACGAGCGTGTGTTCATCGAGCTGGCCAAGCTGCTGTTCAACCCCTGGATCGCGGGTGTGCTGCTGTCAGCCATCCTGGCGGCGGTGATGAGTACCCTGAGCTGCCAGTTGCTGGTGTGCTCCAGCGCCCTGACCGAAGACTTCTACAAGACTTTCCTGCGCAAGAACGCCTCCCAGGTTGAACTGGTGTGGGTCGGTCGCGCCATGGTGCTGCTGGTGGCCTTGATCGCCATCGCCATGGCCGCCAACCCGAACAACCGTGTCCTCGGCCTGGTCAGTTATGCCTGGGCCGGTTTCGGTGCGGCATTCGGCCCTGTGGTGCTGATCTCGGTGATCTGGAAACACATGACCCGTAACGGCGCACTGGCCGGTATCCTGGTCGGCGCGATTACGGTGATCGTGTGGAAGCATTTCGCGTTACTGGGCCTGTACGAAATCATTCCAGGCTTCATCTTTGCCAGCCTGGCGATCTACATCGTCAGCAAGCTGGGCGCACCGACTGCCGGTATGGTCGAGCGTTTTGATGCAGCGGAAAAAGACTACAACCTCAACAAGTAATTCGCCGAGTGCTGAGCACTCGTTGAGTTGAGAAAGGCCCGCCTCCTTCGGATGGCGGGCCTTTTTTTGGCCTGCGATTCGTTCGGCTCTAAGAAAACCCAGACGCTCAGTTGTAGGGATTTACTGATTTGCCTGAAGCATGCCCAGTGGGGTGTGGGGCTGGTGCAAAATCGCTCGCCCACCCTTTGCAGAGAAACACCGGATGTTCGCTCCTGCCAATCAAAGTGCCTTCACCCTGACCCTGGATGGGGTTGCCAGTGATCTCAAGGTCTACAGCTTCAAAGGTCAGGAAACCCTGAGCCAGCCCTATTGCTTTGATCTTGAAGTGGTGGGCGAGCAGCCGGACCTTGACTTGGAAAGCCTGATGCATCGCGAGGCGTTTCTGGGGTTCGCCCCCCAGGGCCACGGTATCCATGGCCTGGTTTATCTCGCCGCCCAAGGCGACGCCGGCCGGCGCCTGACCCGCTATCAGTTGCGCCTGGTGCCGCAGCTGGCTTACCTGCAACACAGCAGTCATCAACGTATTTTCCAGGGTAAGACGGTGCCGCAGATCATTTCGCTGGTGCTGGAAGGGCAGGGGTGCCAGGGCGATACCTTCGAGTTTCGCCTGAGTGGCAAATACCCTGAGCGGGAGTATTGCGTGCAGTTTGATGAGACCGATCTGGCGTTCGTACAGCGCTTGTGCGCCGAGGTGGGTATTCACTATCACTTCCAGCATTCGCCGGACAGGCACTTGCTGGTGTTTGGTGACGACCAGACGGTATTTGCCCAGGCCGAGCAGGCCACGCCCTATCACCCCGGTTCGGGAATGGTGGCGGATACGCCGGCGATCAAGCGCTTTACCGTAAGAGTCCAGGCGCGCACCACGGCGGTCAGCCTGCGCGACTACGACTTTTCCAAGCCGAATGTGACATTGGAAAGTGCGGTGGCCGGGGAGCAGTTCCCACGCCTTGAAGAGCAGCGCTATCCGGGCCGCTTCAGCGACCGTTCCCATGGCAAGTACCTCGCGCAGCGCGCCTTGGAACGTCACCGCTGTGATCATCGCCTGGCTCATGGCAGCAGCGATCAGTCGGCCATGCTCTGTGGCCAGTTTCTACGGCTCGCCGGTCACCCCCGTGAGGAGTGGAATGATTTGTGGCTGGTGACGGCCGTTACCCACGAGGGGTTGCAGCCCCAGGTGCTGGAGGACTCGGTGACGCAAGTGCCGGGCGCTGAGTTTCGCCAGGGCTATCGCAACGACTTTGTCGCCGCCCCCTGGGATGTCACGTTTCGTCCACCTTTGCCGCAGGCTCGTACGTTGGTCGCCGGTTACCAGAATGCCGTGGTGACCGGCCCCGGTGGCAGCGAGGTCCATTGTGACGCCTTGGGGCGGGTCAAGGTGCAAATGGCGTGGGACCGCGCCGGGCAGCACGACGAACACTCCAGTTGCTGGCTGCGGGTGGCCAGTGGTTGGGCCCATCAGCGCTATGGTTCGATGTTGATCCCGCGGGTCGGCATGGAGGTGTTGGTCGGGTTCGTCAATGGTGACGTCGACATGCCGATGGTGATGGGCTGCGTGCCCAATGCGGTGACGCCCGTGCCGCTGACGTTGCCGGCTGACAAGACCCGCAGCATCTTCCGCAGCCAGAGCAGCCCCGGTGGGGGTGGGTACAACGAGCTGTGCATCGAGGACCGCAAAGGTGCCGAGGAAATCTACCTGCGCGCCGAGCGTGACTGGCGCCAGCAGGTGCTGCACGACTTCCGTCTGCAGGCCGGCCAGGACATGGCGTTCAACGCGGGGCAGCGGGTTACGGTGGACGCAGCGGGAAGTATCACGCTGCAGGCGGGAGGGCATTCGATCACGGTATCGGCGGCGGGGATTTTCAGCAGTGCGCCGATTCAACTCAGTGCCGCGCCGGCGAGTGTGCCCGCGGTTCCCCCGGTGTTGCTGGGCATGGCGCAGGTACTCAATTTCAAGCGCAGCGCACCATTTTGCGCGGAATGTGAGCGATGCAAGAATGGCGTCTGCACCACGACCCATGGCGGTGCCCTGTGATTGCCCCCCGCGAATGGCTGAAGCGTGACCCCCTGCAGCCAGGGGAGCAATTGTTTGCCGTGTTGGGCAGCGCCAGCGATTATTGCCCCGTTGCAGCCTGGCGCGAGTCGGGAGAGCAACCCCCCGAGGCGATCTGGGCTGGAACCGAATACGCTCAATGGGAACCGGTGATGCCCCATGCCGCAGTGGTTGCCGTGGACAGCGCATTTCTGGATTGGGCGGCTGAGTGCGAGGGCCGCGATTGGGGCTGGTTGGCGGTGTCCACCTGTCCGTTACCCACCGTCGTGGCGCATTTGCGCAGCCTGACCAAAGTGCTGATGCCGGATGGGCAAGCAGTGTTCTTCCGCTTTTGGGACGGGACTTACCTGCTGCCGATGCTGCAAGCGATGGGTTCGGAGGCGAAGGCGATGTTGCCGGTGTTTCATCGTTGCTGGATCAACGGTGAGCTGCATGCGCTGGCAAGCAGCGGAGCAGGGCCGGCCAAAAGCAGCCCGTGGTGGGCGATGTCGGAGGCAGTACTCCAGGCCCTGGCCGATCACTCCAGCGTCACCCAGGTGGAAAACCTGCTGCAATGGCTGGAGGAGGAGCGGCCCGATTTGCATGGGGCCTTTGCGGCTGCGACCTTGAGGCACAAGGTCGCCTATTTCGTACGTATGCCGCACGCAACCCCGGCGGCACTGGTCGATTACCTGGCCTTAGAGTCGGGCTGACGCCAGCGCCTGTTGCAAATCATCGATCAGGTCTTCGATCGCCTCAATGCCCACTGACAACCGAATCATTTCTGGCTTCACGCCGGCCTTGGCCTGTTCCTGTTCGTTCATCTGTCGATGGGTGGTGGAGGCCGGATGGCAGGCCAGGGACTTGGCATCGCCGATATTGACCAGGCGCTTGAAAATTTGCAGCGCATCGTAGAAGCGCACGCCGGCGTCGTAGCCGCCCTTCAAGCCGAAGGACAGGATCGCCGACGGCTTGCCCTGCATGTATTTCTGCGCCAGCGCGTAGTGCGGGTGGTCCGGCAGGCCGGCATAGCTGACCCATTCGACCTCGACGTGGTGTTGCAGGAACTGTGCGATCTTCAGGGCGTTCTCGGTGTGGCGTTCCATACGCAGGGCGAGGGTCTCCAGGCCTTGCAGCAACAGGAAGGCATTCATGGGGGCGAGCGCCGCGCCGGTATTGCGCAGGGGCACGGTGCGTGCGCGGGCGATAAAGGCGGCAGGGCCGAATTTCTCGGTGTAGACCACACCGTGGTAAGCCGGCTCGGGCTGGTTGAGGCCGGGGAATTTTTCCGGGTATTTCGTCCACGGGAACGTGCCACTGTCGACGATCACGCCGCCGAGGGAATTGCCATGCCCGCCGACATATTTGGTCACCGAGTGCACGACGATATCGGCGCCGAACTGGATCGGCTTGCACAGGATCGGCGTGGCCACGGTGTTGTCCACCATCAGCGGCACGCCGCGGGCGTGGGCGACGTTGGCCAGGGCTTCGAGGTCGATGATATTACCCGCCGGGTTGCCGATGCTTTCGCAGTACACCAGCTTGGTATTGTCATCGATCAGCTCGGCGATGGCTTCGGCAGAGTCGTTGCGTGCGAAGCGCACGTCGACGCCAAAGCTCGGTAGCAGGTGGGCGAACAGGGTGTAGGTGCCGCCATAGAGTTGCGGGGTGGTGACGATATTGTCGCCGGTACGGGTCAGGGTCTGGATCGCATAGTGGATTGCCGCGCTGCCGGCGGAGACCGCCAGGGCGGCGATGCCGCCTTCCAGTGCGGCCATGCGCTGCTCCAGTACATCGTTGGTCGGGTTCATGATCCGCGTGTAGATGTTGCCGGGCACATCCAGGTTGAACAGGTCGGCGCCATGCTGGGCGTTATCGAATTCAAAGGCGACGTTCTGGTAGATCGGTACGGCAACGGCCTTGGTGGTCGGGTCCGATTTGAAACCGTGGTGCAGTGCGAGGGTGGCGTCTTTCATAATTGTTATTGACCTCCTTGGAGAGTGGGCGCTGGCTTGCCGGTGATGGCCCCATCGCGCAGTGCAGGTAATACCGCGCCGCCTACATCGTGGGCAAGCCCGTACACCGTGTAGGGATTAGATTGTTTTCAGCGGTTGTCCTGTATTTGCGGCATAAGCACCGCCTGGCATGCGGCCCTGCACCTTTGCCCCGGTAGAAGGTAAACTTCGCCCCCTGCGCAGGAGCAACCATGAATTATCGTCACGCCTTTCACGCCGGCAACCATGCCGATGTCTTCAAACACCTGACCTTGACCCGCCTCATCGCCCTGATGTCGCGCAAGGAGCAGCCGTTCGCCTATCTCGACACCCATGCCGGCATTGGCCTGTACGACTTGCAGGGCGACCAGGCCAACCGCACGGGTGAGTACCTGGAAGGCATCGCCCGGCTGTGGGGCGAGAGCGACCTGCCGCCGCTGACTGCCGATTACATGCGCGTACTGCAGGAGATGAACCCGGACGGCCAGTTGCGCTACTACCCCGGCTCGCCCGAGCTGGCGCGCCGCCTGACACGGCCCCAGGATCGTGTGCTGCTCAATGAAAAGCACCCGGAAGACGGCGTGTTACTCAAGGACAACATGAAGGGTGATCGTCGGGTCAAGGTGCACTTGGGCGAGGGCTGGCACGTGCCGCGAGCCCTGTTGCCGGTGCCGGAGAAACGCGCGTTGATGCTGATCGACCCGCCGTTCGAACAACTCGATGAGATGCAGCGCTGCGCGGCGTCCCTCAAGGAAGCGGTGGGCCGCATGCGCCAGACGGTCGCGGCGATCTGGTATCCGGTAAAGGACCAGCGCATGTTGCGCCGCTTCTACCAGGACCTGGCCGGCACCGGTGCACCGAAGTTACTGCGTGTGGAGTTGCTCGTGCATCCGCTGGACACCCCCAACACCCTGACCGGCTCGGGCCTGGCGATCGCCAACCCGCCGTGGGGCCTGGAGGAGGAGTTGCGTGAGCTGCTGCCGTGGCTGTCCAAGAAGCTGGGCCAGACCCAGGGTGGGTGGCAGATGGATTGGCTTATTGCCGAGTAACCACGTCTGGCGCTAAACCAATGTGGGAGGGGGCTTGCCCCCGATTGTGGTATGTCAGTTACAGATGTACCGACTGACGCTCCGCTATCGGGGGCAAGCCCCCTCCCACATTTTGATTCATGTTGATCTTAGATCGGGCAGGTCACGCCGGTACCGCCAATCCCGCAGTAGCCCTGCGGGTTCTTCGCCAGATACTGTTGGTGATAGGCCTCGGCGAAGTACACCGTCGGTGCTTCGTCGATTTCCGTGGTGATAGTGCCCAGGCCCGCTTTGGTCAGTTCGGCCTGATAGGCCTCGGCACTGGCCTTCGCTGCCGCCAGCTGTTCAGGCGTAGTGGCATAGATCACCGAGCGGTATTGGCTGCCGATGTCATTGCCCTGGCGCATGCCCTGGGTCGGGTTATGCAGTTCCCAGAACATCTTCAGCAGGTCTTCGTATTTGACCTTGGCCTGGTCGTATACCACCAGCACCACTTCGCTGTGGCCGGTCAGGCCCGAGCAGACTTCTTCGTAGGTCGGGTTCGGTGTGAAGCCGCCGGCGTAGCCGACCACGGTACTGACCACGCCGTCGCGCTGCCAGAACTTGCGTTCCGCGCCCCAGAAACAACCCAGGCCGAAGATTGCGAAACCGACGTCGTCGAGGAATGGGCCCAGCAGTGGGTTGCCGTTGACGAAGTGCGTCTCTGGCAGCGCCATCGGGGTTTCACGGCCAGGCAAAGCTTGTTCTTGAGTAGGAAGCACGTTTTTGTTCACCAGAATTTCCGAGCGCAAGACCATGATCAGTCCTCTCAGTCAGATTGAGTTAGGTAAAAATTCAGACCGCCAGTGTGCCCGAGTGTTACCGCGCTGTCAGGCGATTGGCCCGCGCGGGTAGCGTTTAAGCTTCTCGAGCAGTTCTGAGCCGGGGATGGGCCGGTCGAACAGGTAGCCTTGGCCGACGTCGCAACGATGCCGACGCAGGAATGCCAATTGTTCGGAGGTCTCAATGCCCTCGGCCACGACCTTGAGCTTGAGGTTGTGGGCCATGGCGATCACGGCCGAGGTGATTTCCATGTCGTCCTGGTTGTCCGGGATCTCGTGGATAAAGCTGCGATCGATCTTAATGATGTCGATGGGGAATTTTTTCAAGTAGCTGAGCGACGAGTAGCCGGTGCCGAAATCGTCCATCGCCAGGGTCAGGCCGAAGCTTTTCAGTTGGTCCAGTTGCAGACGCGTGTCCTCGGTGGCTTCCAGCAGCAAGCCTTCGGTCAGTTCCAGTTCCAGCAGGTTGGCTGGCAGCTCTTCTTCCTTGAGGATCGCGGCAATCGAGGCCACCAGGTCCGGGTCGGAAAACTGTTTGGGCGACAGGTTGATCGCCACCTGCAAGTTGCCCATGCCGGCGGCGCTGAGTCGTTTGCTCATGCGGCACGCCTGGCGCGCGATCCATTTGCCGATGGGGATGATCAGCCCGGTCTCTTCTGCCACGCTGATGAATTGGTCGGGGCGGATCATGCCCTTTTCCGGGTGGTTCCAGCGCAACAACGCCTCCATGCCCAGCAAGCGACCGCTGCGCAGGCACAGCTTGGGCTGGTAGAACACATCCAGCTCGTTCTGGGTCAGGGCGCGGCGCAGGTTGTTTTCCACGAACAGCTTGTAGCTGGCCTCGGCATTCAGCGCCTCGGTAAACACCTGCACCTGGTGTTTGCCGTTGGCCTTGGCCTTGTGCAGCGCCAGGCCGGCGTTACGCATCAGGGTTTGCGGGTCGCGCCCATGTAGCGGCGCACAGGCCAGGCCTACGGAGCCGGTGACGCTGATTAATTGGTTGTCGACGAACATCGGTTTGTCGAGGGTCGCCAACAACTGGCTGGCGACCTGCTGGCCACTCTCCAGGTCAGTGTCGTCGAGCAGTACCGCAAACTCGTTGCTGGCGAAGCGTGCCAGGCTGCCGCCGGCGCTGAGGCTGTTACGCAGGCGACGGGCCAGGCTGATCAACAGTTTGTCGCCAGTCTGGTGGCCGAGGCTGTCGTTGATCCGCTTGAAGTTGTCGATGTCCACCAGCAGCAGGCTGATCGGGCTGTCGCTGTCGCGGGCAAAGCGCTCGTCGAGGTTGCGGATAAACGCCGGACGGTTACCCAGGTTAGTCAGGTTGTCGGTATAGGCCAGGCGCTCGATACGCTGCTGGGCAAGCTTGGTCTGGGTGATGTCTTCGTAGATGCCGATGTAGTGGGTCAGTTCACGGTTGTCGCCGTAGACCTTGGAGATCGACAACTGGCCCCAGTAGGGTTCCAGGTTCTTGCGTCGGCTCTTGAACTCGCCCTGCCAGCTGTTGCTCTGGGCCAGGCTGGAAGGGGCGTCGAACAGCAGCTCGCTGAGGTTCTCCAGCGCCGGTAATTGTGCCAGGCGGTGGCCGTGGACTTCTTCGGTGCTGTACTGGGTGATCGCGGTAAAGCTGGGGTTGACGTACTCCACCACGCCATCGCAATTGACCAGCAGGAAGGCGTTGGCGCTTTGTTCCACCGCGCGCTGGAACAGGTGCAAGGCGCTGGTGGCGGTGCGGCGGTTGTGGTTGTTGATGACCTGGGCGAACTGGTCGGCCAGCTCGCCGGCAAAGGCGATCTCGTCGGACTGCCAGGCCCGCGGGCTGCCGGTCTGCTCCAGGCACAACACGCCAACCACCTGGCCATCCACCCGGATGCTCGCGTCGAGCATGGCGTACACATCCTTGGCCCGCAGGGATTCGGCCATCTCCCGGGTCCGCGGGTCGCGCATGGCATTGGTGGCATCGATGGCCCGGCTGGTTTGCAGGGCTTCCAGGTAGTCCGGAAAGCCACTGGCATCGATCGGTTCGGGCAAATGGTACTGCTGATCGGCGTGGCGGTAAGCCGAGATCGGTACCAGACGCTGGCCTTCGAGGTTCCAGATACTGGCGCAACCGATCTGGTAGATATCGCAGGCGCTACGGGTGATCAGCTCGGCGGCTTCCTGCAGCGAATTATTCGTGGTGTAGCGCTGGCGGGCCAGCAGCAGGATCAGCTCCTGCTGGGCGCGCACCCGCTCCAGGTGTTGCAATTGCTCCTGTTGCGCACGCTGGTTGAGTTCCAGCGCAATCTGCAGGCGGCTGTTCTGGCTTTCCAGGTCCGTTGTCGGGGCATCGGAAGGCGGGGCGTTGAAGAGGCCGTCGACCACCATCAGGTAGCCACGCAGCAGGTGACGATTGTGCTGTTTGTAGGCTTCTCCCATTTCCAGCACGCTCAGCGGGCCATTGCTGGTGTGCAAGGTGTAGCGCACCAGATAGTGGGGGCTCTGGGCCAGTTGCTGCTGGATGGCGTCATGCAGCTGATAGCGCGCCTGTGGCTCCATCAGGCTGGCGTACGGAGAACCGATCAGGGCGCACAGCTCCACCGCCGGCAGGCCGAATTGGCGCTCGCAATTGGGGTCCAGGTACAGCAGGGCCCAGCTTGCCTCATTAAGCCGCTCGAAACGCAGCATACCGAGGCGCGAAGGCACCGGTAATTGCGTCACTACCTCGGCCGCCGTACGGGCGACATCGGGTTGGCTTTTCATGGGGGAAGCTCACTTGAAAAAACGCACTCGGCGCCGGGCTCGCGCCCTCTTTACTGTTGCCTGCGGCAAGGTTGCATCATGCAGCACAGGCTGACAAGAGAGGATGAAGGCTAAGTGCTATATGTGTGTTATCGGCTGCGTGGAGGATTTCTGCAATCGGGGGGATGGGTGGTGTACAACCCTGTTTCCCCCGTCCAACAATTGCCCAAAAAAAAGCCCCGCCAAGTGGCGGGGTTGAGGTACGAGCGTGGCGCTCGGAAAACGGTGCAACCAGGCCTCCCGGGGTGAACGGGAGGCCTGTGGAGGCTTACAGCAAGATGGTACGGATGTCGTTCAACAGCTGGCTCAGGCGCTGGGTGAAGCGCGCAGCGGCCGCGCCGTTGATCACACGGTGATCGTAGGACAACGACAGTGGCAGCATCAGCTTCGGCTGGAACGCTTTACCATCCCAGACAGGCTGGATAGTGGCCTTGGACACGCCCAGGATCGCCACTTCCGGCGCGTTGACGATTGGCGTGAAGCCAGTGCCGCCAATGTGACCGAGGCTGGAGATGGTGAAGCAAGCGCCTTGCATGTCGTCGGCGGTGAGCTTTTTGTCGCGGGCCTTGGCCGCCAGCGCAGCAGCCTCGGCCGCAAGTTGCAGCAGGCTCTTCTGGTCGACGTTCTTGATGACCGGTACCAGCAGGCCATCCGGGGTGTCGACCGCAAAGCCGATATGCACGTACTTCTTGCGAATGATCGCCTTGCCGCTTGGGGCCAGCGAACTGTTGAAGTCCGGCAGCTCCTTGAGCAGGTGCGCGCAGGCCTTGAGCAGCAGTGGCAGCACGGTCAGTTTTACACCAGCCTTCTCGGCCACGGCTTTCTGCGCAACGCGGAAAGCTTCGAGGTCGGTGATGTCAGCCTGGTCGAACTGGGTCACGTGCGGGATGTTCAGCCAGCTGCGGTGCAGGCTCGACGCGCCGATCTGCATCAGGCGGGTCATCGGCACTTCTTCGGTCTCGCCGAAGCGGCTGAAGTCCACGACCGGGATCGGTGGAATGCCCGCGCCGCCAGTAGCAGTGCCGGCAGCCGGAGCTTCCTTGGCTTTCTGCATCATGGCCTTGACGTAGACCTGCACGTCTTCCTTCAGCACCCGACCGTGTGGGCCGGTGGCCGATACGGCGCTCAGCTCGACGCCGAATTCACGCGCCAGTTGGCGAACCGCCGGGCCTGCGTGGACCTTGGCACCGCTTGGCGCAGGTGCGGCAGCAGCCGGGGCCGGAGCGGCCTCGGCTTTTGCAGCAGGTGCAGGGGCGGCGGCGGCCGGAGCGGCTTCAGCCTTGGCGGCCGGGGCGGCAGCGGGTGCTGGAGCCGCAGCCGGTGCAGCGCCTTGGACTTTCAGCTTAAGGATGAAGTCGCCAGTGCCGACTTCGTCTTCCAGCTTGACCGCGATGCTTTCCACCACGCCGGCAGCCGGCGATGGGATTTCCATCGAGGCCTTGTCGGACTCCAGGGTGATCAGCGACTGGTCGGCTTCGACGGTGTCGCCGACCTTGACCAGCAGCTCGATGATCTTGGCCTTGCCCGACGAGCCGATGTCTGGAACATGAATGTCCTGGACAGTGGCGGCGGCAGGTGCAGCCGCAGCTGCCGGGGCTGCAGGAGCCTCGGCAGCCGCCGGTTTTTCAGCGGGGGCAGGTGCAGCAGCGGCAGCAGGAGCCGCTGCCGCAGGGGCCGCATCGGCGGCGCCTTCGATTTCCAGCTCCAGCAGTTCGTCGCCTTCTTTAAGGCGGTCGCCCAGCTTCACTTTCAGGCTCTTGACCACGCCGGCCTTGGGAGCAGGGATTTCCATGCTCGCCTTGTCCGATTCCAGGGTCAGGATGCTCTGGTCGGCTTCGACGGTGTCGCCGACCTTCACAAACAGCTCGATTACTTCACCTTCACCGCTGCCGATGTCAGGTACGCGAATGAGTTCGCTCACAAAAAGTCTCCTCAGCAGTCCAGTGGGTTGCGTTTTTCCGGGTTGATCCCGAACTTGACGATAGCGTCAGCCACCACCTTAGGTTCGATCTCACCACGGTCAGCCAAGGCTTCCAGGGCTGCCAACACCACGAAATGACGGTCGACTTCGAAGAAGTGACGCAGCTTCTTGCGGCTGTCACTGCGGCCGAAACCGTCGGTGCCCAGGACTTTGAATTCCTTGGACGGGACCCACTGGCGAATTTGTTCAGCAAACAGCTTCATGTAGTCGGTGGAGGCAATGACAGGGCCCTTACGGCCGGTCAGGCACTCTTCGACATAGCTCTGCGCAGGCTTCTGGCCTGGGTGCAGGCGGTTGTTGCGCTCGACGGCCAGGCCATCGCGACGCAGTTCGTTGAAGCTGGTCACGCTCCATACGTCGGCGCCGACGTTGAACTCGTCACGCAGGATCTTCGCCGCTTCACGCACTTCGCGCAGGATGGTGCCGGAGCCCATCAGTTGCACGTGGTGTGCCGCTTCCTTGGTGTCTTCTTCGAGCAGGTACATGCCCTTGATGATGCCTTCCTCCACGCCGGCCGGCATGGCTGGCTGCTGGTAGGATTCGTTCATCACGGTGATGTAGTAGAAAACGTCCTGCTGCTCTTCGGTCATCTTCTTCATGCCGTCCTGGATGATCACCGCCAGCTCATAGCCGTAGGTTGGATCAAAGGTGCGGCAGTTCGGGATGGTGGCAGCCAGGATGTGGCTGTGACCGTCTTCGTGTTGCAGGCCTTCGCCGTTCAGCGTGGTACGGCCGGCGGTACCGCCGATCAGGAAACCACGGGTACGGCTGTCGCCGGCAGCCCAGGCCAGGTCGCCGATACGCTGGAAGCCGAACATCGAGTAGAAGATGTAGAACGGCAGCATTGGCTGGTTGTGGCTGGAGTACGAAGTACCGGCAGCGATGAAGGAGCTCATGGCGCCCGCTTCGTTGATGCCTTCTTCGAGGATCTGGCCCTTCTTGTCTTCCTTGTAGAACATCACCTGGTCTTTATCGACTGGCTCGTAGAGCTGGCCGACGGAGGAGTAGATGCCCAACTGACGGAACATGCCTTCCATACCGAAGGTACGGGCTTCGTCCGGGATGATCGGCACGATACGCGAGCCGATTTCCTTGTCCTTGACCAGCTGCGCGAGGATCCGCACGAAGGCCATGGTGGTGGAGATTTCACGGTCGCCCGAGCCGTCCAGGATTGCCTTGAGGGTATCCAGTGGCGGTGTCGGGATGGTGAAGCTCTTGACGCGGCGCTGTGGCACGAAGCCACCCAGTGCGGCACGACGCTCGCTCAGGTAGCGGGCTTCGGCGCTGTTCGGCTCCGGCTTGAAGAACGGCAGGTTTTCCAGCTCTTCGTCTTTGACGGGAATGTCGAAGCGGTCGCGGAACAACTTCAGGCTGTCGACATCGACTTTCTTGGTGTTGTGCGCAGTGTTTTTCGCTTCGCCGGCACCGGTGCCATAACCCTTGATGGTCTTGGCCAGGATGACGGTGGGTTGTTCCTTGTGGTTGACCGCTTCGTGGTACGCCGCGTAGACCTTGTACGGGTCGTGGCCGCCACGGTTGAGTTTCCAGATCTCGTCGTCGGACAGGTCTTCAACCATCGCCTTGAGTTCAGGCGTGTTGAAGAAGTGCTCACGCACGAATGCGCCGTCTTTGGCCTTGTAGTTCTGGTACTCGCCGTCGATGACTTCGTCCATGCGACGTTGCAGGATGCCGTCGACGTCCTTGGCCAGCAGTGGGTCCCAGAAACGGCCCCAGATGACTTTGGTCACGTTCCATTGGGCACCACGGAACACGCCTTCGAGTTCCTGGATGATCTTGCCGTTGCCGCGAACCGGGCCGTCGAGGCGCTGCAGGTTGCAGTTGATGACGAAGATCAGGTTGTCCAGCTTCTCGCGGCCGGCCAGGGAGATGGCACCCAGGGATTCCGGCTCGTCACACTCGCCGTCGCCCAGGAAGCACCAGACTTTCTGCTTGCCTGCCGGGATGAAGCCACGGGCTTCCAGGTACTTCATGAAACGTGCCTGGTAGATCGCCTGGATCGGGCCCAGGCCCATGGATACAGTCGGGAACTGCCAGAAATCTGGCATCAGCCACGGGTGCGGGTACGACGACAGGCCGTTACCGTCCACTTCCTGGCGGAAGTTGTTCATGTGTTCTTCGGTGATGCGGCCTTCCATGAACGCACGGGCGTAGACGCCTGGCGAGGTGTGGCCCTGGAAGTAGATCAGGTCGCCGCCGTGTTCTTCGGTCGGGGCCTGGAAGAAGTAGTTGAAGCCGATGTCATACAGGGTGGCGCTGGAAGCGAAGCTGGAGATGTGACCGCCCAGGTCAGAATCTTTCAAGTTCGTGCGCATTACCATCGCCATGGCGTTCCAACGTACCAGCGAGCGAATGCGGCGTTCCATGAACAGGTCGCCAGGCATGCGTGCTTCGTGGGTAACGGGGATGGTGTTGCGGTACGGCGTGGTGATGGCGTAGGGCAGTTGCGAGCCGCTGCGGGTCGCGAGTTCGCCCATACGGGTCATCAGGTAGTGAGCACGGTCTTCGCCTTCTTTGTCGAGAACCGATTCCAGGGCGTCCAGCCATTCCTGGGTTTCGACGGGATCGAGGTCTTGCATGGCTTGCTCCAGGGCGGAAAGGCTACCAGAATCGGTTGCCTGAAGTTTGCGACTGGCCTTGTGGGCAGACGACATAAATTCTTGGATGGCCGAAGGTTGCTTCGGCGTCCTGTAGTTTTACTACAAATCGTCGGCCATTTCAGCCTTTCGAATGTATATACGAGTAGTAAAACTACACAAGACTGAGCGGATTGCTCGGTCTGATCGGTGAGCATAATCGTTATTGTTGATCTTTTGCGAACAAGAAAAGGTAGAAGTTTAATGTTGCCTGCCAAAATTAATGTTTTTTCAGCTATTTCTAACTTTTGTTCGACAGTCCTCCATCGAGCGCGCTGCCTGCGTTCACAGCAACAAGCCGTTTACGCGCCGATCAAGGATAGACCATGAGCCTTCCAACGCTGGCCGAACTACCGGCCATTCTCTTGCCATTTGCCAGCCGGGCCGAGCAGTCATTTCGTGACGCAGTGGCCGCGCTGGATGACGATCATGGCCTTTCTGCGTGGACGCCGCAACGGTGGGCCGACTTCGCCCGGGTGTGCGCCGCCAGTGACTTTGTGATTGAACAGAGTGTTCGTGACCCTTTGATGTTGCTGGAACTGGTGGCATGGGGCGAACTGGACCGCGGCTTTGCGCCGGGCGAGCTGTGCGGGCAGATTGCCGGTGCGGTGCAACAAGCTGAAACAGAAGATGAACTGGGCCGCGTCTTGCGTCGCCAGCGTACCCGCCAGCAAGTGCGCATCATCTGGCGCGACCTGACTCGCCAGGCCGACCTGGTGCAAACCTGCCGCGACCTTTCCGACATGGCCGACGCCAGCATCGACCAGGCCTACCAATGGCTGTACCAGCGTCACTGCGTGCAGTTCGGCACGCCGACCGGCCGGCGCAGTGGTGAGGCCCAGCAAATGGTGATCCTCGGCATGGGCAAGCTCGGTGCGGTGGAGCTGAACCTGTCATCGGATATCGACCTGATCTTCGCCTACCCCGAAGGCGGTGAGACGGTGGGCGTCAAGCGCGCCCTGGATAACCAGGAATTTTTTATCCGGCTTGGTCAAAAATTGATCAAGGCTCTCGACCCGATGACCGTCGACGGTTTTGTCTTTCGCGTCGATATGCGCCTGCGCCCCTACGGTTCGGCCGGCGCCTTGGTGCTCAGCTTCAATGCGCTGGAGCAGTACTACCAGGACCAGGGCCGCGACTGGGAACGCTACGCCATGATCAAGGCGCGGGTGGTGGCTGGCGACCAGGTGGCCGGCGCGCAACTGCTGGATATGCTGCGTCCGTTCGTCTATCGCCGTTACCTGGACTTTTCCGCCATCGAAGCGCTGCGCACCATGAAGCAGCTGATCCAGCAGGAGGTGCGGCGCAAGGGCATGGCCGAAAACATCAAACTGGGCTCGGGCGGCATCCGTGAAGTGGAGTTTATTGCCCAGGCGTTCCAGTTGATCCACGGTGGTCGCGACCTCAGCCTGCAGCAGCGGCCGTTGCTCAAGGTCCTCGGCACCCTGGAAGGCCAGGGCTACCTGCCACCGGCGGTGATCGCCGAGTTACGCAATGGCTATGAATTCCTGCGTTACACCGAACACGCGATCCAGGCGATTGCCGACCGTCAGACGCAAATGCTCCCGGACAGCCCCGAAGACCAGGCGCGCATTGCCTTTATGCTCGGGTTTTCCGATTGGGCCACCTTCCATGCGCGCTTGATGTATTGGCGTGGTCGCGTGGATTGGCATTTCCGCCAGGTGATTGCCGACCCGGATGAAGAAGAAGGCGAAGAGAGCGAATTGGTCGTCGGCGGAGAATGGCTGCCGCTGTGGGAAGAGTCCCAGGATGAAGACGCCGCCTGCCGCCAGCTCGCCGAAGGCGGTTTCAGCGACGCTCCCAAGGCCCTCAAAGCCTTGGCCGGCCTGCGCGGCAGTCCGCAACTGCGTGCCATGCAGCGCCTGGGTCGCGAGCGCCTGGATGCGTTTATCCCGCGCCTGCTGGCCCAGGCTGTCGAGCACGCCAACCCCGACCTGGTGCTGGAACGTGTACTGCCGCTGGTGGAGGCCGTCGCGCGGCGTTCGGCTTACCTGGTCTTGCTCACGGAAAACCCCGACGCCTTGCGCCGCCTGCTGACCCTGTGCGCCGCCAGCCCGTGGATCGCCGAACAGATCACACGCTTTCCGCTGCTATTGGATGAGTTGCTCAATGAAGGTCGCCTGTTCAAGCCGCCCTTGGCGCCCGAACTCGCCGCCGAGCTGCGCGAGCGCCTCACGCGCATTCCCGAGGATGACTTGGAGCAGCAGATGGAAGCCTTGCGCCACTTCAAGCTGGCCCACCGCCTGCGCGTCGCCGCCTCGGAAATCGCCGGCAGCCTGCCCTTGATGAAAGTCAGCGACTACCTGACCTGGCTCGCCGAAGCCATCCTCGAACAGGTGCTGGCCCTGGCCTGGCGCCAGACCGTCGCGCGCCACGGCTCGCCGCAACGGCTGGACGGCACCCTGTGCGATCCTGGGTTCATCATTGTCGGTTATGGGAAAGTCGGCGGTATCGAACTGGGGCATGGTTCGGACCTGGACCTGGTGTTTATCCACGACGGCGACCCGCAGGCCGAAACCGACGGTGCCAAGCCGATCGACGGGGCGCAGTTCTTTACGCGCCTGGGCCAGCGGATCATCCACCTGCTGACCACCCAGACCAACTCCGGCCAACTATATGAAGTAGACATGCGCCTGCGACCGTCCGGCGCATCCGGCCTGCTGGTGAGTTCGCTTGGGGCGTTCGCGCGCTATCAGGAAAACGAAGCCTGGACCTGGGAACATCAGGCGCTGATACGTGCGCGGGTGCTGGTGGGCAGCCCGGATGTCGGCCAGGCCTTCGAGCAAGTGCGGGCCAAGGTGCTGGGGCGTGAACGGGACCTGGTGAAGCTGCGCCAGGAGGTCAGCGAGATGCGCGCCAAGATGCGTGACAACCTGGGGACCAAGTCGACGGTGGCCGGTACCGGCGCCAATGCCTTCGAACCCACGGTGGTGTTCGACCTCAAGCAGGACGCTGGAGGTATCGTGGATATTGAATTTATGGTGCAATACGCCGCTTTGGCGTGGTCTGCGCAACATCCATCGTTGCTGCGCTACACCGACAATATCCGCATTCTGGAGGGCTTGGAGCAGGTAGGGTTGATGCCTGCCGCCGATGCCCATTTGCTGCGCGAGGTGTATAAAGCCTACCGTTCCGCCGCGCATCGCCAGGCCTTGCAGAACGAGGCCGGCACGGTGACCGGGGATCAGTTCGCCGACGAACGGCGCCAGGTGATGCGAGTCTGGCAGGAGCTGGGGTTGAGCTGAAACACTATTAGGGCGGGGAGGCATAAGCCTCCCCGCATCGTTTGTGGAAACTAAATGAATATTCTGATCGTTGGGCCCAGTTGGGTCGGTGACATGGTGATGGCACAGACACTGTTCCAGTGCCTGAAACAACGTCATCCCGACTGCCAAATCGATGTGCTCGCCCCTGAGTGGAGCCGGCCGATCCTCGAGCGCATGCCCGAGGTGCGCAAGGCCCTGAGCTTCCCGCTCGGCCACGGTGCCCTCGAGTTGGCGACTCGCCGTCGTATCGGCAAATCCCTGGCCGGCCAGTATGACCAGGCGATCCTGTTGCCCAACTCGATGAAGTCGGCCCTGGTGCCGTTTTTTGCCGGCATCCCGAAACGTACCGGCTGGCGCGGCGAGTTTCGCTACGGCCTGCTTAACGACGTGCGCAAGCTCGACAAGGCGCGCTACCCCCTGATGATCGAGCGTTTCATGGCCCTGGCCTACGCGCCCGGCGCCGAGTTGCCGACGCCGTACCCGCGCCCGCGCCTGCGGATCGACCCAGTGACCCGCGACGCAGCCCTGGCCAAGTTCGGCCTGGCCCTTGACCGTCCGGTGCTGGCGCTGTGCCCTGGCGCCGAGTTTGGCGAGTCCAAGCGCTGGCCGTCGGAGCACTACGCCAAGGTCGCCGAGATGAAAATTCGCGAAGGCTGGCAGGTGTGGCTGTTCGGTTCGAAAAACGACCATGGGGTGGGCGAAGATATTCGCCAGCGCCTGATCCCCGGCCTGCGCGAGGAAGCGGTGAACCTCAGTGGCGACACGTCGTTGGCCGAGGCCATCGATCTGCTCTCCTGCGCGGATGCCGTGGTGTCCAACGACTCCGGGTTGATGCACGTGGCGGCGGCGCTGAATCGCCCGCTGGTGGCGGTGTATGGTTCTACGTCCCCAGGCTTTACCCCACCGTTGGCCGACCAGGTCGAAGTGGTACGCCTGGGTCTGGATTGCAGCCCGTGCTTTGAGCGCACCTGCCGTTTCGGTCACTACAACTGCCTGCGCCAGTTGCTGCCGCAGCCGGTGAGCGATGCCTTGCAGCGGTTGCAGGGCTCTGTGGTCGAGGTTCACTGAGTTGCGGGTACTGGTAATCAAGACCTCATCCCTGGGCGACGTGATCCACGCCTTGCCGGCATTGACCGACGCTGCGCGGGCGATCCCCGGTATTCAATTCGACTGGGTGGTGGAAGAAGGCTTCGCCGAAATCCCCACCTGGCATCCGGCCGTCGACAAAGTGATCCCGGTGGCGATCCGCCGCTGGCGCAAAAATATCTGGCAGACCCTCAAGAGTGGTGAATGGCGACGCTTCAAACAGCGCATCCAGTCGACCAAATACGACCTGGTGATCGATGCCCAGGGCCTGCTCAAAAGCGCCTGGCTGACCCGTTACGTGCGCGCGCCAGTGGCCGGTTTCGACAAAAACTCCGCCCGTGAACCGATTGCGGCGCGCTTCTATTCCCGGCGCCTGGCCGTGGCCCGCGGGCAGCACGCGGTGGAACGCCTGCGCCAGCTGTTTGCCGTGGCACTCGGTTACGACCTGCCCAAGGGCTTGGGCGACTACGGCCTGAGCGTCGACAAACTGCTCGGCCTGCCGCCGAAAAAACCCTTCGTATTGCTGCTGCACGGCACCACCTGGGACACCAAGCACTGGCCCGAAGCCTACTGGCGTGAGCTGGCCGAGCGCATGGGGCGCCTGGGGGTGGACGTGAAGTTACCCTGGGGCAACGCCATCGAAAAGGCGCGGGCCGAACGCCTGGCCCAGGGCCTGCAACACGCCGAAGTGCTGCCCAGGTTGAACCTGGCCGGCGTCGCCCGTGTGTTGGCCAGTGCCCGTGCCTGTGTGGCGGTCGACACCGGCCTCGGTCACCTGGCGGCCGCGCTGGATGTGCCGACCATTTCCCTGTTCGGGCCGACTAATCCCGGCCTGACCGGCGCCTATGGCAAAGGCCAGATTCACCTGGCCAGTGATTTCCCGTGCGCGCCGTGCCTGCAAAAACAATGCACCTATCAACCCACGGCCGACGACCTGCGTCGGTTCGACATCAAGCGCGAGTCGCCCCTGTGCTTCACGCGCCTGAACCCTGAGCGTGTGGCAACCCGGCTAAGCACGTTGTTATTGGCTGAGGAGCTGCACTGATGCAACTGGCTTTTGTTCTGTACAAATATTTCCCCTTCGGCGGCCTGCAACGGGATTTCATGCGCATCGCCCTGGAATGCCAGCAGCGCGGCCACCAGATCCGTGTCTACACGCTGATCTGGGAAGGCGACATCCCACCGGGCTTCGAGGTGCTGGTGGCGCCGGTCAAGGCGTTCTTCAATCATCGGCGCAACGAAAAGCTCAGCGCCTGGATGGAAGCCGACCTGGCCAAGCGCCCGGTAGACCGCCTGATCGGTTTCAACAAGATGCCCGGCCTGGATGTGTATTACGCCGCCGATGGCTGCTTTGAAGACAAGGCACAAAACCTGCGCCATTCGCTGTACCGCAGCTTCGGTCGCTACCGCCACTTTGCCGAGTACGAACGCGCGGTGTTTGCCAAGGATGCCAAGACCGAGATCCTGATGATCTCCGAAGTGCAGCAACCCTTGTTCATCAAGCATTACGACACGCCGCTGCAGCGCTTCCACCTGTTGCCACCGGGCATTGCCCAGGACCGCCGCGCACCGCCGAATGCCGCCGAGATCCGCGCAGGGTTCCGCAAGGAATTCAACCTGACCGATGACGAACTGCTGCTGGTGCAAATTGGCTCCGGCTTCAAGACCAAGGGGGTCGACCGCAGCCTCAAGGCCCTGGCCGCACTGCCGGCAGAGCTGAAAAAACGCACGCGCCTGTTTGTAATCGGCCAGGACGACCCCAAAGTATTCCAATTGCAGAGCGCCACCCTGGGCTTGGGCGACAACGTGCAATTCCTCAAGGGGCGCAGTGATATTCCGCGCTTCCTGCTGGGCGCCGACCTGTTGATCCACCCGGCGTACAACGAAAATACCGGGACCGTGCTGCTCGAAGCCCTGGTGGCCGGGCTGCCGGTGCTGGTCTCGGCGGTGTGTGGTTATGCCCATTACATCGCCGAAGCCGACAGTGGCCTGGTGCTGGATGAGCCGTTTGAACAAGCCCAACTCAACCAGTACCTGGCGCAGATGCTCAGCGATTCTGCACAGCGCATGGCCTGGGGTCGCAACGGGTTGGCGTTCGCCGAGACTGCCGACCTCTACAGCATGCCGCAGCACGCGGCGGATGTGATTCTGGCGGAGCCAAAACGATGAAGTTGATACTTGCCGAACCGTTCAAGACCCTCTGGGCTGGGCGTGACGCCTTCGCCGAAGTCGAGAAACTGCAAGGCCAGGTATTTCGCGAGCTGGCGGCCCGTCGCACGTTGCGCACCGAGGTCGACGGCCGTCCGTATTTCGTGAAAATCCACCGTGGCATTGGCTGGGGGGAGATCTTCAAGAACCTGATCACCGCCAAGTTGCCGGTACTGGGGGCGGGCCTTGAATGGGCCGCCATCCATCGCCTGCAGGCCCTCGGCGTACCGACCATGACCGGCGTAGCCTTCGGCGAAAAAGGCAGCAACCCGGCGGACCAGCATTCGTTCATCATCACCGAAGAACTGGCACCGACCCTCAGCCTGGAAGACCTGACCGTCAACTGGGTCGCCGAACCCCCGGCACCTGCACTGCGTCATGCCCTCACCGCCGAACTGGCGCGGATGGTCGGCGACATGCACCGTGGCGGCGTGAACCATCGCGACTGCTACCTCTGCCATTTCCTGCTGGACACCGCGCAGCCGATTGACGCGCACAACATCAAGCTTTCCGTCATCGACCTGCACCGTGCCCAACTGCGTGCCCATCTGCCGATGCGCTGGCGCGACAAGGACCTGTCGGCGTTGTATTACTCGGCGCTGGAGATTGGCCTGACGCGGCGCGACAAGCTGCGTTTCCTCAAGGGTTACTTCCGCCAGCCGCTGCGCCAGATCCTGGCTGAGCAATCGGCGTCCCTGAGCCTGATACAGCGCAAGGCCGACAAGCTGTATGCACGCAAACAACGCTACGGGGATGCGCTCTGATGGCGGGTTGGAACCTGGAACCTGCTTACGCCGCCCTGGCGGATGATTTCGGAAGCCTTGCAGCAGTGTTCGCCTTGCAAGGCGAGCGCCTGACCCGCGACCCCCTCTCGGAGGTGATCCGCGTGGAGCGCGGTGGGGTCAATTATTACGTGAAGCGCTATGTCGGGGCCGGCAAGGGGCTGCGGCGCTACCTGGGCAAGCCACGGGTGAAGTCCGAGTGGCAGAACCTCAAGCGCTTCGCCAAGTGGGGCATTCCCACCGCCGACGTGGTGGCCTGGGGCCTGGAACGCAAGGGCCTGGCCTACGCCCGGGGGGCGATGATCACCCGCGAGTTGCCCAAGACCGAAGATTTGTCGGTGCTGGCCGAGCGCAACGATGCGCGCCTCAAGGACCCCAAGTGGGTCGATGCCGTGAGTCGCCAGCTCGCCGAATACACGCGCACCATGCATGATCATCGCTTCACCCATAACGACTTGAAGTGGCGCAACCTGCTGATCGACGACCAGCAGACGCTGTATTTGATCGACTGTCCCAACGGTGATTTCTGGCGCGGTTTCTGGCTCAAGTACCGCATCACCAAGGACCTGGCCTGCCTGGATAAGGTGGCCAAATATCACCTGTCGGCCACCCAGCGCCTGCGCTTCTACATGCAATACCGCCAACGCTCGCATCTGACGGCGTCGGATAAACAGCGAATTCGCCATGTGGTGAAGTTTTTCGAGGGACGCGAATGAGTGATTTCCTGGCGGCCGACGACCGCGCTTTACTTGAGCGCAACGGCCTCGCGACTTTCGACGCCCTGTGGGCCAAGCAATTGGACGCGGTGGATGAGCCGAACACCAGCCGGG
This sequence comes from Pseudomonas fluorescens, assembly GCF_001708445.1. Classification (NCBI taxonomy): domain Bacteria; kingdom Pseudomonadati; phylum Pseudomonadota; class Gammaproteobacteria; order Pseudomonadales; family Pseudomonadaceae; genus Pseudomonas; species Pseudomonas fluorescens. Next base: position 517,529 of record NZ_CP015637.1, read on the forward strand.
GCGGCTGGAGCAGCGTGTTTCGCCTGGAGCTCGATGGCCAGGGGTATTACCTCAAGCGCCAGAGCGACTACCTGACGCGCACCCTGCATCGCCCGTTTGGCGAGCCAAGTTTTGCCCGCGAATTTCGCAATATCAGCCGCTATCGCCAGTTGGGGATCCCGGCCCTGCAGGCGGCGTTTTTCGGCCAGCGCAAGGTCAATGGCGAGCATCGCGCGATGTTGCTGACGCGCGCCCTGGACGGCTGGAATGACCTGGAGTCATTGCTGGAGCAGTGGCCTTCACTGAGCGATGCCCAGCACCGCGCCATCCTGCAAGCCAGCGGCCAGTTGGCTCGGCGGCTGCACAGCGTTGGCCAGGTGCACGGCTGTTTTTATCCCAAGCATATTTTCCTGCAGGCGACGGGCGACGGTTACGCCGCGCAGCTGATCGACCTGGAGAAAACCCGTCCGCTGTTGTTCGGCTGGCGGGATCGGGTCAAGGACCTGGAGCCGCTGTTGCGCCGTGCACCGCAGTGGTCGGATGAGCAGGTGCGCCAACTCCTGGCGGCGTACCTCGAACAGCCTGAGGACAGCGCGCTGCTCGCCACCTGGCACCAGCGCTTGACCGCGCGGCGTAGCCACAAGGAGAACCGCTGATGCGTTTGTCCGAGTTGAAAAAAGCCGGGCGTACCCCCGGCCTGCCAATGACCCTTGACCTGGCGGACGCTGCTGGCCCTGGGCAGTTGCAACTGCTGAGCCTGTTGCGTGTATTGCCGGGCGAGCGCTACGTCGGCGCAGCGGTCTGGCGCGGGCGTCCGGTACTGGCCAAGTTGCTAGTAGGCAGTAAGGCCGCGCGACATTTTCAGCGTGAACTCGGCGGCGTGCGCCTGCTCGCCGAACACGGCTTGACCACACCGCTGCTGCTGGCCGATGGGTTGCAGGAAGGCGAGGGCGGCTGGCTGTTGTTCGAGTTTATCGAAGGCGCTGAGAGCCTGGCGGATGCCTGGCACGCGGTCGAAGGCTTGCCGCCGCTGGCGGATGAGCAAACCGCCGTGCTGGCCGAAGCGTTGGGTGCGATTGCCCGGATGCACGCCAAAGGGCTGTGGCAGGAAGACCTGCACCTGGACAACCTGCTGCGCCAGGGCGATAAGTTGTATCTGATTGACGGTGCCGGGATTCGTGCCGAAGAGGCGGGCAAGCCGCTGTCGCGCAACCGGGTGCTCGAGAACCTCGGAGTGTTTTTCGCCCAGTTGCCGAAAAACCTCGAGCCGTTTACCGAGGAACTGCTGGTGTATTACCTGCTGGGCAATGGTGAGCACGCGTTGCCGCTCGAAGCCCTGGAGAAGCAGGTGAGCAAGGTCCGCGCCTGGCGCCTGAAGGACTATTTGAACAAGGTCGGCCGTGAATGCACGCTGTTCAGCGTGGTGCGCGGTGCCTTCGGCCTGCGTGCGATTCGGCGCGAGGAAGAGCCGGCCATGCTGCCGGTGCTGGCACAGGCTGACGCATTGCTGGATCAAGGCCACCTGTACAAGACCGGGGGGGCGGCCAGTGTGGCCAAGGTCGAAGTGGCCGGCCGACCGTTGGTGATCAAACGCTACAACATCAAAGGCTTCACCCATTGGCTCAAGCGCTTCTGGCGCCCGAGCCGCGCCTGGCATTCCTGGCGCGAAGGCAATCGCCTGGCGTTCCTCGGCATTGCCACGCCCACGCCGCTGGCTGTATTGGAAAAGCGTTTTTTCTGGCTGCGCAGCCGGGCTTATCTGGTCACCGAGTACCTGCCGGGGCCGGACATCATCGAGCGTTTCGCACCCTATGTTGAGCACGGCGACGCGCCTGAAAACGAACTGCTGGCGCTGGACCATCTGTTCGCCGAGCTGATTCGCGAGCGCATCAGCCATGGCGATTTCAAAGGCCACAACCTGTTCTGGGATAACGATCGCTGGTCGCTGATCGACCTGGACGCGATGTGTCAGCACAGCTCTGCCGCCAGCTTCGCCCCGGCGTATGCCAAGGACCGTGCGCGGTTTATGCGCAATTGGCCCGAGAGCAGTGCGTTGTATCAGTTGATCGATCAGCGTTTGCCCAAAGGGATCGAGATTGGTGGCTCCCTGTAGCAGGGCGCGAGGGCAATATGAACGTAGATGGGCAACCCGGAAGAGCCTGAAACCTAGGATTGAATATCCCATGGCAGATGAAAAACTAATCCCTCCGCAGTTTCTGCTCTTTGAAAGCGAGAGTGAGGTGGAGCGTGTTGCAGAAGGTGTGGCAGCGAAACCGCCAAACCTACCATCTGGCTTTGGGCTTCTGTGTTGAAACCCTTCATGAGTGTCTCCATGAGAAACATCAGCAGCGCGCCCCATCGGCATGAGCGTTTTACGACCGGGCCAGGAAAATCGTGCCTTTGACGTGCTCAAACGCAAGTTTTATTGCAGTGGAGGGCGGAGCAAGGTAGGTGAGGGTTTTGAAAATTGGGGGCTGAAAATTTTTTCTACTGCAGAAAGCGAAAAGCCCCGGTGAAACTCACCGAGGCTATAACGCCGACCGGGATCCCCCAGTCCATTTGCGGCAGATTCTATGCCCGCGATTTTAGAGTGTCAGCGCGCACCACCTGAGTAGCCGATAGGCCGTGGTCGTGCCGAGTCTACTGATGCGCTCAATAGTAAGCGCTGTTGCCTGAGCAACAGTTGTCGGACAGTTGTTGGCCCAGAACGACAGCCCGCTTTGCCCCTGAAACATTATCCAATTGATTTAATTCAATAAAAATCCTGGCACGGGCTCTGCAATGGCTCCTGGTGAACCCTTTCACTGGTCGCAGCGGAGCCCTGTATGCCTTTCAGCCTTTCCACGTATTTCCGTTTGATCTGCCTTGGCGCCGCGCTGTTGCTGGGCCACGCTGCCAGTGCCCAGGCCGCCGAAGGCGATGATGCCGTGCCGTCCCTGGCCGGCAAGCGCATTGCAGTGAGCATGACCGGCACCAGTCACTATTTCGATATCAAGGCGTTCCAGGCTCAGGTCGATGAGATCAAGCGCCTCGGCGGCACGCCGATCACCCTCGATGCCGGGCGCAACGACAAGAACCTGGTGACCCAGTTGCAAACCGTGGTCACCCAGAAACCTGACGCCGTGATTCAGACCCTCGGCACCCTCAGTGTGATCGACCCCTGGCTCAAGCGCATCAGCAAGGCCGGCATCCCGCTGTTCACCATTGATGCGCCGTCGCAATACAGCCTCAACAACACCACCTCCGACAACGTCGCCACCGGCAAGGCCCTGGCTGATCAATTGATCAAGGACGCCGGCGGCAAAGGCAAGATCCTGGTGTTCAACGGCTTCTATGGCGTGCCGGTGTGTGCGATCCGTTATGACCAGTTGAAGCTGGCACTCAAGGACTATCCACAGCTGGAAATCATCCAGCCAGAGCTGCGCGATGTGATTCCCAACACTGTGCAGGACGCCTATTCCCAAGTGTCGGCGTTGCTTAACAAATACCCTGCGGGCAGCGTCTCGGCGATCTGGTCGGCGTGGGACATTCCGCAACTGGGCGCGAGCAAGGCGCTGATCGATGCCAAGCGTACCGAGATCAAGACTTACGGCGTCGACGGCACGCCGGAAGTACTGGCGCTGCTCGGCCAGGCGAATTCGCCGGTAGGGGCGGTCGTGGCGCAGCAACCGGCGTTGATCGGCAAGACCGCCGTGCAGAACGTGGCGCGTTACCTGGCCGGGCAACGTGACCTGCCCAAGGAAACCCATGTGGCGACGCTACTGACCACCGCCGGCAACCTGGTGCAGGTTCAGCAACTGCGGGGTGACTGATGGCGGCATTGCACCTGCAACACCTGCATAAACGCTTTGGTGCCACCCTGGCGCTGGAGGATGCGAGCCTTAAAGTCGAACGCGGCACCATCCACGGTCTGGTGGGGGAGAACGGTGCGGGCAAGTCGACCTTGATCAAGATCCTGGCCGGCATCCACAAGGCGGATGCGGGGCAGGTGAATATCGACGGCCAGTCGTACGCCGCGTTGTCGCCGCGCCAGGTCGATGCGCTGGGCGTGCAGTTTATCCATCAGGAGCGCTTGTCGCCGGCGAGTTTTACCGTGGGGGAAGCGCTGTTTTTCGGGCATGAATTGCGGCGCGGGCCCTTTGTTGATCGACGCCGCCAGCAGCACGAAGCCGAGCGCTTGCTGGCGGAGTATTTTGAGCTGCAATTGCCCGCCGGGGCGCTGGTGAGCGAGCTGAACAGTGCCGAGCGCCAGGTGCTGCAAATCACTCGGGCGTTGATTCGCCAGCCCAAGATCCTGGTGTTCGACGAACCCAGCGTGGCGCTGGTCAAGCGCGAAGTCGACCAGTTGCTGCGTATCGTCAAACGCCTGCGTGATCAGGGCATATCCATCCTGTACATCTCCCATTACCTGCAGGAAATCGACAGCCTGTGCGATGAAGTCACGGTGCTGCGCAATGGTCGGGATGTGGCGGTGGTGCAGCCACGGCATACGTCCAGTGCCGAGATCGCGCGGTTGATGGTTAACCGTGAGGTGCAGGAGATGTACCCCAAGGCCAAGGTTGTGCTGGGGGCGCCGTTGTTGCAGGTACGCGGGTTGAGCCTGGCGCGGCGCTATCGGCAGATCGACCTGGAAGTGCGGCGCGGCGAAATCCTTGGCCTGACTGGGCTGGTCGGCTCGGGAGCCAAGGAATTGTTCAAGACACTCTTCGGCGTCGAGTGCGCCGACAGCGGCAGCGTGCATCTGGATGGGCGTTTGCTGCGCCTGCGTTCGCCGGGCCAGGCGATTGCCGAGGGCATTGCGCTGGTGCCGGAAGAGCGGCGCAGCCAGGGGATTTCGCCGCTGCTTTCGGTGCTGGAAAACCTGACGCTGGCGGGGCTTGGGCGGTTCAGCCGCTGGGGCTGGTTGGACCGCCGCAAGGAACAGGCGGAAAGCCTGCGGCTGATCGACGAATTGGCAATCAAGGCACCTGGAGCCCAAGCGGCCGTCAGCCAGCTCAGTGGCGGCAATCAGCAAAAAGTCGCCCTGGGCAAATGGCTGAGCCGCCGCTCGGCGGTGTACCTGCTGGATGAGCCCTGCGTGGGGGTGGATGTGGGGGCGAAGGTGGAGATCTATCGCTTGATCGGGCGCTTGGTGCAAGAGGGCGCAGCGGTGTTGGTGGTGTCTTCGGATTTGCCAGAGTTGTTGGGGATCAGTGATCGAATCCTGGTGCTGCATCGTGGTGAGATCGCCGGTGAATTCCTGGCCGGGGAAGCGGACAGCGATCAATTGCTGGCTTGTGCGACGGGGGTCGTTGTTGCTGCGGCTTTAAAAACTCGCGAGGTGGAACATGCTTGAAGCCGCGACGCCTGGGTTATCGCAGCGCTTGTGGGTACTGATGCTGCGCCGTGGTTCGGTGGGGGTGTTTGTGGTGATCCTGCTGGGGTTTGCCGTGGCCGCGCCGAACTTTCTGTCGGTGGGCAATCTGGCCAATGTGTTCAGCCAGTCGGCGATTCTCGGCGTGTTGGCCTTCGGGCTCACCTGCGTGATTATCGGCGGCGGTTCGAACGTGGTGGCCGGTGGGCTGGACCTGTCGTTGGCGGCCAACCTGGGGTTGTGTGGGGCGGTGTTCAGCCGCCTCAACAATGCCGGCCTGGACCTGTGGCTGACCTTAATGCTGACCATCGGTTGCGGCCTGGCGGTTGGCCTGCTCAATGGCCTGGCTGTGGTGTTGCTGCGCTTGCCGCCATTGCTGGCGACGCTGGCGAGCATGAACGTACTGGCCGGGCTGGAGCTGGTGTTGACGGAAAATACGGTGGTCTCCACCGACTCGCCGCTGCTGGACATCCTCAGCGGCGGGGCTTGGTGGGGTGTGCCGGCCCTGGCTTGGGTGCTGCTGGTGGCGGCAGCGTTGTTGACCTTACTGATCCAGCACTCGCCCTACGGGCTGCGCCTGCATGCGGTTGGCGAGTATCCCCAGGCGGCTGAGGCGGCGGGCATTCGTGTGCCCGCCTACGTGGTGTCGAGCTATGTGCTGTCCGGCCTGTGCGCCGCTGTGGCTGCGCTGTGTTCGGCGGCGTTTTTCAGCGGCAGCACCACCGGTTCCGGCGACATGCTGCTGTCGGTGGTAGCGATCGCCTTTCTCAGTGTGGTGTTTTCCCGCAGGTTGGTGGCGAGTATCCCGGGTACTTTGCTTGCAGCGCTGTTGATCGGTTTTCTGATCAATGGCTTTCAACTGCTTAACCTCTCCAGTTTTTGGGTCAATGGTGTGCAGGGCGTGTTGATTTTGCTGGTAGTCGCGGCGTCCAGTGCATTGAACCGAGGGGCGACGGCATGATCCCACGCGCATTATTGCCGCTGGCATTGCCACTGGTATTCACGCTGATTGTCGTGGTGTTTGCGCTGCAAGCGCCGGGCTTCCTCAGTGCAGGCAACCTGAAAAGCCTGGTGCTGAACAACTTCGTGCTGCTGGCGATTGTCGCCATCGGCATGACCTACGCAGTGGCGGCCGGTGGCATTGATTTGTCGGTGGGCACGGCACTGGACTTTGCCAGTTTCAGTTTTGTGGTGCTGCTCAATGGCGGGCATGGCTGGGCGCTGGCGGCCGCGGGCGCGCTGGTGGCGGCGCTGCTGGTAGGGCTGGTCAATGCCGGCCTGATTGCCGGGCTGCGGATCAGTCCGTTCCTGGCAACCCTGGGTACGCTGTTTATCGGCACCAGCGCCCAGCAATTGCTTTCGGACGGCGGCCAACCGATCTATATCAGCCAAGGCTTGAAGCCCGAGTTCACGGGGCTGACACCGCTGCTGATCGTTGTGGGGTTGGCGCTGTTCTACGGCCTGGCCCTGGCGCGTGGACGCCTGGGCCGCGAGTTGCTGGCCCAGGGCACCCAGCCGCTGCTGGCGTATTACTCGGGGTTGTCGGTGCGGCGCATCGTCAGCGTCGTGGCCCTGGCTACCGCCCTGGCTTGTGGGGTGGCGGGCGTATTGCTCAGCTCGACAGTCAGCGCCTATGTGCCGCTGTCCGGTAACGCGTTTTTGCTCAACGCGATTGGCGCGGTGTTTATCGGCACCACCTTGAGCCGACAGGGCCGTGCGAACATTCCCGGGACCCTGCTGGGCGTGTTGTTTATCAACGTTATCGCCAACGGCTTGCTGCTGATCGGCTGGAATTTCTATTGGCAGCAGGTGGCGACTGGGGTGCTGATTTTTGTGGTGCTGGCGTTCAGCTTTGCCAGTCGGCGCTTGGTCGAGCGCGCCTAGTGTTACCTGGCGTTGATCAACGATTGGCGGATCTCCCGCAAGCCACTCGGCTACGATGTTCACTAAAAGGCCTGCCAGACGACAATAACGGCGATGTCTTGCCGGTCGTTGCCTCTGCCGTGCACGATCTGCCGCCAGTCCAAGGACGGCAGCATCGAGATCTTCCGTTAGCGCGCAGTGACAACCGGTCGCCACATTCCCTAGATCATCCCGCCGCATGTTTACGCTATAATCCCGCCCTTTAGCTGTTTCCTGCCCAGGCGGGAAGCACACTTTTTTCAGGCGCAACCCGCCTGCATGCAGACTAAAAGAGGCTAGACCCCTGTGGCATTGACGATTCTTGGCCTGTCCGGCGCCCTTAGCCATGATCCTTCCGCAGCCCTGTATATCGACGGCAAGCTGATCGCGGCCGCCGAAGAAGAGCGCTTCGTACGCGACAAACATGCAAAGAACCGCATGCCCTACGAGTCGGCGAAGTTCTGCCTGGAGCAGGCCGGCATCAAGCCTTCCGACGTTGACGTGGTGGCGATCCCGTTCGCCCCGATCAGCCTGTTCGGCGAGGCGCGCTGGCACTACGCCAAGCGTTACTGGTACGCCCCGGATCGCGCCCTCGACGCGATCCTGATGGGCAACCGTCGCTACAAGCGCTACCGCAACAAGATCGTCTGGTGCCTGGAGCAACTGGGCTTCGATCCGAAGAAAATCAAGATCGAGCCGGTTGAACACCACCTGGCCCACGCTTCCAGCGCCTACCACTGCTCCGGCTTCCAGGAGAAGACCGCGATCCTCGGGATCGACGGCAAGGGTGAGTACGCCACGACGTTCTTCGGCTACGGCGAGAACGGCAAGATCCACAAGATCAAGGAATTCTACGATCCGGACTCCCTCGGTGGCCTGTACGGCGCGATCACCGAGTTCCTCGGTTTCGAGATGCTCGACGGTGAGTTCAAGGTCATGGGCATGGCGCCGTACGGCGACGCCAGCAAATACGATTTCTCGCGACTGGCCTCGTTTGAAAACGGCGAGCTGGTGATCAACACCGACTACGCCAACGTTATCGGCCTGCGCCGTTACAAAGAAAAGGGCAAGGGCTTCTACTTCTCGCCAAAACTGATCGAGTGGCTGGGCCCCAAGCGCGAAGGCGACATCGCCGACGAGCCGTACATCCACTACGCCGCCAGCATGCAGGCGCTGTTTGAAAAGCTGGCCTTGCAGATGATCGACCATTACCTGGGCGACATCCTCAAGGACACCGGCAAGCTGGCCTTCGCCGGCGGCTGTGCGCTGAACGTCAAGCTGAACCAGAAGATCATTGCCCGTGACGACGTCAAGGAGCTGTTCGTGCAGCCGGCGTCCGGCGATGCCGGCACCGCTGTCGGCGCCGCCGCTTACGTGTCCCACGCCCGTGGTGTACCGGTGGAGAAGATGGAACACGTCTATCTCGGCCCGTCCTACAGCAACGAAGACGTGATCGCAGCCTGTGCCAAGCACGAGAGCAAGCCGAACTGGCGCAGGATCGAAAACATGCCCAAGCGCATCGCCAGGATCATGGTCGACGGCAACCCGGTGGCCTGGTTCCAGGGCCGCATGGAATTTGGCCCGCGCGCCCTGGGCGGTCGTTCGATCATCGGTTGCCCAAGCGCCACGGGCGTGGCTGACCGCATCAACCACCAGATCAAGTTCCGCGAGCGCTGGAGGCCTTTCTGCCCGTCGATGCTCGACACCGTGGCCCCGCAGATGATCAAGGTCGATCACCCGGCGCCGTTCATGACCTTCACCTTTGAAGTGTCGGAAGAGTGGAAGACCCGCGTACCGGAAGTGGTGCATGAAGATGGCACGTCCCGCGCCCAGGTGCTCAAGCGCGAATACAACCCTCGCTACTACGACATGATGAAAGAGCTGGAAGTGCTGACCGGTAACGGCGTGTCCCTGAACACTTCGCTCAACCGTCGTGGCGAAGCGATGATCTGCTCGCCGACCGACGCACTGAACATGTTCTTCGGCTCGGACCTGCAGTACCTGATCATGGAAGATATTCTGGTCGTCAAGGATGGCGTGGACCCTTATGACGCTGTGGTTTAAATGCTGAACCGCTTCCAGGCTTGGCGTGAACGTGGCTGGGCGCCTGTCGAGGCCGAGGTTTACGCCCAGGCCTGGCTGCGGTTTGGTGGCAGCGTGGCGACCCATCCGCAGGTCGTCGAGCGCTTGGCGACGCTGGCGCAGATTCCGGTGCGCTACCTGGGCTGGGAGCAGGACGGCGAGCTCAAGGGGGCGATTGCCACCTGGGGCCGCGACCTGGCCCTGTCCAAGGACGTGCTCAAGCGCAGTGGCAAGAAAGGCCTGTTTGACCTGGGCAATGCCGAGATCATCCTGCCCATTGCTGCCGACGCGCAGGTGCCGGTGCGCCATCGTGGGCGCTACCTGTCGGCGCTGAATGAAGGCCGCGTCAGCACCCTCAAGCCCCAGGCCGAGCAACTGGCCATGGCCCGTACCCCCGAAGACCTGTCGAAGAAATTTCGCTACAACCAGCGCCGCGAGCTGCGTCTGCTGGAAGAGGCGGGCGGTGTGGTGCGCGCGGTCAGTGAGTTCTCCAGCAGTGAGCTGGCGGCGATCTACTGCGATCTGTTCCAGCGTCGTTGGGGGTTCCCGGCGACTGGGGCCGAGCGCCTCGCCGAGGTGCTGGCATTGCTCAAGGAGTTCCTGATCGGTTCGGTGTTGTTTCTCAACGATGCCCCTATTGCCGTGCAATTGGTGTATCGCGTCGAATCACCTGAATGGATCAGCATTGAATACGTCAACGGCGGGGTCGACCCTGAAACCCGCGCGTTCAGCCCTGGCAGTGTGTTGAGTTTCCTCAATACGCAAAGTGCCTGGGAGCAGGCCCGGGCCGTGGATAAACCGCTGCGTTTTTCTTTTGGGCGTGCCGACCGTGAATACAAGGAGCGCTGGTGCACGCCAGTGCCGGTGTTCAGCCTATGAGCCGCAAACAGCAACTGCTCAAGCGCCACCGACGCAACAAGCGCATTGCGCTGCTGATGGGCTTGCTGGTGTTGGTCGTGGCCGGTGTGCTGGTGGCCTGGTGGCTGCCGTTGATCCTGGCGGTGCTGCTGTGGGTGGCCCACGAAGCCTGGTTCGCCGACCATTTGTTCTATTCGCCCAAGGATGACTACCAGTACCGCTTTGCTCCCGGTGGCCAGTCGGTCGGTGTGCGCCTGGACGCCGGGCGACTGGTGCCACAAGCGCCTTTGGAACTGGCGGGCGATGAAACACTGATCGTCGAAGTGCAGCTCAAGAGCAGTTGGTTGGGGCGCTTCTTGGATCCAGCGGTTGAATTGTCCGGGGATCGCCAGGCGTTCGAGCGTGGTGTGGCCGGCAAGCGTTACCTCAACCTCACCGGTTCCGCGACGGCACTGGCCGGCGGTGAGCTGCACCTGCGCGGTCGCTATTGCCGCGTGATCGGTCAGCCGGTGCTGTGGGTCTTCCGGCAACCGGACCTGGCCCGCCAGCGAGTGATGGTGATCGCGCCCCATGCCGACGACGCTGAACTGGCTGCATTCGGCCTGTATGGCCAGGCGGACGAAAGCTGGATCGTGACCCTGACCGCCGGCGAAATCGAGGCCGAGCACTATCAGCAGATGGGCCTGCCCAAGGCCGACGCCGCGCGGATCAAAGGACGCCTGCGTGCCTGGGACAGCATTGCCGTACCGCGCTGGGCCGGCGTGCCCGAGGCGCGGTGCGTGCAACTGGGTTACTTCTGCCTGCAACTGCCGGCCATGCGTGACGCTCCCGATCAGCCCCAGGCGTCCCGCGAAGCGCAACTGGACGATACGCGGCTGTTCCGCCAGTTCAATGCCCTGGCGCTGCCCAGTGATGCGGACGGCGCGCCGACCTGGAACAACCTGATTGCCGACCTGCGCGCGGTGTTGCTCAAGGCGCGCCCCGAGGTCATCGTGGTACCGACCCCGGTGCTTGATCCTCACCCGGACCATATCTGTGCCCACGCCGCGGTGGTGCAGGCATTGGAAGGGCTTGAATGGCAGCCGACCACGCTGCTCGGTTATGCCAACCACCTGCATGATAATGACCGCTGGCCCATGGGCGATTCCGGTGCCGGCGTGGCGTTGCCGCCGCAGTTCGATGCGACCCAGGTGCTTGAGCCTTATTGCCGGGTGCTGACCCTCGGCCAACAGCGGGACAAGGCGATGGCGCTGGGCATGATGCATGACCTGCAACCCCGCGCGCCGTTCAAGCGTCGGGTGCGCCGCCTGTTGCAGCAATGGCTGGCCGGTCGTGGTCCATCGCCTTATGGTGAGAATGAATTCTTCCGCAAGGCCGTGCGCCGTCACGAGCTGCTTTGGGTATTGAAGCCGGACCGGGATTGACTATTTTTCGTTGGGCCGCTCGCGCGTAGCGGCCTGATTGCCCCATGGAGTGATATGAAGCCTCGTTTCAAGGTTTTGCAGTTGCAGCCGGACTACAACGTCAAGCTCAATGATTTCGCCGACCTCGGCGAGCAGATCGTCAAGTCGTTGCCGGTCGAGCGTTTCGAGGTCACGTCGGCCTTCCTCAGCGGGCGCCCGCGGCCGGGCCAACCGTTGAGCGTGGCCGCGCACTCCAAGTATTTCGAGTTTCCCGAAAAGGCCCTCAAGGGCATTCGCCTGGGCGCCATGTGGCAAATCTACAAGTACTGCCGCGAGCAGAAGTTCGACGTGGTCATCTGTAACCGTTTCAAGTCGGTGAACATGATGCTGTCGCTCAACCGCTGGTTGAAGATCCCGCTGTGCATCGGCATCTCCCATGGGTTTGGCGAGTACGAGCGGGCTTATCGTCGGCGCCAGACGCGCCGTCTGGTGAGCCCGGCCTGGCGCTTCGTCGGCGTGTCGGCAGCGGTCCGTGACTACCTGGTCGGCCTCAATTGCGGCTTTACCCGCGAGAACACCACCTTCGTCACCAATGCCATCGACATTCCCCAGGCCGAAGCCTTGCAACTGCCCCGCGACCAGGCGCGCCAGGAACTTGGCCTGCCCCTCGATGCACGAATCATCGGCGCCCTGGGGCGCCTGGTGCCGATCAAGGGCCACACGCACCTGTTGCAGGCGTTTGCCCGGCTCAAGGACAAATACCCCAACGCCCAGGTCGGCATCATCGGCTCTGGCCGTGCCGAAGCGGACTTGCGCGCGGACATCGAGCGCCTCGGCCTCACCGGCCGCGCGCACTTGCTGGGCTTTCGTGAAGATGGCCTCAAATACGTGCGTGCCTTCGATATCTGGACCATGCCTTCGTTGCTGGAAGGGCTGGGGCTGGCGCTGCTGGAAGGCATGAGCGGGCGCCTGCCAGTGATTGCCTCCAATGGCCCGGCCATGTTGCCATTGGTGGAGGGGGCGGGTGGTTTGTCCCACGAACCCGGCAATGTCGAGCAACTGACAGCCGCCTTGGATACCTACCTGGCGATGAGTGACGAACAATTGCGTGCCAAAGGTGAACAGGTGTTCCGCTACCTGGAAGAAAACCACGCCCTGGCCGAATTCCAACAGAAATACCTGGACTTGATCGAAAGCGGTTTAAAGGAAGTAGGAAGAGCATGACTCAGCAGCAACCCCTGGTCTCGGTGATTATCGCGTCCTACAACCATGGCCGGTACATCGAAGAGAGCATCCTCAGCGTGCTCGCCCAGACGTACCCGAATATCGAACTGCTGGTGGTGGACGACGGCTCCAAGGATGACAGTGTCGAACGTATCCAGCGCCTGCAGGCCGAGCACGGCTTTGATTTCCAGGTACAACAGAACCAGGGGCTGACCGCCACGCTCAACGGCGCCATCGCCCGCGCCAAGGGCAGCCTGATCGCACCGTTCGGCTCCGATGACATCATGCTGCCTGATCGTATTGCCATTCAGGTGGCGTACATGCAGGACAAGCCGAAAGTGGGCATCTGCGCCGGCAACATCGAGCTGATCGATGGCGACGGTCACCTGCACCCGGAGAAGAAACAGCGCCGCGACGTACCGTTTCGCAGCCTGGATTTCGATGATCTGTTCATGGATCGCAAACCCTTCCCGCCGGCGCCGACCATGCTGATTCGTCGCGAAGCGCTGGAGCAAGTGGGCGGCTTCGATCCGCTGATTCCCCTGGAAGATTTGCTGATCCAGTTGAAGATCACTGCCGCGGGCTACACCATCGACGCCCTCGACGTGGTGATGGCGCGCTATCGCCAGCACGCGAGCAACACCTACAAGAACCACCGCTACATGATCCAGAACATCCTCAAGACCTACGCCAAGTTCAGCGAGCACCCGGCTTATGACGCGGTGCGCTACAAATTCCTGAACTCGATGTTCCTCAAGACCGCCGACCGGGACCGGCCGCTGGCGCGGGAGATCCTCAAGCAGATCCCATTGAAGTTCTGGGGGCGCAAGACCTTGCGTGGCCTGGTGCGTCTGTACCTGATGCCCCTCAGGAACTGAGGCGGCGAGGGGGGTAAAAAAAGGCGACTATCAGCGGTGATAGTCGCCTTTTTTATCAGACGCTGGGAATCGCCAAAGCCTGCACCTGTGCCCGAATCTTCGCAGTGGCGCCTTGGCTGGCAACGGCCGCATAACCTTTGGCCAGCTGTTCGAAGTGAGTCTCGAACAACCAGGCGCGGTCCTGCGGGTAGCGTTGCATATGACGCAGGTTGCGCTGGCGCAGGGCGTTGCGCAGCGGCGAAGGGAAGATGCGCAGGTCGGCGATATCGATCAGGCCGAACTCACCGTCATCCATCAGCAGCACGTTCCCCAGGTGCAACGAACGGAAGTACACGCCGCGCTCATGCAACTGGGCCATGAACTGGCCGAAGCGCTCGATCAGCGACTCGCGCAGGCTGCTGTCCAGGCTTTGCAGGGCCTGGCGCAGGGTCAGGCCGGGCAGCGGCGAGTAGATCACGGCGCTGCTGCCGTCGTGCAGCCCATACAGGCCAAGAATCTGCGGCGTGGGGATACCCAGGGTACGCAATTGCTCGGCGTTACTGGCAAACCGCTCGGAGTAGGGGTTGAAGCTGCCCGAGGTGTACCAGCGCCGCGGGCGGAAGACCTTGAGGAAACGGCCGTCAGCCAGGCGCAGGACTTTCGGGCCCAGGCCGTCGGCTTCGATGACGTGTGCATGGCTGCACAGTTGCTCGAAGGCGGCTGGCTTGAGGGCTTGTACCGGCATGCGCAGCACGCTGCGACGACGCTGGGCGATGCTCAGGCCGGCGATGAGAGCCAGTGGGATCCACAAGACAAACCAGTGCTCCTTGGGTCGCGACAGGATGCCGCCGCCTTCGGTCAGGCCGGCGCCGATGCCGTACATCAGCAGGGAAGATGCCAGGATAAACAGCGGCTGCGCACGTTCCTTGAAGCCTTTGTACAGGCCCCAGCCGAGCATGAAGATCCACGGGATAAACCCGATGATACCGACGTAATACAACACGCCCAGGGCGAAGCTGTGGGGCTCGCGCAGTTGGAAGCCATCGGCCAGGGTCAGGTACAGCTCCGAATCGTAGCTGTGGCCAATCCACGGGTGTGCGGCGATGCGTTGCAGCGACATGCCCCACAGTTCAAAGCGGAACGAACTGCCCCGGTTGGTGATCAGTTCCGGGTAGAACAGCAGGAGCCCGGCGGCGCCCACGACCATGCCCGCGATCAGCAGTGCCGAGCGGCGATTACGGCTGATAAAGGTCATCCAGAGGATGGCCAGCGTCAGTGCCACCAGTGGCGTGCGCGAGCCGGTGGCCAGGACCGTCGCGGTCATGATAGCCAGGGCGGGTACGCTGAACCACAGCACGCTCAGGCGCTGGGTGGTCATGCAGACATACAGCCAGTAAACGCAGAAGAAGCCGAATACGTGGGAACTGAGCAGGGGGTTATCGAGGGCGCCGCGGCCGCCGATCATGCGCATGCCCGGCTCGAAACCCTTGACGAATGCCACGAGGTTGCACAGGCAGACCACCAGTGCGATCACCGCCGCACTGAAGAAAATCGGCTTGAACAGTTCATTGCGGTAATGCAGCAACAGCCCGCAGCCGGCAAACAGCATGAACGTGTGCAGGGGACGCTTGAACAGGTCCGTGTCCGGGTGTTGCTCCGGGCTCCAGAACAGGCTGATCAGGGCCCAGGCGGAAAACACCAGGAATGCGATCGCCAGCGGCTCGCGCAACAGTTCCTTGAATTCCCGCGGGCGCAGGCACAGCAGCAGCAAGGTCGGCGCACTGAACAGGGCGTAGTAGAACTTGTGCAGCACATTGCGATTGGTGACGAAGAACAGCGAGCTCAGCAACAACAACAAGCCAATGGGCAAAATCCAGAGAACCAGAAAGTCGAAAACGCGATTTGAGCCATACATCAGGCGCTTGGAGTGCATACGCAAAGCCATTCCAGATTGAGAAAGCCGACCATCTTAAAGTAGTGGCTATATAATGTCGCCGGTTGGATCCAACCGGGTTGTGGGTCATGCCGGGTGCAAGTACAACAGAGAAGCTGTGCTAAAGTCAGCCTCCTTTTTCAAAACGCCGCGTGATATGACCGACTCCAGTCCGAGCGCAAGCCCTTCGAGCTTGAAAATATACTTCCGCCTGCTCAGTTACGTCAGGCCCTACGCGGGCTTGTTCGCGCTGAGTATCGTCGGATTTCTGATTTTCGCGTCGACCCAGCCAATGCTGGGTTACATCCTCAAGTACTTTGTCGACGGCCTTTCCAATCCGGAAGCTGTGCTGTTCCCCAGCGTGCCGTTCCTGCGTGACCTGCAGTTGCTGCAAGCCGTGCCGCTGCTGATCATCCTGATCGCGGCCTGGCAGGGCCTGGGTTCGTTCCTGGGCAACTACCTGCTGGCCAAGGTGTCACTGGGCCTGGTCCATGACCTGCGCGTGCAGTTGTTCAATAACCTGCTGACCCTGCCCAACCGCTATTTCGACAATCACAACTCAGGGCACCTGATTTCGCGCATCACCTTCAACGTGACCATGGTCACGGGGGCGGCGACCGATGCGATCAAGGTGGTGATACGCGAAGGCATGACGGTGATCTTCCTGTTTGCCTCGCTGCTGTTCATGAACTGGCGCCTGACGCTGGTGATGATCGCCATCCTGCCGCTGATCGCGGTGATGGTCAGCACGGCCAGCAAGAAATTCCGCAAGCAGAGCAAGAAGATCCAGGTCGCCATGGGCGACGTCACCCACGTGGCCTCGGAAACCATCCAGGGCTACCGCGTGGTGCGCAGCTTCGGCGGCGAAGTCTACGAGGAGAAGCGCTTCCTCAAGGCCAGCCAGAGCAACACCAACAAACAGTTGAGCATGACCCGCACCGGGGCGATCTACACCCCGGCCCTGCAACTGGTGATCTACACCGCCATGGCGGTGCTGATGTTCCTGGTTCTTTATCTTCGCGGTGACGCGTCGGCCGGTGACATGGTGGCCTACATCACCTTGGCCGGTTTGCTGCCCAAGCCGATCCGCCAGCTTTCGGAAGTCAGCTCGACTATCCAGAAGGGCGTGGCCGGCGCCGAAAGCATTTTCGAGCAGTTGGACGAAGAAGTTGAAGTCGACCGCGGCACCATCGAGCGTGACCAGGTCAATGGGCGCCTGGAAGTGCGCAACCTGAACTTCACCTACCCCGGTACCGAGCGCCATGTCCTCAAGGACATCAGCTTTACCGCCGAACCTGGGCAGATGATCGCCCTGGTCGGGCGCTCGGGCAGCGGCAAGTCGACCCTGGCCAGCCTGATCCCGCGTTTCTACCACCATGAAAGCGGGGAAATCCTGCTGGATGGCGTCGAGATCGAAGACTACAAGCTGCTCAACCTGCGCAAGCATATTGCCCAGGTGACCCAGCATGTGACGCTGTTCAGCGACACGGTGAACAACAACATCGCCTACGGCGACCTGGCCGGCGCGCCCCGGGCCGACGTTGAAGCGGCGGCGGCGGATGCCAATGCCAAGGACTTCATCGACCAGTTGCCCAAGGGCTTCGATACCCAGGTCGGCGAAAATGGCGTGCTGCTGTCCGGTGGTCAACGCCAGCGCCTGGCCATTGCCCGTGCCTTGCTGAAGAACGCGCCGCTGCTGATTCTCGACGAGGCCACCTCGGCCCTCGACACCGAGTCCGAGCGGCATATCCAGGCCGCCTTGGACAAGGTCATGCAAGGCCGCACCACTCTGGTGATCGCGCACCGCTTGTCCACCATCGAGAAGGCCGACCTGATCCTGGTGATGGACGACGGTCGCATTGTCGAGCGTGGCACCCACAGCGAACTGCTCGCGCAGAATGGCTACTACGCCCGCTTGCATGCCATGGGCCTGGATGCGCCGGTTACTGCTGATATCACCTGATCCTGTGGGAGCCGGCTTGCCTCGACAAGCCGGCGCCCACATTGCAACCCTCCCGCAAACCTCCCGCAACCCTGTGCTAATATCGCGCCCCTGTTCATTTTGTATGTGGGTTGCTCCATGAAGTTGTCCATGCCGCGATTCGATCAAGCCCCTGTCTTGGTGGTCGGCGATGTCATGCTCGACCGTTACTGGCATGGCGGTACCTCACGGATTTCCCCTGAGGCGCCGGTACCGGTAGTCAAGGTCGAGCAAATCGAAGACCGTCCAGGCGGCGCTGCCAACGTTGCCCTTAATATTGCCGCCCTCGGCGCCCCAGCTTCTCTGGTGGGTGTGACCGGCGACGACGAAGCCGCCGACAGCCTGGCCAACAGCCTGCGTGGCGCCGGTGTACGCGCGGTGTTCCAACGCATCGCCCATCAGCCGACGATCGTCAAGTTGCGGGTGATGAGTCGTCACCAGCAATTGCTGCGTATCGATTTTGAAGAACCCTTCGCCACCGACGCCCAGGCCCTCAGCAGCCAGGTCGACGCGTTGCTCGAAGGCATCAAGGTGCTGGTGTTGTCCGACTACGGCAAAGGCGCCTTGAGGAACCACCAGGTACTGATCCAGGCCGCCAAGGCCCGCAACATTCCGGTATTGGCCGATCCCAAGGGCAAGGACTTCTCGATCTATCGGGGCGCCAGCCTGATCACCCCGAACCTCAGCGAGTTCGAAGCCATCGTTGGCGGTTGCGCCGACGAACATGAGCTGGTGAGCAAGGGCGCAACGCTGATGGCCGAGCTTGATTTGGGCGCCTTGCTGGTGACCCGTGGCGAGCACGGCATGACCTTGCTGCGCCCCGACCACCCGGCGATGCACCTGCCGGCACGGGCCCGTGAAGTGTTCGACGTCACCGGCGCCGGTGACACCGTGATTTCCACCCTGGCCGCGTCCATTGCGGCCGGCGAGGAACTGCCCCACGCGGTAGCCCTGGCCAACCTGGCGGCGGGCATCGTGGTCGGCAAGCTGGGGACCGCGGCCATCAGCGCGCCTGAATTGCGCCGGGCGATCCAGCGTTCCGAAGGTTCGGAGCGTGGCGTGCTGACGATCGAGCAATTGCTGCTGGCGATCGACGATGCGCGAGCCCACAACGAAAGCATTGTGTTCACCAACGGTTGCTTCGACATCCTGCACGCCGGCCACGTGACCTACCTGGAGCAGGCGCGCGCCCAAGGCGATCGCCTGATCGTCGCGGTCAACGACGACGCTTCGGTCAGCCGTCTCAAAGGCCCTGGTCGTCCGATCAACAGTGTTGACCGGCGCATGGCGGTGCTCGCTGGCCTGGGCGCGGTAGATTGGGTCATCAGCTTCCCGGAAGCCACGCCTGAGAACCTGCTGGCCCAGGTCAAGCCGGACGTGTTGGTCAAGGGCGGTGATTATTCCGTCGACCAGGTCGTGGGAGCCGATATCGTCAGTGCCTACGGCGGTAAGGTCAAAGTGCTGGGTTTGGTCGAGAACAGCTCGACCACCGCCATCGTCGAGAAGATCCGCAACAATGAGTAACGCTGATAAGCGGGTCCTGATTACCGGGGGGGCGGGCTTTATTGGCTCGCACCTGGTCGATGCCTTGCTCGCCAAGGGTTATGCCGTGCGGGTGCTGGATGACCTGTCCACCGGCAAGCGCAGCAACCTGGCGCTGGACAATCCTCGCGTCGAACTGGTTGAGGGCGATGTTGCTGACGCAGCGCTGGTGGCGCGTGCGGCGGTCGGCGTTTGTGCAGTGGTCCACCTGGCTGCCGTGGCCTCGGTCCAGGCGTCGGTGGATGACCCGGTCAGTACGCACCAGAGTAATTTCGTCGGCACCTTGAATGTGTGCGAAGCCATGCGCAAGGCCGGTGTGAAGCGTGTGGTGTTTGCCTCCAGTGCCGCGGTGTATGGCAACAACGGCGAGGGCGCTTCGATTGACGAAGAGACCACCAAGGCACCGTTGACACCCTATGCCTCGGACAAGCTGGCCGGTGAGCACTATTTCGACTTCTACCGCCGCCAGCATGGCCTGGAGCCGGTGATCTTCCGTTTCTTCAATATCTTCGGGCCACGCCAGGATCCGTCCTCGCCGTATTCCGGGGTGATCAGTATCTTCAGTGAGCGTGTGCAACAGGGCGTGCCGATTGCCGTGTTCGGCGACGGTGAGCAAACCCGCGATTTCATGTACGTGGAAGACCTGGTGGACGTGCTGGTGCAGGCTATCGAGGTCGAGGATGCACCGCTGGGGGCGATCAACG
Organism: Pseudomonas fluorescens; assembly: GCF_001708445.1. NCBI lineage: Bacteria > Pseudomonadati > Pseudomonadota > Gammaproteobacteria > Pseudomonadales > Pseudomonadaceae > Pseudomonas > Pseudomonas fluorescens. The sequence continues at coordinate 537,347 of NZ_CP015637.1, forward strand.
TGGGCTGGAACCGCACCACCACGCTCAAGCAGGTGTTGCAGGCGCTGGAAGAGGTGGTTGGCGCGCTGCCGGTTATCACTTACGGGCCGGCGCGCTCGGGGGATATCCGGCATTCGCGGGCGAATAACCAGAGGTTGTTGGCCAACTTCAAACTGCCAGAGCCCACCCCATTGAAGGTAGGCCTCGAGCGGCTGCTTAACGGCTGATCTGATCGAATGTGGGGGCTCGAGGGCTCCCATATTCGTCCTGCTCCATGAAGCGTTCTGCGTTCCTTGGGCGCTAGCGACTGGCCTTTTTCTTCGGCACGATCTTGCGCAGCATCTGCCGCGCCTTGCCGGTCAGGGCTTTCAATTTCGATTCTTTTTCAGGTTGTGACAGGCCTTGCTGCCTGAGCCAATCCTTCCAGCGAATGCGCTCGTCACGCACCACCCAGCCCTCCTGCTGAGCGAAGCTTTCGGCCAGGTACAAACCCCGAGTGCTCGCCGGGTACAGTTGGTCTTTCTTGACCGTGTACAGCTCGGGCAGCGGCTGGCCGTCCTTAAGCGGCATGAGGTACAGGTCCGGACGTTGGCGATCCAGGCGTGCGACCAGTTGGTCGCCTTCCAGTCGTTCATCCACATGGAACAGGCTCAGGGACTTGGCTTCCTTCGGCACTTCCAGGCGCAAGTCATAGATCAGTTGCAGCGACGCCGTGGGCAGGTGCACGTAGGCTCGTGGGCGTTCGATCAATTGGGTTGTCGCACAGCGCACCGGGCGTGCCGCGCCGGACAGTGGGCTGAGGCGAAACGGCAGGGCTTCGCGGTAGTGCAGGGCTGAGGAGTAGGGGGCCGGTAGCCAGGTATCGTTGAAACGTCCGCTCAGCCAGCCTTCGGGGGTTTCCAGCAGGCATTCTTCGGCAATTTCCTGGATGGCGGTGTGCAGCGGCAGGTTCAGTTCATGGGCGGGGACATAGCCGGAGATCAGCTTGAGCACCACATCGCCCCGATCCTGGCGGCGCTGGCGCACCAGTACCCAGTAATCCTTGTTTTGCCAATGCAGGGTCAGGCGCACTGATACCCCGAGGTTCGCCAGTTCCAGGACAAAACGCTCGGGGTCTGCCACCTCGACCGGCTTGCGTCGTTGCAGGGTCTGGGCGAAGTTGAGCGGCATGCCGACGCTCTGGTAACTCAAGCCTTCGGGGGTCGCTTCGACGTGCAGCGGCAGTGTCTTGAAGTTGCTGGGGTTTTTTCTTATGAGGGTTCGCGGCATGTCGGCTCCTTCCTGCGACGGGGTCGGCCGCGTCGGCGGCATCAGAGTTGACGAATGACCTGGGCAGCGGTCGCCACGTTATGAGCCAGGTGCAGCGGATTAATGGTCCCGACAATAGCACTGGCGACGCCCGTTTGCGCAAACAACAACATGAAACTGGCGCGAACTGGATCCATTCCAGGCTCCAGGCACACGTGGCCGCTGGCCAAGGCTTTTTTCACCAGGATGCCCTTGCCATGGACCGCTGCATAATCAATGACGGCTTTCTCGGCCTGTTCGTTCAGATTGTAGGTGACCATCGCACAATCACCCTGTTCCAGGGCCTTCACACCGCCCTCGACAGTTTTGCCGGAGAAGCCGAAACCACGGATCTTGCCTTCGCGTTTCAGCTCGGCCAGGGTCTGGTAGACCTCGCAGTCGTTGAGGATATGCAGGTCATTGCCGTCGGAATGCACCAGCACCAGGTCGATGAAGTCCGTTTCCAGTCGTTTCAGGCTGCGCTCGACCGACATTCGGGTATGGGCCGCGCTGAAATCGTGCCGGGACACGCCTTCCTCGAACTCTTCGCCGACCTTGCTGACAATCACCCAGTCCTGGCGCTGGCCGCGTAACAGCGGGCCCAGGCGTTCTTCACTGCGGCCGTAGGCGGGAGCGGTGTCGATCAGGTTGATGCCCAGTTGGCGGGCTTGGCGTAGCAGCATCCGCGCTTCGTCATCATCGGGAATCTGGAAGCCGCTGGGGTATTTCACCCCTTGGTCGCGGCCCAGCTTGACGGTGCCCAGGCCCAGCGGCGACACCAGCAGGCCGGTGCTGCCCAGGGGGCGATGCAGGTCGTGCAGGGTGGGCAAGGTCATGGCAGCAGTTGCTCCCAGGCGGGTTGGCCGATGGCGGGCTTGGGCAGGTAGGGAAGCGGGGTGGCCGGGCCTGGGTGGATACCGTCGCGCTCCAGGGCGTGGATCACTCGATCGGCGAAGTCCGGCGCCAGGGCCAGTTTGGTCGGCCAGCCCACCAGCAGGTGGCCTTCTTCGGCGAGGAAGGCGTTGTCGGGGCGGCTCAGGCCCGATTGCAGCGGCTCGGCGCGGTCGACGCGCAGGGTGGCCCACTGGGTCTGGCTCATGTCGATCCACGGCAGCAAATGCGCCAGCTCTTTCTGGGCCGTGGCGATTTGCTCTTCAGGCGTGCGCGCCACGCCATCGGCCTCGGCAATTTCGCCGCCCAGGTACCAGACCCAATTGCCATCGGCGGCCGGGTGGGTGGTGACGGTAACGCGCGGCTTGGTACCGCCGCCCAGGCAGTGGGCGTACAGCGGCTTCAACCCTGGGCCTTTGGCGATGATCATGTGCAACGGGCGTGTCTGCATGGCCGGCTGGCTCAGGCCCAGGGCCGCCAGCAACTCTGCAGTGCCGCCGCCGGCACTCAATACGATGCGCTGGGCGCGGATCTCGCGGCCATCGACTTTCAAGCCGATCAATGTGTCGCCATCGCGCAGCGGTTCGATGTGTTGCCCGGCGAGCAAGCCATCACCGGCCAGTTGCGCCAGGCGTTCGATCAGGCTGGGAACATCGATGACCAATTCCGCCAGGCGATAGACCTTGCCCTTGAAACGGCGGTCTTGCAGGGCCAGCGGCAGATCGTCGCCCTTGACCTGGTCGACACGGCCGCGCACGGCCTTGCTGGCGAAAAAGCTGGTGAGGTTGCCGGCGAGTGTGCCAGGGGACCAGAGGTAATGGGCTTCAGACAGCAGGCGCACGCCGGACAAGTCCAGCTCGCCGTTGCCCGCGAGCGCTTCGCGCCAGCGGCGCGGCATATCGGAAATCGCCTCGGAGGCGCCGGTGAGGGCGCCGTGCAGGGCGTACTTGGCGCCGCCGTGAATGATCCCCTGAGACTTCACGCTCTGCCCGCCACCGAGGGTGGCGCTTTCCACCACCACCGTGGAAAAACCCTGGCGGCGCAGGCGCGCATTGAGCCAGAGGCCGGCAACCCCGGCGCCGACAATCAGAACGTCGGTGGAAATAACGGATGGCATGGGCAACCTCAGTGTTCAAATCAAGTTGCCAAGTATACAGACTCAACGGATCGATCTTTGCCCGGGATCAATATTGGCAGGGGATCTCAGTGGCCGGCGGTTTTCGAGAAGAGCTGAATCACCACTACGCCCAACACGATCAAGCCCATCCCGAGCATTGCCGGCAGATCGAGCTTCTGGCCATAGATGAACAGCGCGGCAATGCTGACCATCACAATGCCCATCCCGGCCCAAACCGCGTAGGCCACACCCACGGGGACGGTACGCACCACCAGGGTCAGCATCCAGAAGGCCACGCCGTAGCCCACGATCACCAGCAACAGCGGGATAGGGGTGCTCCAGCCCTTGATGGCTTTCATGGACACGGTGGCGATCACTTCCGAGCAGATGGCAATGGCCAGGTAGTAGTAGGCAGGGTTCATGGGTAGATCCTCGGTGTAGAGCGCACTTGATGATGTCGGTATTTTAGGGCTTCGCTAGATGGGGTAAAGTCATTACCTATCTGGATTGGAGATAGGTTGAGCCATGGGCGTGCAGTGGAATCTGGAGCAGATGCGCTTGTTTGTCAGGGTGGCCGAGCAGCGCTCGTTTTCGGCAGTGGCGCGGGAGCAGCGCAAGGCGCAGTCGGCGGTCAGCAATGGGATCGCCCTGCTGGAGGCGGACTTGGGCGTGAGCCTGTTCGAGCGCAGCAGTGGCCGCCAGCCGCGCCTGACCGAAGCCGGCACGGTGTTGCTCGAAGAAGCGAAGGAGGTCTTGCGCCAGTGCGAACGCCTCAATGGCCGCGCGATGTCGTTGATGCGTGGCGAGGAAGCTTGTCTGCGCCTGGCCCAGGATGAGGCGATGCTCTATCAGCCGGTTCTGGATAGTCTCGATGCCTTGGCCGGACGCTTTCCCAACCTGGAGGTGCAATTGTCCAGCGCGGCCCAGGGGGATGTCGCCCGCAAGCTGGTGGAGCGCAAGGCCGACCTGGGCATGCTGTTTTATCACGACCAGATCCCGGAAGCGTTGGAGCGGCGGGTGGTGGGCAGTGTGGAGATGGTCACGGTGTGCGGTCGCAACCATCCCCTGGCGGCGCAGGCAACCGTGGACTGCCAGCGCCTGGCGCAATTTCGCCAGTTGCTGATGTCGACCCAGACCAGCGTCTATCCCGGCAGCGAGGCCGCCAGCCCGCAGGTGTGGCGTGCCGACAGCTTCTACGTGCTGGCCGAGTGGCTGACCCGTGGCCTGGGCTGGGCGTGGTTGCCCCGGCACGTGGTGCAGTACCCGTCGTACCAGAACCTGATGGTCGAACTGGACAGCGAATGGACGCCACCGGCGTTGGTGGTCGAGCTGGTGTGGCGCCGCGATGAGCCCCTCGGCCCCGCCGCGCGCTTTCTCGCCGAACGTTTTGCCGAGTGCTTGCAGGCGATCGACTGAAAAAGCCGATAAACTCCGCCGCCATGAATAGAACTCTCTACAGCTGTCTGTTTTACCTGGCGCTGCCGTTGGTGGCCTTACGTCTGTGGTTGCGTGCGCGCAAGGCGCCGGCCTATGCCCAACGCGTGGCCGAGCGGTTTTCCTATGGCTTGCCGGTGATGCAACCCGACGGGATCTGGGTGCATGCCGTGTCGGTGGGGGAAAGCATCGCCGCCGCGCCGATGATTCGCGGGCTGTTGGCGCGTTATCCACAACTGCCCATCACCGTCACCTGCATGACGCCCACCGGGTCCGAGCGCATCCAGGCGTTGTTCGCCAACGAGCCGCGCATCCAGCATTGCTACCTGCCTTACGATTTGCCCTGTGCGGCCAAGCGTTTTCTTGATCGCGTGCAGCCGAAGCTGGCCGTGATCATGGAAACCGAGCTGTGGCCCAACCATATCCATGCCTGCGCCCAACGCGGTATTCCGGTGGCGCTGGCCAATGCGCGGTTATCGGCGCGTTCGGCCAAGGGGTATGCGCGTTTCGCCAAGCTGACGGCACCGATGCTGGCGCAGATGAGCCTGTTCGCCGTGCAGACGCACACCGAGGCCCAGCGGTTTCTCAGCCTGGGTGCGCGCCCCGAAACCGTGACGGTGACTGGCTCGATCAAGTTCGACCTGACCGTCGACCCCCAATTGCCGGTGCGTGCCGCTGCCCTGCGCGAGCAGTGGGGTGCCACTGAGCGCCCGGTGTGGATCGCCGCCAGTACCCACGAAGGCGAAGATGAAGTGGTGCTCGCCGCCCATCGCCAACTGCTCGAAAGCTACCCCAACGCGTTGCTGATTCTGGTGCCGCGTCACCAGGAACGCTTCGGCCCGATGTTCGAGCTGTGTGGGCAACAGGGGTTTGCCACGGTGCGGCGCTCCAGCGGTGAGCCGGTCACCGCGCAGACCTCGGTGCTGCTCGGTGACACCATGGGCGAATTGCTGTTTCTGTATGCCTTGGCCGACAGCGCTTTCGTCGGTGGCAGCCTGGTGGCGACCGGTGGGCATAATCCGCTGGAACCGGCGGCGCTGGCCAAGCCGGTGATCATGGGGCCCCACGTGTTCAACTTCCTCGAAATTACCGCGATGATGCGCGAAGCGGGTGCGTTGCGGGAGGTGGATGACGCCGAAGGGTTGGCCGAGGCCGTGCGGCAACTGTTCGAGCTGCCGCAGGACGCCCAGCGGATGGCGCAGGCGGGGCTTAAGGTGATGCAGGCCAACCAGGGCGCTTTGAAGCGATTGTTGGATGGCCTTGATCGCCTGATAACTCACTGACGCACTGGCGAGCCAAATGTGGAAGGGGGCTTGCCCCCGATGACGGAGTGTCAGTCAACATGAGTTCACCTGGTACACCGCTATCGGGGGCAAGCCCCCTCCCACAGGGTTTTTACGGTGTGTTCAATTACCTGGGCGGGCTTTCAACTGCTCGGCCGCCGCCTTGGCCAGGTCCGGCGGCAGGAAGTCCTTGTCCGGGTTGTAGTCGGCCTTGAGGTAGCGCGCCAGGTCCTGCAGGTCCCCTGGGTTCAACGTGCCCGCCGCCTGTTTCAGGCGCAGGTTGTCGAGGATGTAGTCATAGCGGCTGTTGTTGTAGTTGCGCACCGACGTGTAGAGCTGGCGCTGGGCGTCGAGCACGTCGACGATATTGCGCGTACCCACCTGGTAACCGATTTCCGTGGCTTCCACCGCGCTCTGGTTGGAGATGATCGACTGGCGGCGTGCCTGGACCTGTTCCACATCGGTGTTCACTGCGCGGTGCAGGTTGCGCGTATTTTCCACCACCTGGCGGCGCAGGCCTTCGCGTTGCTGCTCGGTCTGGCCGAGGCGCGAATAGGATTCGCGCACTTGCGAGCTGGTCAAGCCGCCGCTGTAGAGCGGTATGTTCAGGCGCAGGCCAATGGTACGTTGCGAGACATCGCCACCATAAGGCGTGCCGAAGGCATTCGGGTTACTGAAGCCCAGCGCGTCGTTATCGCCCTTTTCATACTGCGCCACGGCGTCCAGGGTGGGGGCGTGCCCGGCCTTGCGCTGCTTGAGCGTTTCCTCGGCGGCGGTCACCGCATAGTTGCTGGCAAGCAGGTTGAGGTTCTGGCGGCCGGCGGTCTCGACCCAGGCCTTGGCGTCGTTCGGCAGCGGCGGCAACACCGGCAGCGTATGCACAATGCCCTGGATCGAATTGTATTGACGGTTGGTCAGGGTGATCAGCGCTTCGAAGGCGTCATCTACCTGGCGTTGCGCGACGATCCGGTTGGCTCGCGCGGTGTCGTAGCTGGCCTGGGATTGCAGCACATCGGTTTTGTCCGACAGGCCCACGTCGAAGCGTTCGTTGGACTGGTCCAGTTGGCGCTTGAACGCATTTTCTTCGGCCTTGGTCGAGGCCAGGTTGTCCTGGGCACGCAGCACGGCGAAGTAGTTCTCGGCGCTTTGCAGAATCAGGTTCTGTTCGGTGGCCGAGAGTTGCAGCGCGGCCTGTTCGTTGACGGCTTCGGCGGCTTGCAACTGGAACCAGCGGTCGGCACGGAACAAGGGCTGGCTCAAGGTCGCGCGCCAGGAGTGGGCATCGCGGTTGGCGGTGGCGGCCGGGGTGTCGATCTGGGTGCGCACATTATTGATATCGGCACCGGCCGACAAATTCGGTAGCAGGCCGGCGCGGGCCTGGGGCACCACTTCTTTCTGTGCGCCATATTGGGCGCGGGCAGCGGCGAGGTCGGCGTTGTTGTCTACCGCCTCCTGATAGACGCTGACCAGGTCGGTTCTGGCGGACAAGGGCGCTTCAGCTGCCCAGACCATTCCATTGGTCGCACAAGACACGGCAAGAGCCAGTGAGAGTTTGCGCAGCATGAGGCGATCCCTAGTGTGAATATTACGGCGATAATTTAGCGCCCAAGGCTAAAGCTGGCCATTCCTGGCGTCAAGCGTTGAGGCAGCATCCGAGTGTAGTGGCGCAACCACGGCACAACAATCCCGCAAATGCGCCATTCATCACGCTGAATGCACGGCTATTGGCAATTTGCCCCCACCCTGGTCTAGACTGGCCACGTTCTTGTCGGGGTGCCTTGTTTGAAGGCTGAGATCGGTAAATACCGGATCCCGTTGAACCTGATCAGGTTAGCGCCTGCGTAGGGAACAAGATTTCTCGTCACCCGGCGAGTCCTCTTGTGCTTCGTCCGGGATGTTGTTCGACAATCGAACAGCCTTCGTGCACCAAGCACAGCACTGTTTTCAGTGCGTCCATCCGTCACAGGTTCGCTCCGACAAAAATCCACCGCCTGGATAGTTGGAGAGCCCGTGATGAGCACCGAATTAAAAAGCCAAAAATCAAAAAATACCGTGCACTTGAGTGAGTCGGCCAAAGTCGATTCCGGTTCCGTGCAGCCGTTTACCCGCTCGCAAAAAATCTACGTGCCAGGCACTCGCCCGGACATTCGCGTACCGATGCGCGAAATCAGCCTGGACGTCACACCCACCGATTTCGGCGGTGAAATCAATGCGCCCGTGGTGGTCTACGACACCTCCGGCCCCTACACCGACCCCAACGTCATCATCGACGTGCGCAAAGGCCTGGGCGATGTGCGCTCGCCGTGGATCGAGTCCCGGGGCGATACCGAGCGCCTGTCCGGCCTGAGCTCGCACTTCGGCCAGCAGCGCCTGAACGATGCCGAGCTGACCGCCCTGCGCTTTGCCCACGTGAAGAACCCGCGCCGCGCCAAGGCCGGTGCCAACGTCACCCAGATGCATTACGCGCGCAAAGGCATCATCACCGCCGAGATGGAATACGTCGCCATCCGCGAAAACATGAAGCTTGAAGAAGCCCGCGCCAGTGGCCTGCTCGACCAGCAACACGCCGGCCACAGCTTCGGCGCCAGCGTGCCGAAAATCATCACTCCGGAGTTCGTGCGCGAAGAAATCGCCCGTGGTCGCGCAATCATTCCAGCCAACATCAACCACACCGAACTGGAACCGATGATCATCGGCCGTAACTTCCTGGTGAAGATCAACGGCAACATCGGCAACAGCGCCTTGGGTTCGTCCATCGAAGAAGAAGTGGCGAAACTGACCTGGGGCATTCGTTGGGGCTCGGACACGGTGATGGACTTGTCCACCGGCAAGCACATCCACGAAACCCGCGAATGGATCATTCGCAACTCGCCGGTGCCGATCGGTACCGTGCCGATCTACCAGGCCCTGGAAAAAGTCGGTGGCGCCGCTGAAGACCTGACCTGGGAGCTGTTCCGCGACACCCTGATCGAACAGGCCGAGCAAGGCGTCGACTACTTCACCATCCACGCCGGGGTGTTGCTGCGCTACGTACCACTGACCGCCAAGCGTGTCACCGGCATCGTCTCCCGTGGCGGTTCGATCATGGCCAAGTGGTGCCTGGCGCACCATAAAGAGAACTTCACCTACACGCATTTCGACGAAATCTGCGAAATCATGAAGGCCTATGACGTCAGCTTCTCCCTGGGCGATGGCTTGCGTCCGGGTTCGATTGCCGACGCCAACGACGCCGCGCAATTCGGCGAGCTGGAGACCCTTGGCGAACTGACCAAGATCGCCTGGAAGCACGATGTGCAAACCATGATCGAAGGCCCCGGCCACGTGCCGATGCAATTGATCAAGGAGAACATGGACAAGCAACTCGAGTGCTGCGACGAGGCGCCGTTCTATACCCTCGGCCCGCTGACCACCGACATCGCACCCGGCTACGACCACATTACATCGGGCATCGGTGCGGCAATGATCGGCTGGTTCGGTTGCGCCATGCTCTGCTACGTCACGCCCAAGGAACACCTGGGCCTGCCGAACAAGGATGATGTGAAGACCGGGATCATCACCTACAAGATCGCCGCCCATGCAGCCGATCTCGCGAAAGGTCATCCGGGTGCGCAAATCCGCGATAACGCCTTGAGCAAGGCGCGCTTCGAGTTCCGTTGGGAAGACCAGTTCAACCTCGGCCTCGATCCGGACACCGCGCGGTCCTATCACGATGAAACCCTGCCGAAGGACTCGGCCAAGGTCGCGCATTTCTGCTCGATGTGCGGGCCGAAGTTCTGCTCGATGAAAATCACCCAGGAAGTGCGTGAGTACGCGGCCAACCAGCGCATTGACGCGGTGGATGTGGACGTGGCCAAAGGCCTGGCCGAGCAGGCGGAGCGGTTCAAGCAGGAAGGCAGCCAGCTTTATAAGAAGGTCTGATCCAGAGACGGCGGTGCCTGTACCGCCGTCATCGGGGCGGTGCGACGACTCGACAAGCTCCCTCCCACATATTGACTGAGCCATACACAGTTTTTGTGTTCACAGCCGATCCAATGTGGGAGGGGGCTTGCCCCCGATTGCAATCTCCCTGACAACAAGTGCCCCTCAGAGATAACACCCTTGAGCATTCAACCGAGTACCTATTCCCCGGACATCGCGGTCCCCGCTGACAAGCGCGTGTTCGGCGCCCGCGACCTGTTCTCCTTGTGGTTCTCCCTCGGCATCGGCCTGATGGTCCTGCAAACCGGCGCGTTGCTCGCGCCGGGCCTGGGGTTGTCCGGCGCATTGCTGGCGATTTTTCTCGGCACGCTGGCCGGCGTGCTGTTGCTGGCCGCCGTCGGCGTGATCGGCAGCGACACCGGGCTGTCCGCCATGGCCGCCCTCAAGCTCAGCCTCGGTGCCAAGGGCGCCAGCCTGCCGGCGCTGTTGAACCTGCTGCAACTGATCGGCTGGGGTTCGTTTGAAATCATCGTCATGCGCGATGCCGCGAGCTTGTTGGGTGTGCGGGCTTTCAGCGACGCCAGCCTGCTGGCGAGCCCGTTGCTGTGGACGCTGTTTTTCGGTGGCCTGGCGACCCTGCTGGCCGTCAGCGGCCCGTTGACCTTCGTGCGGCAGATCTTGCGCAAGTGGGGGATCTGGCTGTTGCTCGGCGCGTGCCTGTGGCTGACTTGGAACCTCTTCGCCAAAGCCGACCTTGCCGCCCTCTGGGCCCAGGCCGGTGACGGATCGATGCCGTTTGCCGTGGGCTTTGATATTGCGATCGCCATGCCGTTGTCGTGGCTGCCGCTGATTGCCGATTATTCGCGCTTCGGCAAACGCGCCAAGAGCGTGTTCGGCGGTACGGCGCTGGGCTTCTTCATTGGCAACTTCTGGCTGATGAGCCTCGGCGTGGCCTACACCCTGGCCTTTGCGCCAAGCGGGGAGGTCAACGCACTGCTGCTGGCCTTGGCCGGGGCGGGCCTGGGCATTCCGCTGCTACTGATCCTATTGGATGAGTCGGAAAACGCCTTTGCCGATATTCATTCGGCGGCAGTGTCCAGCGGGATTCTATTGCGCTTGAAAGTCGAACACCTGGCGCTGGCGATCGGCGTGCTCTGCACCTTGATCGCCTGCTTTGCGCCGTTGGCGCAGTACCAGAACTTCCTGCTGTTGATCGGTTCGGTATTCGCGCCGCTCTTTGGCGTGGTACTGGTCGATCATTTCATCCTGCGCCGCCGCGGCCAGGGCGCTGTGGCTTCGCTGCGTTGGCCGGCGTTGTTGGCGTGGCTGGGGGGCATTGCGACTTACCATCTGCTCGCCAACCTGTATCCGGATGTCGGCGCGACCCTGCCGGCGCTGGTGCTGGCAGGGCTGTTGCAGTTCATCCTGGGCCGGGCCTTCAGCGGCGTACGGGCACCAGCTCAGGCTTGAGGATGCCGTCCAGGCGCGAGTAGGGAATCTGCAACTCGACGTGGCCCAGGGCGTACGGCGCGATGGTGGTGGTAGGGTACTTGAGGGTCACGCCGCCGTAGGTCAGCGCCACGTTCGGGGTTTTCTGGAAGGGATAGCTTTTGACGAACTCCGGCTCCAGGCTCAGGCGCGTACTGATCAGCCAGCTGTTGTGGGCCACCTGAGCGGCTTTCCAGAATGCGTCTTCCTTGCCTGGCAGCAGCATGTCGGTCAACGTCAGGGCCTTTTGCTGCGGACGCGAATAGTTGATGAACGCGCGGCCCGGTTCGCCGTGGGTGACGCCTTGGTCCAGGTAGCTGGACAACTCGATGATCACCAAGCCGTCATGCTGCTCGCGTACCTTGGCCTGCAAGTACATGTTGTTGCCGGGGGCGGCCGTCTGCAGGAATTGTTCGCTGTACGTCGCCAGGCTCGTCGGCAGCGGGTCGCTGGGCTTGGTACGGGTCATCTCCAGCAGGCGCTGTTCGATCAGCGCATCCAGCTTGGGTTCTTTGGCGAAGTGCACGGTGTCGATGTTCACCAGTGGGCAATCGGCGCTGGCGCAGCCCGGCTTGCTTTGTTCGCTGGCGTCACGGGTGGCTTCCAGCGGGGTACGATAGCTGGGTTGAAACAGGCTCTGGCAGGCGCCGAGGGTCAAGGCGATACAGGCCACGGAGGCGATTTTTAAAAGCGACATGTATGTTCTTCGTCCGTCGATTAAGAGCGAAATTCGTGGACCTTCGACTACCGGCAGGCCAGTCAGTTCGCCACTAAGATTATTAGAGTGAGTTTGACGCCCGCCGTCTATCCCGGCAACTGGAAAGGGGCTGCACCTACGGGCAGGACCGCGTTAGGATGGCGCGAATTGCACGGGCATAACGAGGAAGGATATGACGGACATCGCGAAATCGACGCCGAGCAAAATCGAAATTGTTCAGCGCGACAATGCTTACCAGGGCTTCTACAAACTCGATCGGGTGCAGTTGCGCCACGAAAAGTTCGACGGTGGCATGAGCCGGGTGATCAATCGCGAAGTTTTCGTGCGCCATGATGCCGTGTGCGTGCTGCCTTACGACCCGCAGCGCGATGAGGTGGTCTTGATCGAGCAGTTTCGCGTCGGCGCCATGGGCCGTACCGACAACCCGTGGCTGGTGGAAATGGTCGCTGGCCTGATCGACAAGGATGAACAGCCGGAGGAGGTTGCACACCGCGAAGCCGAGGAGGAAGCTGGGCTGACATTCTCCTCGTTGTGGCCGATCACCAAATATTTCCCGTCGCCGGGTGGCAGTACCGAATTTGTCCACTTGTACCTGGGCCGTTGCGACAGTGCGGGGGCGGGTGGCGTGCATGGATTGGAAGAAGAGGCAGAAGATATTCGTGTCACCACCTGGGCTTTCGAAGATGCCTTGCAAGCGGTGCGTGATGGCAGGATATCCAATGCGCCCAGCATTATTGCCCTGCAATGGTTAGCGCTCAATCGCGCGGAAGTGAGGGGGTTATGGCAGTAAAGGCACGGGAACGTTATCGAGTTGACCTGATCGGGCTGCAAGCAGCTTGCGAGGCCAACTATGCGCGGCTGATGCGCTTGCTCCCCGATATGCGTCATTCCCCCGAGGCGCGGCGAATCGGCGTGACCCATGGCGACCAGATGCTCGGCGTGCTGGCCCTGGAAGTCATCGTCAACTGCCCGTACACCACCACCCTGCGCGTGCGCCAGGAGCACAGCCTGCCCTGGCTGCCGGTGCCGCAGCTGGAAGTGCAGGTGTACCACGATGCCCGGATGGCCGAAGTGATCAGCGCCGAACATGCGCGGCGCTTTCGCAGCATCTACCCTTACCCCAATGTGTTCATGCACCAGCCCGATGAGAAAGCACAGCTCAATGTGTTCCTCGGTGAATGGTTGAGCCACTGCCTGGCCTTGGGCCATGAGTTCGAAGTCGTGCGATAGATGTGAACTGCGTCTGCTTCCTTAGGTTTCCTCTTTGCGTCCTGCCCCAGCATAATCGCCCCAACTATCCATTCCTGTGATTGCCTTGGGAGAGCGCCTTGCCGAGCGTATCCACCTTGAACCCCGATGCGCCGACGTTGCTGGTGCAGTTGTCCGACAGCCACCTGTTTGCCGAGGCCGACGCTGTGTTGCTGGGCATGAACACCCGCGACAGCTTGCAACGGGTGATCGACTTGGTGCGTGAGCAACAGCCCCGGATCGATTTGCTGTTGGCCACCGGGGACCTGTCCCAGGACGGTACGCTGGCGTCCTATCAGCAATTTCGCGAGATGACGGCGCCTTTTGGGGTTCCGGCACGCTGGATTCCCGGCAACCACGATGAGCCGCAAGTCATGGCCCACGCGGCGGTGCACAGTGATTTACTGGAACCGGTGGTGGATATCGGCCATTGGCGCATCACCCTGCTGGACTCCGCCGTGCCGGGCTCGGTGCCTGGGTACTTGCAGGACCAGCAACTGCAACTCTTGGCCCAAGCCTTGAGTGAAGCGCCGAACCGCCATCACCTGGTGTGTTTCCACCATCACCCGGTACCCATCGGTTGTGCGTGGATGGAGCCCATCGGCTTGCGCAACCCCGAGGCTCTGTTTGCCGTGCTCGACCGCTTCCCTCAGGTCAAGGCGGTGCTCTGGGGCCATGTGCACCAGGAAATCGACCGTGAGCGCAATGGCGTGCGCCTGTTGGCGTCACCGTCCACCTGCATCCAGTTCGCGCCGGGCAGCGAGGATTTCAATGTCAGCGAAGAGGCCCCAGGCTATCGCTGGCTGCGCCTGCACGCCGATGGGCGGTTGGAAACCGGGGTGGAGCGGGTGAAAAATTTTGCCTTTACCGTGGATTACGGCAGCAACGGCTATTAAAGGCGGCGAACACTGATCAGACATGTGGGGAGAGGGCTGGATGATCGGCTGCTCACACCACCCCGATCCCTGTAAACTGCGCCTTTTTCGCGCAAGCACGGAGAGCCCGGCATGTCCGCTTCGATCCTGTATATCCACGGTTTCAACAGCGCGCCCGCGTCCAACAAGGCCTGCCAGTTGATCCGCGTGATGGACAACCTCGGCCTGGCCGGCCAACTGCGCGTACCGGCCCTGCATCACCACCCCCGCCAGGCGATCCCGCAGTTGGAGGCGGCCATCCGCGAACTGGGGCGGCCACTGCTGGTCGGCAGCTCGCTCGGCGGCTACTATGCAACCCATCTTGCCGAACGCCATGGTCTCAAGGCGCTGCTGGTCAACCCGGCGGTCAGCCCTCATCGGATGTTCGACGGTTACCTGGGCACCCAGAAGAACCTCTATACCGATGAAACCTGGGAGCTGACCCACGACCACGTCACGGCGCTGGCCGAGCTTGAGGTCCCGGCCCCCCAGGATGCCGCGCGTTATCAAGTGTGGTTGCAGACCGGGGATGAAACCCTGGATTATCGCCTCGCCCAGCAGTATTACCGGGCGTGTGCCCTGCGCATCCAGGCCGGCGGCGACCATGGTTACCAGGGCTTTGCCCAGCAATTGCCGGCCTTGTTGAGCTTTGCCGGCATTGGCGCAGATCAGTATCAATCCTTCGATTTCGCGGCACTGTAATTGCTTTGGAAATCCCAGGTTACTTTTTAATCGAACGACTCACGACGAGACCCCATGGCCACTCCCAGCGCTAGCTCTTATAACGCCGACGCCATCGAAGTCCTCTCGGGCCTCGACCCGGTGCGCAAACGCCCCGGCATGTACACCGACACCAGTCGGCCGAACCACCTTGCCCAGGAAGTCATCGACAACAGCGTCGACGAAGCCTTGGCCGGGCACGCCAAGTCGGTGCATGTCATTCTCCACGCTGACCACTCCCTGGAAGTGTCCGACGACGGTCGTGGCATGCCGGTGGACATTCACCCGGAAGAGGGTGTGTCGGGCGTAGAACTGATCCTCACCAAGTTGCACGCCGGGGGTAAGTTCTCCAACAAGAACTACCAGTTCTCCGGTGGCTTGCACGGCGTGGGTATTTCCGTGGTCAACGCCTTGTCCACGTTGGTACGGGTCAAGGTCAAGCGCGACGGCAACGAGTACGAGATGACCTTCGCCGATGGCTACAAAGCCAGCGAATTGCAGGTGATCGGCACCGTTGGCAAGCGCAATACCGGCACCAGCGTGTACTTCGCGCCGGACCCGAAATACTTCGATTCGCCAAAATTCTCCATCAGCCGCCTCAAGCACGTGCTCAAGGCCAAGGCCGTGTTGTGCCCGGGCCTGCTGGTCACCTTTGAAGACAAGGGTACTGGCGAGAAAGTCGAGTGGCACTACGAAGACGGCCTGCGTTCCTACCTGGAAGATTCCGTCAGCGATTTCGAACGCCTGCCCAACGATCCGTTCTGCGGCAGCCTGGCCGGTAATAAAGAAGCCGTCGACTGGGCGCTGCTGTGGTTGCCCGAGGGCGGTGACAGCGTGCAGGAAAGCTACGTCAACCTGATCCCAACCGCCCAGGGCGGCACCCACGTCAACGGTTTGCGCCAAGGCTTGCTGGATGCCATGCGCGAATTCTGCGAATACCGCAGCCTGTTGCCGCGCGGCGTGAAGCTGGCGCCGGAAGACGTGTGGGAGCGCATCGCGTTCGTGCTGTCGATGAAAATGCAGGAGCCGCAATTCTCCGGCCAGACCAAAGAGCGCCTGTCGTCCCGTGAAGCGGCAGCGTTTGTCTCCGGGGTGGTCAAGGATGCCTTCAGCCTGTGGCTCAACGAACACCCGGAATTGGGCCTGGCCCTGGCCGAGCTGGCAATCAACAACGCCGGTCGCCGTCTGAAAGCCAGCAAGAAAGTCGAGCGCAAGCGCATCACCCAAGGCCCGGCACTGCCCGGCAAGTTGGCTGATTGCGCCGGGCAGGACCCGATGCGCTCAGAGCTGTTCCTGGTGGAGGGTGACTCCGCCGGCGGTTCCGCCAAGCAAGCGCGGGATAAGGAATTCCAGGCGATCCTGCCGTTGCGCGGCAAGATCCTCAACACCTGGGAAGTCGATGGCAGTGAAGTCCTGGCCAGCCAGGAAGTACACAACATCGCCGTGGCCATTGGCGTCGATCCGGGCGCGGCGGACATGAGCCAACTGCGCTACGGCAAGATCTGCATCCTCGCCGACGCCGACTCCGACGGTCTGCACATCGCAACCCTGTTGTGCGCGTTGTTTGTGCAGCACTTCCGCCCGTTGGTGGATGCCGGTCACGTCTACGTCGCCATGCCGCCGCTGTACCGGATCGACCAGGGCAAGGAGATTTTCTATGCCCTGGACGAGGCCGAGCGCGATGGCATCCTCGACCGCCTGGTGGCCGAGAAGAAACGCGGCAAGCCACAGGTCACGCGATTCAAGGGCCTGGGTGAAATGAACCCGCCGCAACTGCGTGAAACCACCATGGACCCGAACACCCGGCGCCTGGTGCAGTTGACCCTGGAAGACTTCGACGCCACATCGGAAATGATGGACATGCTGCTGGCGAAGAAACGCGCGCCAGACCGCAAGTCCTGGCTGGAGTCCAAGGGCAACCTGGCCGAGGTGTTGGGCTGATGCGCACAGGTTTCGCCCTGGCGATCCTGATGTTGAGCGGGCTGGCGGCCACCCCGGTGGTGGCTGAGCCTGCGGCTGAGCTCAAGCTGGTGTCCGAACACCCGGTAGAGGGCATGCGGGGCGGTAACCTGTCAGGCCTGGCGTTGTGCGGTACGGCGCTGTGGACGGTTTCCGACCGCGACGACGACCGGATCTACCGCCTCGATATCAGCGCGCCGACCTGGCAGGCCGAAACCGTGAAGATTGACGTGCCGCCAGTGCCCGAGTCCGGCTTGCCCTGGGGCTTGCGCTCGCGCACCAAGGCCGCTTCGTTCATTCGCGGCGGCGACCTGGACTTCGAAGGTATCACCTGCGATGCGGCGGGCAACCGCTACATCGTCAGCGAAGCCCATGCGGCGGTGTTGCAAGTGCCGGTAGCCGGTGAGCCGCAATGGTTGAAAATCGCCCCCGGCATGGTGCGCGAAGCCCGCGCCAGTGGCATGTTGCTGCATTTCAATGCCCTGTTTGAAGGCTTGGCGGTCAACCCGGAAGGCAGCCAGATCTGGTTGGCTGCGGAGCGTGAACGGCGAGGCCTGATTTCCATCAAGCGGCCGCAAAGCCTTTGGGACTGTGACGGCCCCTGCGTGTTGTTGAGCGAGGCTGGCCAGGAAATGCAACCGGCCAAATTCCCCAACGCCAAGGCGGTGTCCAAGGATTTTGCCGACCTGGCGCTGTTTGGCGGCAAGCTGTTTACTCTGGAGCGTAATGCGTTCCAGATTTGCCGGCGCGACGCGGTCACGGCCAAGGTCGAGCTGTGCTGGTCATTTGCCGACGAGACTCTGACGCCCGAGCGCCGCTATGCCCAGCCCTACGGCCTGGCCGAAGCCCTGGTGGTGGATACGGACGGTGCTTGGATTGGTATCGACAATAATTTCGGCCCGCGTGCCGATGGTGAAAAACGCCCCGTGGTCTATCGTTTCGCCGCCCCTGCCGGCGGTTGGAGCGCCAAACCATGAGCCCCCGCTTTTTTGAATTGACCCGGCGCTGCGGCATTTCCGCTGCGCCTTACCAAATATTGATGAGGCCCGCATGAGTGACATCCTCGCAGACAGCTTAGATGGCGTAGAACGCCGGTCGCTGGCTGACTTCACCGAAAATGCCTACCTCAACTACTCCATGTACGTGATCATGGACCGTGCCTTGCCGCATATCGGCGACGGCCTGAAGCCTGTACAGCGGCGCATCATCTACGCCATGAGTGAGTTGGGCCTGGATGCCGATTCCAAGCACAAGAAGTCGGCGCGTACGGTCGGTGACGTGCTCGGTAAGTTCCACCCCCACGGCGACTCGGCATGCTACGAAGCCATGGTGCTGATGGCCCAGCCGTTCAGCTACCGCTACACATTGGTGGACGGCCAGGGTAACTGGGGCGCACCGGATGACCCCAAGTCCTTCGCCGCCATGCGTTACACCGAGGCACGCCTGTCGCGTTATTCGGAAGTGCTGCTCAGCGAGCTGGGCCAGGGCACCGCGAATTGGGGCCCGAACTTCGACGGCACCCTCGACGAACCCCTGGTGTTGCCGGCGCGTTTGCCCAATATCCTGCTCAATGGCACCACGGGTATTGCCGTGGGCATGGCCACGGACGTACCGCCGCATAACCTGCGCGAGGTCGCGACCGCCTGCGTGCGCCTGCTGGATGAACCCAAGGCCACGGTCGAGCAGCTCTGCGAGCATATCCAGGGGCCGGATTACCCCACCGAAGCAGAAATCATCACGCCGCGCGCCGACCTGCTGAAGATGTACGAGACCGGCAAGGGCTCGGTGCGCATGCGTGCGGTGTACCACATCGAGGACGGCGACATTATCGTCACCGCGCTGCCGCACCAGGTGTCCGGTGCCAAGGTGCTGGAGCAGATCGCGGCGCTCATGCAGGCCAAGCCGTCGAAACTGCCACAGGTTGCCGACCTGCGCGACGAGTCCGACCACGAAAACCCGTGCCGAATCGTGATCATCCCGACCAATAGCCGGGTCGACCACGAAGTGCTGATGCAGCATTTGTTTGCCAGCACCGACCTGGAGTCCAGCTACCGGGTCAACATCAACATCATCGGCCTGGACGGCAAGCCGCAGCTGAAAAACCTGCGCAACCTGCTGGTGGAGTGGCTGGAGTTCCGGGTGCAGACCGTGCGTCGCCGCCTGCAATTCCGCCTCGACAAGGTCGAGCGCCGCCTGCACCTGTTGGACGGCTTGCTGATTGCCTACCTCAACCTGGATGAAGTGATCCACATCATCCGTACCGCCGAGCACCCGAAAGCCGAACTGATCGCGCGTTTCGAGCTGAGTGAGATCCAGGCCGACTACATCCTCGACACCCGTTTGCGTCAGTTGGCGCGACTGGAAGAAATGAAGCTGCGCGACGAACAGGATGCGTTGCTCAAGGAGCAGGCCAAGCTGCAAGCGCTGCTGGGCAGCGAAGCCAAGTTGAAGAAATTGGTGCGTAGCGAACTGATCAAAGACGCCGAAACCTACGGCGATGACCGTCGTTCGCCGATCGTCGAGCGCGCCGAAGCCAAGGCCCTGACAGAAACCGAGTTGCTCCCAAACGAGAAAATTACCGTCGTTCTGTCGGAAAAGGGTTGGGTTCGTTCCGCCAAGGGGCATGATATTGACGCCACTGGTTTGTCGTACAAGGCCGGTGATGGCTTCAAGACTGCCGCCGCCGGGCGTTCCAACCAGTTTGCGGTGTTTATCGACTCCACCGGGCGCAGTTATTCGGTGCCGGCCCATACCTTGCCGTCCGCACGGGGGCAGGGCGAGCCGCTGACCGGGCGTCTGACGCCGCCACCGGGGGCGAATTTCGAGTGCGTGCTGCTGCCGGACGACGATTCGTTGTATGTCATCGCTTCCGACGCGGGGTACGGGTTCGTGGTCAAGGGTGAAGACCTGCAGGCCAAGAACAAGGCGGGCAAGGCGCTGTTGAGCCTGCCGAACAACGCCAAGGTGATCCTGCCGCGGCCGGTGGACGATCGCGAGAGCAATTGGCTGGCGTCGGTCACCACCGAGGGGCGCTTGCTGGTCTTCAAGATCAGCGATTTGCCGCAGTTGGGCAAAGGCAAGGGCAACAAGATCATTGGTATTCCAGGGGAGCGGGTCGCCAGTCGTGAAGAGTATGTGACCGACATCGCGGTGATCCCTGAAGGCTCTACCCTGGTGCTGCAAGCGGGTAAACGCACATTGTCGCTGCGTCCTGACGACCTTGAGCATTACAAGGGCGAACGTGGACGGCGTGGTAACAAACTGCCGCGGGGCTTCCAGCGTGTGGATGCCTTGCTGGTGGAAACGCCTGTTTAAGGCGACAAGGAGGGCTTGGCGGGTTTCGCCTTGAAGCAGGCCTTGGAAAGGCAAAAACCATTCCCAGCGGCCTGCGCCCTGCCTGACCCGCTTTAAGGTGACAACGCAGTGGGGAAACTCACTGAGAACGCCCTCTGGAGCCGTTGATCTACGATTTAACGCGTAGATCGACGCTTTGGCGCTGGAGTCATGGCGCATATTCACGGATGATATGGCCTTTCCAGCGCCGGCGTGGCCGAGCGTGTTTAGGTTATTTTTAAGTATTACATTGTGGTTCGCCTTGTGGCAGCCACCTGGATGGGATGATGACTGCTCCACGCCTTCCTTTTATTTTGATGCTCGCTGGCCTTCTGGGGCTGGCGGGTTGCAGCACACACCAGCCTGTGTCGCTGTATCAGCTGGACAGCGGAAGTCCGGCCCAGCCCGCACAAACTGCGGGTATGGCAGTTTTACTGGGCCCGGTAGTCGTCGCTGACTACCTGCAACGTGAAACCCTGCTACAGCGTCAGAACGACGGCAGCCTGCAAGGTTCCGTTGATGGTCGTTGGGCCGGCAGCCTATCGTCCGACATCAACCAACTGATGCTGCGCCAGGTGGCGGGTCAACTGGACAGCCAGCGTGTGGTCCTTGCGCCTGCACCCACTGGCTTTACCCCGGATGTTCAGGTGTTGCTGACCATTACCCGGCTTGATTCCGGTAAATCGCAACCGGCGATTCTCGATGCGCAATGGCGCTTGATCGACCGTCGTGGCCAGGTGCGCGATAACCGAATCGTGCACCTGCAGGAAGAACACACCGGCACCACCGCGTCCCAGGTCCAGGCCCAGGGCGTATTGTTGCAACACCTGGCGCAGCAGTTGTCGGTGGCCCTCAAGCCATTGGCCAACCAGCCGCCAATCGCCGAGGCACCGCGCAAGCAGGCTCCGGTACAGGCCAAGCCCGCAGAGCCGCAGAAACCGAAGATGCCGATGGCGACACCGATTCGCACGGATATGGAAGTGTTCAGGTTCTGATCTGAATCGCAGACAAACAAAAAGGCCCGCTGACTCAGCGGGCCTTTTTGTTTGTGGTGAGATAAGTCACGGCGCAGATCAAGTGTGGGAGGGGGCTTGCTCCCGATAACGGTGGTTCAGTTAATGATGTGCTGACTGATACTCCGCAATCGGGGGCAAGCCCTAATGCCGTTCAGTTAAGCGTACATCGCCTTTTGTAGGAGCGAGGGGGACGCCTAGTTCTTGCTCGCGAAAAACGTCAACGATAACGCGTGTCTCCTGAATGAACGCGGCGCCTGTGAGTTTTTCGCGAGCAAGCTCGCTCCTACAAAAGCGCCTGTGAGTTTTTCGCGAGCAAGCTCGCTCCTACAAAAAAGCCTTAACTGAACGGCATTAGGGCAAGCCCCCTCTCACATGAGTCCGGCGGTGTTCTTCAGGGCTTTGTACGGGTCTCATGCATCCGCGCCAACTGCCGTTCCAGCATCGATGGATACGGCTCCATCAAGCGCTCCACACAACTGGCGCCTTCTGGGCTGGCAATGGGGCGAATACGCGCGCGTTGGCGAATCAGCGTGTCTTCGCTGATCTTGCGCTCCACCAGCAGGAGATTGCGGCTGTGTTGGGACAGGGCCAGCGCATCCTGGGCGATCTCGGTCAGCAGCAGGTCGATCTGGCTCATGCCAAACAGGTCGTCACCCACCGTCAGGCCCAGTTGCAGTTGCAAGGTGATGCCGCTGTCGGCCACTTCGATCTGCAATTCATGGCCCAGGGCGCGCAGCAGCTCGCCGCAGCAGATGGCGTTGGTCAGGTAGTCTTCGCCGCTGTCTTCGCTGTGGAACAGCATCAACGTGCTGCCGTCGTTCAGGGTGTGCAGCTCGCTCTGGTAGAGCGAGGCGGCCTGGTCGAGGCAATCGCGGTAGCGTTCCAGTAATTCGGTCAGGCGGGCGCGGGGCAGGCGGCGCAGTTGGTCCTGGGCGCCCAATTGCACGGCCAGTACGGCGCTGTGCTGGGGCTCGGCGTTCTTCGCTGGCACGGGCTTGGGCGCAACGGCGGTGCTGGCCGAGGTGTCGCGCAGGTCGGCGAATGGGTCTTCGTCGTCCAGCTCGTCTTCTTCGGCCCGGATCACATGGCGTGGCGCTGGTTTCAGGCCGGCTACCGGAGGGCGCTCGTCGAAGCCCGGGTCGCGCAGGTCGTGTACTTCGAACTCGGGTTCGTCGTCGAACTCGGGCTCGGGTTCAATCTCGCGTACCACCGGTTCCGGAGCGAAGCTGGCATGAAGTTGGCGCGCAAGGTCGCCGATTTCGTCCTGGCGATCGGTGGCCGGGGTATGTTCGTCGATATCCCGCAGCCAGATGCGCAGTTGCATCAGTGGCGTCGAGATATGCCGCCCCAGGCGCAGGCTCAAGGCCAGGGCCAGGGCCAGCAGGATCGCGCTGAGGATGCCCATGCTTTGCAGGCTGATGGTCATCGGCTGCTGGAATTGCTGCATGTCCAGGCTGATGCGCAATTGACCCGCCTTCACATCCTGGAACGTGATATTGCTCTGGTACAAGCCTTCGGCTTCGCCCAGCAGGCCGTTTTTCGGGCGTTGCCCGGCTTCGGCCATGATGCGGTTGTCCACGCTGTAGATGGCGGCGTGGGCGACCAGCGGGTTCTTGGTCAGGTTGTTGAGCAGCACGTTGAGGCTGAGGATGTCGTTGGACACCAGCAGCTCGGTCGCCGAGGTGGCGGTCTGGGTGGTCAGGCTTTCGCCCAACGCATCGGCTTGCTCATGCATGGCCTGTTTGAACTGCAAACCCATCACGCAGGCGTAGATCACCAGGGCCAGGGCGACCAGGATCACGTTATGGCTGGCGATGCGTAATGCGATCGGTACACGGCGGTGGCGCAGTGCCCGGAAGATCAGCAGGAAGAAGTTGTCGGTTTTTACTGGCGTGGGCCGGTTCACTTGAGCTCGGCTCTTAGTCCGTGAAGTTGACGCGCAGTATAGCGACAGGCCCAAGACCGGCAAAGCGCTGGCTGTGCCCGGTGGTCACTGAAAGTGGGTAGAATGCGGTTTTTTTCCAGCCTGGGGGTGCGCTTTGCGCGAAATTGTCCTGATCAACATCACCGGCGAAGACCGACCGGGTCTCACCGCGGCCATTACCGGCGTTCTGGCCCAGGGTGGTGTAAACATTCTCGACATCGGCCAGGCGGTGATCCACGACACCCTGTCGTTCGGCATCCTGGTGGAAATCCCGAGCACCGAGCAGGCGTCTTCCGTGCTCAAGGACATTCTGTTTACGGCATACAAGCTGGATCAACAGGTACGGTTCACCCCGGTGTCCGAAGAGGATTACCAGCACTGGGTGGCCGGCCAGGGCAAGAAACGCCATATCGTCACCTTGTTGACCCGCAAAGTGACCGCCGAGCAGTTGCAGCGCGTCAGCTCGATCACCGCGCAGTTTGGGTTGAACATCGACCATATCGACCGTCTGTCAGGTCGTATGCCACTGGACACCCCGGCCGACAAGGGCAAGGGCTGCATCGAGTTTTCCGTGCGCGGCGAACCGGCAGACCCGCAGGCCCTGCGCGCTGAATTCCTCAGCGTGGCCCAGGAGCTGAACGTCGACATCGCCTTTCAGGAGGACTCGCTGTTCCGCCGCAACCGCCGCCTGGCGGTGTTCGACATGGACTCGACGCTGATCGAAGCCGAAGTCATCGACGAACTGGCCAAGGCAGCCGGTGTGGGTGAGCAAGTTTCTGAAATCACCGAACGCGCGATGGCCGGTGAGCTGGACTTCCGCGCCAGCTTCAAGGAGCGCCTGGCGTTGCTCAAGGGGCTGGATGTGAGCGTGCTGGACTCCATCGGCGCTTCCCTGCGCCTGACCGAAGGTGCCGAAACCCTGTTCGCCGAGCTCAAGCGCCTGGGTTACAAGACCGCGATCCTGTCCGGTGGCTTTACCTACTTCGCCAAGCAATTGCAGGCCAAGTTGGGCATCGACTATGTGTTCGCCAACGAACTGGAAGTGGTCGACGGCAAGGTGACTGGCGTGGCGGTGGAGCCGATTGTCGACGCACAGCGCAAGGCCGACCTGCTGAAGGAGCTGGCCCACAAGGAAGGTTTGCGTCTGGAGCAGACCATTGCGGTGGGCGACGGTGCGAATGACCTGCCGATGCTGGCAATTGCCGGTTTGGGTGTGGCGTTCCGTGCCAAACCCTTGGTCAAGCAATCGGCCAAGCAGGCGATTTCGACCTTGGGGCTGGATGGTGTGCTGTATCTGCTGGGCTTTCGCGACCGCGACGGTCAGCTCTAATCCGAAGTCACTGTAGGAATACAGTCAACATGTGGGAGGGGGCTTGCCCCCGATGACGGTGGAACAGCCAATATACCTGTGGCTGGACTACCGCTATCGGGGGCAAGCCCCCTTCCACATTGGATCTCTGCAGGTTTTGAATCAGGCTTTCGGCAGTGCGATGCCCTGGCCCATCTGCACCGGCGAACCGGCCACCAGTTCCTCAGCCCACTTCACCTGATCCGGCCCGAACAGCACGATCGCGGTGGAGCCCAACTTGAAGCGACCCAGCTCCGCACCCTTCCCCAGGTGAATCGGCGCGCGTGCCGCTTCGTCATAGCGGAAGGTTTTCAGCTCGCGCTTGGGCGGCGTGACCAGCCCGGCCCACACGGTTTCAATCGAGGCGACGATCATCGCGCCGACCAACACCACGGCCATCGGGCCGCGTTCGGTGTCAAACAGGCAGACCACACGCTCGTTACGGGCAAACAGTTCCGGCACGTTTTCGGCGGTGGTCTGGTTGACCGAGAAAATCCGCCCAGGCACGTAGACCATTTCGCGCAGGGTACCGGCCAGCGGCATATGCACGCGGTGGTAGTCCTTCGGCGACAGGTAGATGGTGGCAAAATCGCCGCCCATGAAAGGCGCTGCCACGGCAGCATCGCCGCCCAGCAACTCCAGCACGCTGAAGCTGTGGCCCTTGGCCTGGAATATACGGCCATGCTCGATCGGGCCGAGCTGGCTGACCGCACCATCAGCCGGGCTCAGTACGGCGCCAGGGGTCGGGTCCAGTGGGCGCGCGCCGTCTTTCAAGGCGCGGGTGAAGAAGGCGTTGAAGTGCTCGTAGGCGGTCACGTCTTCCACCAGGGCTTGGGACATGTCCACTTGATAGCGCTTGGCAAACCACGTGGTGAAGGCATTCTTGAACCAGCGTACGCGGCACTCGGCAATGCAGCCGGCCAGCCGCGACAGCAGGTGATGCGGCAGCAAGTACTGGCTGAGGATAAACAACTGCTTTTTCATTAACTGTCCTTAAACCTTAAATCTCAACGGGGGTGTCGGGGTGGTTGCCCCATTCGCCCCAGGAACCGGCATAACCTTTGACTCGCGGATAACCGAGCGCCTTGGCCACCAGGTAGGTGAAGCCAGAGCGGTGGTGAGTCTGGCAGTGGGTGATGATTTCTTTATCGGGGGTCAGCCCGAGGCTTTCGAGGATCTGCGGCATGTCGCGGCGGATGCGCAGGTTGCGTGCCTTGTCCATGCCGGCGGTCCATTCGAAGTTCACAGCGCCGGGGATATGGCCCCCCTTGGCGGCGAGGACTTTCTCGCCGGAATACTCCAGCGGGCCGCGTGCGTCCCAGATACCCAGGTCCGCCGCGCCGAGGCGGCTTTGCAGGTATTCGCGGGTTGCGGTGGGGCCCTCGTGCAGCGTGAGGCTGACGGGGCCACCGACGGGGGCGGGTACGTCGGTGGACACTGGGTGCTGCTCAGCCAGCCAGGCCAGCAGGCCGCCATCGAGGTAGTGGTATTTCTGATGGCCGATCACGTCGAGCATCCAGATAAAACGGCCAGCCCAGCCACCGCCTTCGTCGTCGTAGACCACGTAGGTTGCGTCCGGGGTGTGGCCCAGTTCGCCGAACAGTTTTTCCAGGTCGGCTTTGTTGGGCAGCAGGCCGGGTGCCGGCGGCTGGCCCAGTTGGGTACGCTTGGGGTCAACGAAATGCGCGCCGGGGATATGCCCTTCGGCGTAGCGGGCGGCACTGGTGAGATCCACCAGAATCAGGTGTTCGGCATCAAGGCGACCGAGCAGGTCGCTGGATTCGATCACCAGCGGCAAGCCAGAGAAGTCAGGCATGTGAGGTCTCCTGGGCACAAATGTTGGCGATAAAGGACCGCGATTGTAGCGCAAGCATCAGGCGCTGCGGTTGGTAAAGCTGTGCAGGGCTTTCTCGATGCACTGGGCGGTTTTGCCGAAGGCCTGCACGGTGGTTTCCGAAAATGGCCCGCCGCCCTGGTCGGCCACCATCAACATCACCACGCGGCCATTGCAGCTCAGCGAACGCAGCAACAGGTGTTCCCCGGTGAACAGGCGACGCAGGATCGGCGGCAACAGGGCCGAGAACTGTGCGTGGTTGTCGGGCGTCAGGCGCACCTGGGCGGATTTTTCCAGCATGCGTTGCAGCAGCGTGCTGTGGACCACATCCAGGCTCAGGTTCGCGGCGTCCTTCGGCAGGCCATCGGCCTGATGCACGCGCAAGGTGCTCAGGGCGCGATCCGCCATAAACAGCAACACTCGTTGCATGCCACTGGCGACCAGCGCTTCCTTGGCGCACGTGGTCAAGTGCATGGCATTGGCAAAGCGGCTCGGCTCCACCAGCAACTCGGTGCAACGCTTGCGCCAGATGGCCAGGGACTCTGCGGTAGGCGGCGGCGCGGGCAGCAGGCCGCGATGGATCTTCTGCACATTCCATGGCCAGATCAGCGACAGCGCCGGGTGCCAAAGGTCGGGCATCAGCGTCGTACGGGCGCTGGTGACGGCTTGCTGGTGGGACTGTTGCTGTACTTCGCTCAATGGCTGTTGCAGGTACAGGGCCGTGAGGTACTGCCAGCGTTTGGTGTGCGGGCAGGTCCATGACTCTTGCGCCGACATTGCCAGACCGTTGGCCAGCAGCACGGTATTGGCGGGTTGGTTCAACCAGCGGCGCAGGCTGGGGTCGGCATCGAGCAATTGCTGATGGCGCAGCGGGTCATCTTCCCGGGCGATGTGCAATGCCTTGACCAGCAGGCGTTGTTCCTTCAGCAGCAGGTTATAACCCTGGGACACCCAGATGGGCAGGTGCCAGGTTTCAGTCAGGCCGAGGCACAGGTCCAGCAGGCGGACGCCAAATAACTCCTGTTCGACCTGACGTGCCGACTGGCCTTTGTGGATAACTCGCAGTTCCCACTCTTCCAGGAGCTTGGGGTAGGCAACCGCCATCGGCCACAGCGGCGATAGAAACAGCAAGCTGCCCCAGTGAATGTCTTGCCACAGCCGCGCCAGGCGGCTGGCGAACAGGCCGTTGGCCTGCTGGGAAGCGTGTTGGCTCACCAGCAGCAGTTGGCGCAAGGCGACGGGAATCTCATTGGCAGGCACTGAAGGCAGGCGCGCGAGCAACTCTTCGGCGCGTTTGAGGCCGAGGCGGTTGAGCGCCACTTCGAGGTTTTCCGCCGGTTCCGCCAGGCTGCCATGGGTGTGGCTGTTGGCTTCGCGCATCACGCTGAGCACCAGCGCGGGGCTGTCTTGCATCAGTTCGGCAATATCTCGCAACGAACTGCGGCTGTCGCGGATGGCTTTGCACACGCGCTCGTGGTTCGCCTGGGGAACGGGCAGCCGCACTTCGTCCAGACGCTTGATCCAAGCAGCGAGGGTGGTGGGTTTTACAGTGGGTACGGTCGTTTCATTAGCCATGATTGGGGCGCGATCATCACTTGCGGTCAACACGCCCAGAGCGGGCCGAACTGGCTTTTCGCCTTAACGGCCTATAGTCTGGCGCAGTTTTGCCGATAAGTAGAACAAGAGTTTTGCAGTTCCTCCAAATATGTCCATGAACCTCACGGCGCAAGTACACATCCCCTATGGCTAAAATAATCGGCATCATCGTCGTCATCGCAAGCGTGCTCGGTGGGTACGTCCTGTCCCACGGTAAGATCGCTGCGTTGATCCAGCCCTTTGAAGTGCTGATTATTGGTGGTGCGGCGTTCGGCGCATTCTTGCAGGCCAACCCCGGCTACATGACCATGCATGTGATCAAGAAGTCGCTGGGCATGTTCAGCTCGCGCTTTTCCCACACCTTCTACCTGGAAGTGCTGGGGCTGATCTACGAGATCCTCAACAAGAGCCGCCGTGAAGGCATGATGGCCATCGAAGGCGACATCGAAGATGCCGCGGCCAGCCCGATTTTCGCCAAGTACCCGGCCGTGCTCAAAGATGAGCGCATGACCGCGTATATCTGTGACTACCTGCGCATCATGTCCTCGGGCAACATGGCGCCCCATGAGCTGGAAGGCCTGTTCGACATGGAGCTGTTCAGCCTCAAGGAAGAGCTGGAGCATCCTTCCCACGCGGTGACCGGTGTTGCCGACGGTATGCCTGGTTTCGGTATTGTCGCGGCGGTACTGGGTATCGTGGTGACCATGGCGTCCCTCGGCGAGGGCGACCAGAAAGCTATCGGTATGCACGTAGGTGCGGCCCTCGTGGGTACCTTCTTCGGTATTCTTGCGGCCTATGGTTTCTTCGGCCCACTCGCCACCTCCCTGGCCCACGATGCCAAGGAAGAAATCAATCTGTATGAAGCGATCAAGGCCAGCCTGGTCGCTTCGGCATCGGGCATGCCGCCTTCGCTGGCGGTGGAATTCGGTCGCAAGGTGCTGTACCCGAAACATCGCCCGAGTTTTGCCGAGTTGGAACAAGCGGTTCGCGGTCGCTAAGCCATGGAAAACAACCAGCCGATAATCATCAAGCGCGTCAAGCGCTTCGCCGCGGGGCACCATGGTGGCGCCTGGAAAATCGCCTTCGCCGACTTCGCGACGGCGATGATGGCGTTCTTCCTGGTGCTGTGGCTGATGTCCACGGCCACGCCCGAGCAGAAGATCGCCATCGCCGGTTACTTCAAGGACCCGATTGGCTTCTCGGAAAGTGGCACCCCCTTTGTAATCGACCTTGGCGGTTCGCCGCAGTTGGCGCCTGAGCGCACCATCAACCCGGAGGTCAAGACCGAGGCGCCCCAGGAAAAAATTCCGATCGAGCGCGATACCGTCGAGAGCATGGCTGAGCAGGTCGAGCAGGAACGCCTTGAATTGCTGCTGCAGGAATTGCAGACCAAGGTCGAGGAAAACCCTCAACTGCTGAAGTTCAAGGATCAGATTTCCTTCGAGATTACCCCGGAAGGCTTGCGTATCCAGATCACTGACGCCGCGAACCGGCCGATGTTCGACTCCGGCAGCGCGCGCTTGAAGCCGTATTTCGAAGATATCCTGCTGGCCATGGCCGACACCATCAAGGCCGTGCCGAACAAGATCAGTATCAGCGGCCACACCGATGCCAAGCCGTATGCGGGGCAGGGCGACTTCGGCAACTGGGAGCTTTCGGCCAACCGTGCCAACGCTGCTCGCCGTGCACTGGTGGCCGGCAGCTACCCGGACGCGCAAGTGGCACGAGTGGTCGGCTTTGCCTCTTCCCAATTGTTTGATCCGAAAGACCCGTTCAACCCGATCAACCGTCGCATCGATATCGTTGTGCTGACTAAAAAGGCCCAGCGAGCGATTGAAGGCGATCAGCCGCCACCGCCACCTACGTCCGGTGCGGGCGCGCCAGGTGAACCCCCGGCCGATCCGAATGCGATTGCGCCGGGGCAGGAGCCATTGCCGGCGCATGAGCTGCGGCAGAAGCTGAACCTGTTTGATGACGGCGGTGTGAAAGATCCTACGGTGCCTGCGACGGGCTCGTAGCCACACCGGATATTTGTGGTGAGCGAGCCTGTTGTGGGGGAGGGTGCGGGCTTGTTGTGGGATGCGGGCGTGCCCTGATGCCTGTCAGTTAAGGCGGAACACTGTAACTGTGGCGAGCGGGCTTGCCCCGCGTTGGGCTGCGAAGCAGCCCCAGAACCCGCCGCCGAGGAGTGCCTGATACTCCGCATTCCGATTGATTGGGGCCGCTTCGCAACCCAACGCGGGGCAAGCCCGCTCACCACGACAGGCTTGCTCGCCAGATATTGCGTGGGGTGGTCTAGTAACTGCTTTCGGGCAAGCTCGCAATAATCGACCGATAGCTGTTCATCCGCTGCTGCTGCACGCGGCCATCCTCCAGCGCCTTGAGCAAGGCGCAACCGGGTTCGCGGTCGTGTTTGCAATCGCGGAAGCGGCAAGTGCCGATCAGGTCGTTGAATTCGATAAAGCCGGCTTCTACATCGCTGCGGCTGACGTGGCCGAGGCCGAATTCTCGAATACCTGGGGAGTCGATCAGCTCACCGCCACCGGGGAAGTGGAACAATCGCGCGGTGGTGGTGGTGTGGGTGCCCTGGCCGGACAGTTCCGACAGCGGGCCGACACGGGTGTCGACTTCCGGTAGCAGGCTGTTGACCAGCGACGACTTGCCCACGCCGGACTGGCCGACAAACACGCTGATACGCCCATTCAGCTGCTGTTGCAGCTGTTCCATGCCGTTGCCGTGATGCGCCGAGACTTCCAGCACCGGGTAACCCAGGGTGCGGTAGACCGCCAGCAACGCATTGAGCGCCGGAGCGTTCTGCTCGTCGATCAGGTCGAATTTGTTCAGCAGCAGCAACGGACGAATGCCGGCATGTTCGGCCGCCACCAGGTAGCGGTCGATCAGGTTGGCATGAGGCTCGGGCAGCGGCGCGAACACGATCACGATCATGTCGACGTTGGCCGCTACCGGCTTGAGCTGGCCACGGCTGTCGGGGCGACGCAATTCGGTGGTACGTGGCAACTGGGCGACGATCACGCCGATACCCTGGTTGCCGGCACGCCAGACCACTTTGTCGCCAGTGACCAGTGCCGGCAGGTTGGCGCGCAGGTGGCAACGGGAAACCGAACCTGCGAATTCGCCCTCCAGCGCCTCGACTTCGACCTGCACACCAAAGTGTGCGATCACCAGGCCGGTTTGTTCGGGGCCCAGGTCGCCGCCCTCGAGCGCTTCCACGGCGGAGGATTCACGTTTGGCGGCGCGAGCGGCGCGTTCACCTTGAATCTTTTCGATGCGCCAGTTTTGGCGACGATTGAGCTGGCGTTTGGCCATTGGTGTTCCGTGTCGATAATGCGAAGGTTGGGTAAAACGGTCGCGAGTCTAGCACGCCCCTGCCTGCTAAACTGCGCAGCTACGCCAAGGTGCCAAGAGAATCAAGCCATGCAAAACCCACAAAACCTGATTTGGATCGATCTGGAAATGACCGGTCTGAACCCCGACACCGACGTCATCATCGAGATGGCGACGATTGTCACCGACAGCAACCTCAACACCTTGGCCGAAGGTCCGGTGATCGCCATCCACCACAGCGATGCCGTACTCGCCACCATGGACGAGTGGAATACTCGTACCCACGGCAACTCGGGCCTGACCCAGCGCGTGCGTGACA
Organism: Pseudomonas fluorescens; assembly: GCF_001708445.1. Taxonomy (NCBI): domain Bacteria; kingdom Pseudomonadati; phylum Pseudomonadota; class Gammaproteobacteria; order Pseudomonadales; family Pseudomonadaceae; genus Pseudomonas; species Pseudomonas fluorescens. The sequence goes on from NZ_CP015637.1 coordinate 569,018, forward strand.
GCCGCATCAGCATGGCGGAGGCTGAGGCCGAAACCATCGCTTTCCTGGAGCAGTGGGTGCCGAAGGGCAAGTCGCCGATCTGCGGCAATAGTATCTGTCAGGACCGTCGCTTCCTTTATACCCATATGAAGGCGCTGGAAAGCTACTTCCACTACCGCAACCTGGATGTGTCGACCCTTAAGGAGCTGGCGGCACGCTGGGCGCCGGAAGTCAAAGACAGCTTCCATAAAGGCAGCACCCACCTGGCGCTGGATGATATTCGCGAGTCGATCGCCGAGCTGCAGCATTACCGCAAGCATTTCATCAAGGCTTGAAGAACCGGCGCCTTCGCGGGCGCCTGCTCCCACAATCGTTCCGCGTTCGTCATGGCGACTCGGTCAGGAGCGGGAGGGGCTCGCCCCCGATGGCAGGCAACTCGATTTATCGCCAAGTGCCCCCTTTTGGTGCCATCAGCAAATGATTAGACTGCCGGCCTCTTTGCAAGGATCGCCCTCATGTTGCTGATGCTCTACCTCATTGCCATTACTGCCGAAGCCATGACCGGCGCCTTGTCTGCCGGTCGGCGCGGCATGGATTGGTTTGGTGTGGTGCTGATCGCCTGTGTGACGGCGCTGGGTGGCGGTTCGGTGCGCGATGTATTGCTCGGTCACTACCCGCTGACGTGGGTCAAGCACCCGGAGTACCTGGTGCTGACCTCGATTGCCGCGTTGGTGACGATCTTTATCGCGCCGCTGATGCGCCACCTGCGGTCGCTGTTCCTGGCGCTGGATGCGGTGGGGCTGGTGGCCTTCACCCTGATCGGCTGCATGACCGCCCTGGAAATGGGGCACGGCATGTTGGTGGCTTCAGTCAGCGGCGTGATCACCGGGGTTTTTGGCGGCATTCTGCGGGATATCTTCTGCAACGATATCCCGCTTATCTTTCGCCGCGAGCTGTACGCCAGTGTGTCGTTCCTCGCCGCTTGGTTCTACCTGCTGTGCCTCTACCTGGAGCTGCCCAGTGAGCAAGCGATTCTGCTGACGTTGTTCAGCGGCTTTCTGCTGCGGTTGCTGGCCATCCGTTTTCACTGGGAAATGCCCAAGTTCGTCTATAACGACGACGTGCATTGACGCTCGGCGTGCTGCTTGAGTGCCCACTCCACATGTTCACGCACCAGCTCCGAGGGGTAATCGCGGCGCGCCTTCAAGGCTTCCAGCACCGGAATACTCGACGGCGCATTGCCCAGGCCCACCGCCAGGTTGCGCAGCCAGCGCTCGTAGCCGGCGCGGCGCAACGGTGAACCTTCGGTGCTGCTCAGGAATGTGTCCTCGTCCCACATGAACAGTTCGGCCAGCTCTGCGTTGTCCAGATTGTGCCGTGGCTTGAAATCGCCTTCCGTGGTGGGGCGCGCGAAACGATTCCACGGGCAAACGATCTGACAATCATCGCAGCCGAATACCCGGTTGCCGATCAGTGGGCGCAAGTCTTCTGGGATGGCGCTCTTGAGTTCGATGGTCAGGTAGGAAATGCAGCGCCGGGCGTCCAGCACGTAAGGGCCGACGAAGGCGTTGGTGGGGCAGATGTCCAGGCACGCGGTGCAGCGGCCGCAGTGTTCGGTGCTGTGCGGCGGATCAACCGGCAATGGCAGGTCGACAAACAGTTCGCTCAGGAAGAAATAACTGCCGGCCTTGCGATTGAGTACCAGGGTATTTTTGCCGATCCAGCCCAGGCCAGCCTGTTCGGCGATGGCTTTTTCCAGCACCGGTGCGCTGTCGACAAAGGCGCGAAAGCCAAATGGGCCGATTTGTGCCTGAATACGGTCAGCCAATTGTTGGACGCGTTTGCGGATCAGCTTGTGGTAGTCGCGGCCGAGGGCGTAGCGCGAGATGTAGGCTTTTTCCGGTTTGGCCAGCAGTTGTGCCATCTGGGTCTCGCCGGGCAGGTAATCCATGCGTAGCGAGACCACGCGCAAGGTGCCGGGCACCAGTTCGTCCGGGTGGGATCGCTTGCTGCCATGGGCGCCCATGTACTCCATCTCGCCGTGGTAACCCGCGTCGAGCCAGCGTTGCAGGTGTTGTTCATGCTCGGCCAGGTCAAGGCCGCTGATGCCGACTTGTTGGAAGCCCAGCTCGCGGCCCCAGTCTTTGATCGATTGGGCGAGGGCGGGCAGGTCGTAGGTAATAGCAGGCATGAGACACGGGAAACCACGGGTTAGATGGGTATAATTCTGCCAGACATCGGAGCTTGAAGACGCATGCCGCAGACAAAACACGCAATAACCGACGTTCAGCCCCTGTTGCCCGGCCATTTGCCGCAACTGGCTGCACGTTCTCCGGACGCCCATAAGGGCCAGTTCGGCCACCTGCTGGTCATCGGTGGCGACCACGGCTTTGGCGGCGCCGCGTTGCTGAGCAGCGAAAGCGCCTTGCGCAGCGGTGCCGGCATGGTTTCCCTGGCGACTCGCGTCGAGCATGTGCCGGCTGCCTTGGCGCGCTTGCCCGAAGTCATGACCGTTGGGGTGAGTTCGGCCAACCAACTGATGGGCTTGCTGGAAAAAATCTCGGTCATCGTCATTGGTCCGGGCCTGGGCGGTGCCGCCTGGGGCAAAAGCCTGTTATCGGTCGCCGCCAACGCCAAACAGCCACAAGTCTGGGATGCCGATGCCTTGAATCAGCTGGCGACCGGCCGCGTAGCGCTTCCGGCTGACTGCGTGATCACCCCGCATCCCGGCGAAGCGGCGCGTTTGTTGGGGATATCGACAGCCGAGGTTCAGGCGGATCGTCTTAAGGTGGCGCGCGCGTTGAGTCAGAAATTCAATGCAGTGGCTATCCTCAAGGGGGCTGGCAGTTTGATCGCCAGCCCGGATGGGCGCGTTTCCCGGTGTGACCAGGGCCACCCGGCCATGGCGACGGCCGGGCTCGGCGATGTGTTGGCCGGCCTGGTGGGCGCACTGCTTGCCCAGGGGATGCCAGCCTTTGACGCCAGTTGCCTGGCCGTGTGGTTGCACGCGACGGCGGGAGATCGCCAGGGCACCTTGGGTCGCGGGTTGGCTGCCAGTGACCTGATACCTGCCATTCGTCAATTGTTGGAGGAGCAGTCGCCGTGCCTGAAGTAAACCGTTTCCTGGCCGATGAAGAGGCCATGGTGCAGTTCGGCCATTGCCTAGCACGGGTCACGAAAGGCGCGGGGCTGATCTTTCTCGAAGGTGACCTGGGGGCGGGCAAGACCACGCTGTCCCGGGGGATTATTCGCGGGTTGGGCCACGAGGGGGCGGTGAAAAGTCCGACCTTTACCCTGGTCGAACCTTATGAGATCGGGGCGATAAGAGCCTTCCACTTCGATCTCTATCGCCTGGTGGACCCTGAAGAGCTGGAGTACATGGGCATCCGTGACTACTTCGACGAAGATGCGTTGTGCCTGATCGAGTGGCCAGATAAAGGCACAGGCTTTTTGCCAAAGCCGGACCTGACCATTACCATTACGCCGCATGAGCATGGACGTCTGCTGAAGTTGTTGCCCCAGAGCGCGCGCGGTGAGTCGTGGTGCGCCGCTCTGGCATTGGAATTCAAATAATTGGTGGGGTTAGGTATGCGCTTTCGCGCGTTGGTTGCTGTCGTAGGGGTGTTGCTTGCGGCAATGACTGTCAATGCTCTGGCTGCTTCACAGGTGAAGAGTGTTCGCCTGTGGCGAGCGCCGGATAACACGCGACTGGTGTTCGACCTGTCTGGCCCTGTCCAGCACAGCGTCTTTACCCTGACGGCGCCTGATCGCCTGGTGATCGATATCAACGGTGCGACCCTGGCCGCGCCGTTGAAAGTCTCCACCGCCAATACGCCGATTACCGCCATGCGCTCGGCCCAACGTACGCCGACCGACCTGCGTGTAGTGATCGACCTGAAAAAGGTCGTGACCCCGAAAAGCTTCTCCCTGGCACCCAACGCCCAGTACGGCAACCGGCTGGTGGTCGACCTGTTCGACAATGCCGCCGATGCTGCACCGCCGCCTGCGCCGACGCCGAGCGTGGCGACCGTGCCGGCGGTGCCGGTCAATCCGTCGCAACCACAGGTTAAATTGCCACCGCCACCTCCCGCCCCGGCGGGCAAGCGCGACATTATTGTCGTGATCGATGCCGGCCATGGCGGTGAAGACCCGGGCGCCTCCGGTTCACGCGGCCAGCATGAAAAAGACGTGGTACTGGCTATCGCCCGCGAGTTGCAGCGCCAGGTCAACGGCATGAAAGGCTATCGCGCCGAGCTGACCCGTACCGGCGACTACTTCATCCCGCTGCGCGGTCGTACCGAAATCGCCCGCAAGAAAGGCGCCGACCTGTTCGTGTCGATCCACGCCGATGCCGCACCTTCGGCTGCCGCCTTCGGCGCCTCGGTGTTTGCCCTGTCGGATCGCGGCGCCACCTCCGAGACCGCCCGCTGGCTGGCCGACAGTGAAAACCGCTCCGACTTGATCGGTGGGGCCGGTAACGTGTCCCTCGATGACAAGGACAAGATGCTCGCCGGTGTGCTGCTCGACCTGTCGATGACCGCTTCATTGACCTCCAGCCTGAACGTCGGCCAGAAAGTCCTGAGCAACATCGGCCGCGTGACCTCGCTGCACAAGCAGCGTGTGGAGCAGGCCGGATTCATGGTGCTGAAGTCGCCGGACATTCCATCGATCCTGGTGGAAACCGGGTTCATCTCCAACTCCAACGAAGCCTCCAAGCTGGCCAGCGCCAGCCACCAGCAGGCGTTGGCACGCTCCATCAGTGCCGGCGTGCGTCAGTTCTTCCAGCAGAACCCGCCACCGGGCACCTACATCGCCTGGCTGCGCGACTCCGGGAAAATCGCCCAGGGCCCGCGTGACCATCGCGTGCAGCCTGGCGACACCCTGGCCATGCTGGCTGTCCGTTTCCAGGTGTCGGCCGCGACCTTGCGCAGCGCCAACAACCTGAAGACCGATGAGTTGAAAGTCGGCCAGGTGTTGACCATCCCTGGCACTGAATTGGCGGCACAGTAATGAGTGAATCAATCTTGCACAGCGGATCGCGCATCGAACTGCTCAGCCCGCGCCTTGCCAACCAGATTGCCGCAGGTGAGGTGGTCGAGCGGCCCGCCTCGGTTATCAAGGAACTGCTGGAAAACAGCATCGATTCCGGCGCCAAGCGCATCGATGTCGACGTCGAGCAGGGCGGTGTCAAGCTGCTGCGGGTTCGTGACGATGGCAGCGGTATCTCCGCGGACGACCTGCCGCTGGCCCTGGCCCGTCACGCCACCAGCAAGATTCGTGACCTGGAAGACCTTGAACGGGTGATGAGCCTGGGCTTTCGCGGTGAGGCCCTGGCCTCCATCAGTTCCGTGGCCCGCCTGACCCTGACTTCCCGTACCCGCAGCGCCGACCAGGCCTGGCAGGTGGAAACCGAAGGCCGCGACATGGCGCCTCGGGTCCAGCCGGCGGCGCACCCGGTGGGTACCTCGGTGGAAGTGCGCGACCTGTTCTTCAACACCCCGGCGCGGCGCAAATTCCTCAAGGCTGAAAAAACCGAATTCGATCATCTGCAAGAAGTCATCAAGCGCCTGGCTCTTGCGCGTTTCGACGTGGCGTTTCACCTGCGTCACAACGGCAAGACCATCCTCAGCCTGCACGAAGCCAATGACGACGCTGCACGTGCTCGCCGGGTAGCGGCAGTGTGCGGCGCGGGGTTCCTGGAGCAGGCGTTGCCGATTGAAATCGAACGCAATGGCCTGCGCCTGTGGGGTTGGGTGGGGTTGCCGACCTTCTCCCGCAGCCAGGCGGACTTGCAGTATTTCTTTGTGAACGGTCGGGCCGTACGCGACAAACTGGTGGCCCACGCGGTGCGCCAGGCCTATCGCGATGTGCTGTTCAATGGGCGGCACCCGACCTTTGTGCTGTTTTTCGAGGTCGACCCTGCGGTGGTCGACGTCAATGTGCATCCGACTAAACACGAAGTGCGTTTCCGTGACGGCCGCATGGTGCATGACTTCCTCTACGGCACCTTGCACCGCGCCCTGGGCGATGTGCGCCCGGATGACCAGTTGTCGGCACCGATTGTCACGGCGGTGGTCCGGCCCAGCGGCCCGCAAGCCGGTGAGTTCGGCCCCCAGGAGGAAATGAGCCTGGCGGGTAACCTGTTGCAATCGCCGCAACCGCAGCCGACTTATTCGGCGCCGGGTTCCGGTTCCGGGGCGGGTTACCAGTATCAATACACTCCACGTCCGCAATCGGCCGTGCCGGTGGCCGAGGCCCAGGCGGCCTACCGTGAGTTCTTTGCGCCGCTGCCGGGGGCTGAGCCTGGTGCGGTCGCCTTGCCGGAAGGCGGAGGGGATATTCCTCCGCTGGGCTACGCATTGGCACAGCTCAAAGGCATCTACATCCTCGCGGAAAATGCCCATGGCCTGGTGCTGGTCGACATGCACGCCGCCCATGAGCGGATCATGTACGAACGCTTGAAGATCGCCATGGCCAGCGAAGGCCTCAGTGGCCAGCCGCTGTTGGTGCCGGAGTCTTTGGCAGTCAGCCAGCGCGAGGCCGATTGCGCCGAAGAACACCACGGCGTGTTCCAGAAACTGGGCTTCGAATTGCAGCGCCTGGGCCCGGAAACCCTGGCGATCCGCCAGATTCCCGCGCTGCTCAAGCAGGCCGAGGCCAACCGGCTGGTAGCCGATGTACTGGCAGACCTGATGGAGTACGGCACCAGTGATCGTATCCAGGCACACATCAACGAACTGCTCGGCACCATGGCCTGCCACGGCGCTATCCGCGCCAATCGCCGCCTGGCCTTGCCGGAAATGAACGGCCTGCTGCGCGACATGGAAAATACCGAGCGCAGTGGCCAGTGCAATCATGGCCGACCGACCTGGACCCAGATGGGCCTGGACGACCTGGACAAACTGTTCTTGCGCGGTCGTTGATGAGTGCCTTGCCCCCCGCGATCTTCCTGATGGGCCCGACGGCCGCAGGCAAGACCGACCTGGCCATCGAGCTGACCAAGGTGCTGCCCTGCGAGCTGATCAGTGTTGACTCTGCGCTGGTTTATCGGGGCATGGACATCGGCACCGCCAAGCCTTCCAAGCAGATGCTGGCGCAATATCCGCACCGATTGATCGACATCATCGACCCGGCCGAGAGCTATTCCGCCGCGGATTTTCGCGCTGATGCGCTGGCGGCGATGGCCGATATCACTGCGCGCGGCAATATCCCACTGCTGGTGGGCGGCACGATGCTCTACTACAAGGCATTGCAGGAAGGGTTGGCCGATATGCCGCCCGCCGACGCCCAGGTGCGCGCGGAGCTTGAGGAGCAGGCTGCACGCCTTGGCTGGCAAGCCCTGCATGATCAGTTGGCGGCTGTCGATCCGGTGTCCGCCGCTCGTATTCACCCCAATGACCCTCAGCGGCTCAGTCGGGCCCTGGAAGTCTGGCGTGTGAGCGGCCAGACCATGACCGAGCATCGGCAGCGACAATCTGCGCAAAGTGCTGACGCAGGCGCATCGGGGCAGTCACAATTGCCCTATACTGTGGCGAATCTGGCCATCGCTCCGGCAAATCGCCAGGTGCTGCATGAACGAATTGCACAAAGATTCACAATTATGTTGGAACAGGGGTTTGTGGAGGAGGTCGTAGCACTGCGTTCAAGAGGTGACCTGCATCCAGGGTTGCCTTCGATACGTGCTGTAGGCTACCGCCAAGTCTGGGATCATCTGGATGGCAAGCTGACGTCAGCTGAGATGCAGGAGCGCGGCATCATTGCCACGCGCCAATTGGCGAAGCGCCAGTTCACCTGGCTGCGCAGCTGGAGCGATTTGCACTGGTTGGACAGCCTGGACAGCGACAATCTGTCACGCGCCTTGAAATACCTGGGAACGGTCTCCATATTGAGCTGAGTCCTTGCAATTGCCGTCTATCCTTGGGGGTGTGACGGCCATAAGCTATCTATTTTCCGATTTTTTATTATTGATCCTTAAAGGAGTGCGGCACATGTCAAAAGGGCATTCGCTACAAGACCCTTACTTGAATACTTTACGTAAAGAGAAAGTGGGGGTTTCCATCTATCTGGTCAACGGTATCAAGCTGCAAGGCACGATCGAGTCGTTTGACCAGTTCGTGATCCTGCTGAAAAACACCGTCAGCCAGATGGTTTACAAGCACGCTATCTCGACAGTGGTTCCAGTTCGTCCAATCCGTCTGCCTAGCGCAGCGGGTGATGATGCAGCTGACGCTGAGCCAGGTAACGCCTGATAGGAGTCTCCTTTGTTCTTTGAGCGCCACGGTGGTGGTGAACGAGTGATCCTCGTTCACTTGGATGGACAGGACCCTGAGGCGCGCGAAGATCCGCAGGAGTTTCAGGAGTTGGCAAATTCGGCCGGCGCCGAGACCGTTGCGTTTTTTAACGTGCCGCGTCATCGGCCAACCGCCAAATTCCTGATTGGCAGCGGCAAGGTCGAGGAACTGCGCGACCTGGTCCATGCTCAAGAAGCCGATCTGGTGATCTTCAATCACATCCTCACGCCCAGTCAGGAACGTAACCTCGAACGTGTCTTCGAGTGTCGCGTGATCGACCGCACCGGCCTGATCCTCGATATTTTCGCCCAACGCGCCCGTACCCATGAAGGCAAGCTCCAGGTTGAACTGGCCCAGCTTGATCACATGAGTACCCGACTGGTGCGTGGCTGGACTCACCTTGAGCGCCAGGGTGGCGGTATCGGCATGCGTGGCCCGGGTGAGACCCAGCTCGAAACCGACCGGCGTCTGTTGCGGGTTCGCCTGCGCCAGATCAAGGGCCGGCTGGAAAAAGTCCGCAGTCAGCGCGAACAGTCGCGACGTGGCCGTTCTCGGGCCGATATCCCTACCGTTTCCCTGGTGGGCTATACCAACGCCGGTAAATCCACGCTGTTCAACAACGTGACGAAATCGGACGTGTACGCGGCCGACCAACTGTTCGCGACCCTCGATCCGACCCTGCGTCGCCTGGAATTGGCTGACCTGGGGCCGATTGTCCTGGCCGATACCGTGGGTTTCATTCGTCACCTGCCCCACAAGCTGGTCGAGGCATTTCGGTCTACGCTCGAGGAATCGAGCAATTCCGACCTGTTGTTGCACGTGATCGATGCGGCCGAACCGGATCGCATGCTGCAGATTGAACAGGTGATGGTGGTGCTGGGCGAGATTGGCGCCCAGGACTTGCCGATCCTCGAGGTCTATAACAAACTCGATTTGCTTGAAGGCGTTGAGCCACAAATCCAACGCGATGAAGATGGCAAGCCCCAGCGGGTCTGGCTGTCGGCACGTGATGGCAGTGGCCTGGAATTGCTTGAACAAGCCATTGCCGAGTTGCTGGGCAACGATTTGTTTGTCGGCACCTTGCGCTTGCCGCAACGTTTTGCTCGACTGCGTGCACAGTTTTTCGAATTGGGCGCGGTACAGAAAGAAGAACACGACGAAGAAGGGGTCAGCTTGCTGGCCGTTCGATTGCCGCGCTCGGAACTCAATCGGCTGGTCAGCCGCGAGGGTGTCGTACCGACCGAGTTCATCGAACAACACACTTTGCAATAAAAGCCTGAGAAAGCGGTTGTGCCGCGGTAGCAGGCATTCTGTAGCATTGGTCGGCGCGCCGTGGGTGCGTCTTTGCTTTATCAGATGGAGAGCGCTATGGCTTGGAATGAGCCGGGTGGCAACTCGAATAATCAGGATCCTTGGGGTGGAAAGCGCCGCAATAATGGCGACCGCAAGGGGCCACCGGATCTCGACGAGGCCTTCCGAAAGCTGCAGGAAAGCCTGAATGGGTTGTTCGGTGGTGGGAAAAAACGTGGTGGTGACGAAGGCGGTCGCCCAAGCAAGGGTGGCGGCTACGGCCTGCTGGGCCTGGGTCTTGTCGTGCTGGCGGCCGTATGGCTGTACAGCGCGGTCTACGTGGTGGACGAGCAGGAACAGGCCGTGGTGCTGCGTTTCGGCAAGTACTACGAGACAGTCGGCCCTGGCCTGAACATCTACTTCCCGCCGATCGACAAGAAGTACATGGAGAACGTCACGCGTGAGCGTGCCTACACCAAGCAGGGCCAGATGCTGACCGAAGACGAGAACATCGTCGAAGTGCCGCTGACCGTGCAGTACAAGATCAGCAACCTGCAGGACTTCGTGCTGAACGTTGATCAGCCGGAAATCAGCCTGCAACACGCGACCGAAAGCGCGCTGCGCCACGTGGTGGGTTCGACCGCCATGGACCAGGTGCTGACCGAAGGTCGTGAATTGATGGCCAGCGAGATCAAGGAGCGCCTGCAACGGTTCCTCGACACCTATCGCACCGGTATCACCGTGACCCAGGTGAACGTACAGAGCGCAGCGGCACCGCGCGAAGTGCAGGAAGCCTTTGATGACGTGATCCGCGCCCGTGAAGACGAGCAGCGTTCGCGCAACCAGGCTGAAACCTACGCCAACGGCGTCGTGCCGGAAGCTCGCGGTCAGGCCCAGCGCATCCTCGAGGATGCGAACGGTTACCGCGACGAAGTGGTCTCCCGTGCCAAGGGTGAGGCGGATCGCTTTACCAAGCTGGTCGCCGAGTACCGCAAGGCCCCTGAAGTCACGCGTGAACGTCTGTACCTGGACACCATGCAGGAAGTCTTCAGCAACACCAGCAAGGTTCTCGTGACCGGCAGCAAGGGTGGGCAGAACAACCTGCTGTACCTGCCGCTGGACAAGATGATCGAAGGTGGTCGTAGTAGCACCAGCGCGCCGTCCACCGGTTCCAATGCCGCTGCCAACGAAGCGAGCGCCCGTGCGGCCGCTGACTTGCTGCAACAGCAAACACGTACCAGGGAGAGTCGTTGATGAGCAATAAATCGCTGACCGCCCTGATTGTGGGCGTCGTCGTGGTCATCGCTGCCTGGAACTGCTTCTACATCGTGGCTCAGACCGAGCGTGCGGTGCTGCTGCAATTCGGTCGCGTGGTCCAGGCGGATGTCCAGCCGGGCCTGCATGTGAAAGTCCCCTACGTCAATCAGGTGCGCAAGTTCGACGCGCGCTTGATGACCCTGGATGCTCCCACACAGCGCTTCCTGACCCTGGAAAAGAAAGCCGTGATGGTAGACGCCTACGCCAAGTGGCGCGTCAAGGATGCCGAGCGCTTCTACACCGCGACCTCCGGCCTCAAGCAGATTGCCGACGAGCGTTTGTCGCGCCGCCTGGAGTCGGGCCTGCGTGACCAGTTTGGTAAGCGCACCCTGCACGAGGTGGTATCCGGTGAACGTGATGCGCTGATGGCGGATATCACCCGTTCGCTGAACACGATGGCAGAAAAAGAGCTGGGCATTGAAGTTGTCGATGTTCGGGTCAAGGCCATCGACCTGCCGAAGGAAGTCAACCGCAGCGTGTTCGAGCGGATGAGCACAGAGCGTGAGCGTGAGGCTCGTGAGCACCGTGCCAAGGGTAACGAGTTGGCTGAAGGTATCCGTGCGGATGCCGACCGTCAGCGTCGCGTACTATTGGCAGAGGCCTATCGTGAGTCTGAAGAGGCCCGTGGTGATGGCGATGCTCAAGCGGCGGCGATCTACGCCAAGGCTTACGGCCAGGACCAGGAGTTCTACGCGTTCTACCGCAGCCTGCGTGCCTACCGTGAAAGCTTCGCGAACAAAACCGACGTCATGGTGCTGGACCCAAGCAGCGACTTCTTCCGCTACCTGGAAAAGTCCAAGTAACCAGCCTGTGATTCTGCAGGGCTCACTTCCGTCGGGCGGCTAAAACGCCTGGCGGGGTGATCCTTTCAGAAAACGGGTGTATGATGCGGCAGCCGGGAAATTCCCGGCTTTTTTGCGTCTGCATGTTTGATTCGGCAGGCGTGACAGGTTTTTCGAGGAAAGTGCCCGACGAGGCCGCTTGCAGGTCGTTCGTCACGTCGCTCTTGCGCGTGGTTTATGCAGGGGGCGGGTATTTTCTGCTTCACTCAAGGCTCGGCCGAGGGCTGGCCGCCCGGATCATAGGGGAATGGCGTAATGGCAACGGTAGACCGCTGGCTGCTGCCAGATGGCATCGAAGAAGTACTGCCACCAGAAGCTGCGCGCATTGAAGTAGCGCGTCGCCAGGTGTTGGATCTGTTCCAGAGCTGGGGTTACGAGTTTGTCGTGACCCCCCATATCGAGTACCTGGAATCCCTGCTGACCGGCGCGGGCCAGGACTTGGATCTGCGCACCTTCAAGGTTATCGATCCGCAATCGGGCCGGCAGATGGGCTTTCGTGCCGACATCACGCCGCAAGTGGCGCGCATCGATGCGCACACCCTGCGCCGCGAAGGCCCGAGCCGCCTGTGCTACGCCGGCAGCGTGCTGCATGCTCAACCGCGTGCCTTGTCGTCTTCCCGTAGCCCGATCCAGTTGGGCGCCGAGTTGTATGGCGACGCCAGCCCGAGCAGTGACGTGGAAGTGATCAGCTTGATGCTGGCCATGTTGCAACTGGCTGACGTGCCGGATGTCCACATGGACCTGGGTCACGTCGGCATCTATCGTGGCCTGGCCCGTGCGGCCGGTTTGTCCGGCGAAGTCGAGCAACAGTTGTTCGATGCCCTGCAGCGCAAGGCCATCGATGAAGTCATCGCCCTCACCGAGGGTGTGCCTGCCGATCTGGCCGGCATGCTGCGTGCGCTGGTTGGCCTGTGCGGCGGCCGTGAAGTACTGGCGGCTGCGCGTGAACGCCTGGCCCATGCGCCAGCGCCGGTATTGGCTGCGTTGGATGATGTGGTCGCCATTGCCGACCAGCTGTCGGCGCGGTTCCCGCAGGTGCCGTTGTACTTTGATCTGGGCGAGTTGCGTGGCTATCACTACCACACCGGCGTGGTGTTCGCGGTGTTTGTGCCGGGGGTTGGCCAGGCCATCGCCCAGGGTGGTCGCTACGACGACATCGGCGCCGACTTCGGTCGTGCGCGTCCGGCCACTGGCTTTTCCACTGATTTGAAAACCCTGGTGACCCTGGGGCGTGCTGAGGTCGAGCTGCCGTCTGGTGGCATTTGGATGCCCGACAGTACGGACGCAGCACTCTGGCAGCAGGTTTGCCAGTTGCGCAGTGAGGGTCAGCGTGTCGTTCAGGCCTTGCCTGGGCAGCCATTGGCCGCCGCCCGTGAAGCGGACTGCGACCGGCAATTGATTCTGCAGAACGGGCTTTGGCAAGTATCGCCACTGGCTTCTTGAGTTTTCCTGCCGGCCATCGCCGGCACCAAGTTTGCGCGAATGAGGACAAGTGTTATGGGTAAGAATGTCGTAGTCCTGGGCACCCAATGGGGTGATGAGGGCAAAGGCAAGATCGTTGATCTGCTGACCGAACATGCTGCCGCCGTAGTGCGCTACCAAGGCGGCCACAATGCTGGCCACACCCTGGTCATCGATGGCGAAAAAACCGTCTTGCACCTGATCCCATCGGGCGTACTGCGCGAAGGCGTGCAGTGCCTGATTGGCAATGGCGTGGTGGTTGCACCGGACGCCTTGCTGCGCGAGATCACCAAGCTGGAAGAGAAAGGCGTGCCAGTGCGCGAGCGCCTGCGTATCAGCCCGTCTTGCCCGCTGATCCTGTCTTTCCACGTAGCGCTGGACCAGGCTCGTGAAAAGGCCCGTGGCGAGCTGAAGATCGGTACTACCGGTCGCGGCATCGGCCCGGCCTACGAAGACAAAGTTGCACGTCGTGGCCTGCGTGTGGGCGACCTGCTCAACATGCCGCGCTTTGAAGACAAGCTGCGTGAACTGGTGGATTACCACAACTTCATGCTGGTGGGTTACTACAAAGAGCCGGCCATCGAATTCGACAAGACCCTGGCCGAATGCAAGGAATACGCGGAGCTGCTCAAGCCGCTGATGCTGGACGTGACTGCCGAGTTGCATGACCTGCGTCGCGCGGGCAAAGACATCATGTTCGAAGGTGCCCAAGGTTCGCTGCTGGACATCGACCATGGTACCTACCCGTACGTGACCAGCTCCAACACCACCGCTGGCGGCGTTGCCACCGGTTCGGGTGTTGGCCCTATGTTCCTGGACTACATCCTGGGCATCACCAAGGCTTACACCACTCGCGTAGGTTCGGGTCCATTCCCGACTGAACTGTTCGACGCAGTAGGGGCGCACCTGGCGAAGCAAGGTCACGAGTTCGGTGCGACCACCGGCCGTGCCCGTCGTTGTGGTTGGTTCGACGCCGTTATCCTGCGTCGTGCTATCGATGTGAACAGCATCTCGGGCATCTGCCTGACCAAGCTGGACGTGCTCGACGGCCTGGAAACCATCAACATCTGCGTCGGCTACAAAGATGCAGAGGGTCAGGACGTTGCTCCGACTGATGCTGACAGCTACGTGGGCCTGCAGCCTGTGTACGAAGAGGTGCCAGGCTGGGCCGAATCGACCGTGGGTGCCAAGACCCTGGAAGAGCTGCCAGCCAATGCTCGAGCCTACATCAAGCGCGTTGAAGAGCTGATCGGCGCACCGATCGACATTATTTCGACGGGCCCGGACCGCAACGAAACCATCGTTTTGCGTCATCCGTTCGCTTAATAAGTTATTGATGTAAAAAGCAAAGGGCTCCTTCGGGAGCCCTTTGTCGTTTCAGTTCGCCAAGCGGCACGACCCTTGCTGTGTTTCTTTCTTTCGCGGTGCTATCAAATTAATGGCACCCGTGGTGGAGGGATTCCCGATGTCTGCCGTTCTCTCATTGTTACAAAGCCGTCTGTTGCGGCCGGTGTTCGTTACCCTAGGTATCGCTCTTTTGGTGCAAGTGCTGGTGGCGGTTGCTCTGACCCGGAGCACGGTCACGGCACTTGAAGCTGATTTGGGCAGTCGCCTGGGCGTCGATAGTCAGAAGCTCTCTGGCGAACTGGCGCAGGCCGGCAAGGAAGTCACATCCAGCCTGGACAGCTTGTCCAGCAGTACCCGTCAGCGTCTGACCGCCGGGCTTTCCGAGCGCCTGCAGGCAGAACAGAAGCAATTGCGGGCGACCCTGGAAAAAGACCTGCAAGACTCCGCCAATGATATGGCGCAACTGCTGGCCTCGGTGGCGCCCCGCGCCATGTGGGACAGTGATGTGCCCACGTTGTCTGAGTTTGCCCGGCGTGCCCAGCGCAATCCCAACGTGTTGTTCGTGGTCTACGACGACGCCGCCGGTGAGCATTTGACTCGCTACCTGAACCGCGAAAACCCGATCAACCAGGTGTTGCTGGCAAAGGGCGCGGGTGATCGCGCGCTGGATAAAGTGCTGGATGCGGCCAAGACCGACCCTTCTGTGTACTACGTCGAAGCGTCCATCAGCCCCAATGGTGTCGAGATTGGCAAAGTGCGCATGGGGGTTTCGACGGCATCGGTAGAAGCCGACCTGCAGGCGTTGGACAAGCGTTTTGCCGCCTTGATTACCAGCGGTGATCAGTTGGTCGGCGATAGCCTCAAAGGGGCGGCAGCAGACAGCGCGACTGCCATGGGCGCGCGCCTGCAATCGGCGCAAACCACCGCCACCCAAATGACCGCCAATACCACCAGCGCTGTGCAGGAAGCCGCCGGCACCTTGCGCTGGCGCATCGGCATGGGGCTCGCAGGGGTTGGCTTTGGCGTGTTGCTGCTGATCGCCGTGGTGCTTGGGCGCCGTGTGGTCAATCGCCTGAAGTTGCTGATTGCGGCCATGGATGACCTGGCGGCGGGCGAGGGCGACCTGACCAAGCGCGTGCAGATCAATAGCCAGGACGAAATCGGCGACATGGCCTCGGCGGTCAATCGCTTTGTGGATAAGTTGCAGCCCATCGTGCGTGAGGCGGGTGATGTGGCTCAGCGGACCGGCGTGGAGATCGGTGCCATGACCTTGCGCAATGCCGGTGCCGATGCGGCCGCCGGCCTGCAGCGTGATGAGGTGGCCGAGAGCTTGCGCGCACTCTCGCAAATGGCTGATGAAGCCCAGGCCGAGAGCCATGCGATGCAGGCAGCGTTGCAGCAGGTGGTGGATATTCGTCAGGCCACCGATGAGAACGCGCGTACCTCGGCTGAAGTGGGGAGCCTGATTGAAGCGCTGGCGGGGCAGGTCGAGGCGGGGTCCAAGGTGATCGAGCGACTGGCGCAGCAAAGTGAGCAGATCGAGGTGGTGCTGACCGTGATTCACGGCATTGCCGAGCAAACCAACCTGCTTGCCCTGAACGCCGCGATCGAAGCGGCACGCGCCGGTGAGACGGGCCGTGGCTTCGCCGTGGTGGCCGATGAGGTGCGGGCGCTGGCCAGCAAGACCCAAAGCTCTACCGGCGATATCCAGGCGCATATCGTGGCGCTGCAGCAGGGCGCGCGTGAGGCGGTGGAAACTATCGGCAAGGCCGGGCGCCAGGCCAGCGAAGGGTTGCTGGTGCTGCGCGACAGCGTGCGCTTGCAGCAGACCGTGCAGGCTTCGGTGGAGCAGGTGCATGCCGCGATCGGCCTGGCCACGCGCGCAGCCGAGCATCAGGCCCAGGGTGCCCATGCAGTGCGGGGGCGGGTCGAGGTGATCCATGCCCAGGCCGAACGTGCGGCGCAGGCGGTGGTGGAGACGACGGCCAGTGGTAAGGTGCTGGATGGTTTGGCGGCGCAGTTGAAGGCGAGCCTGGGGCAGTTTCGGGCTTAGCCTCGCCTGGACTGGCCCCCTCCCACGGGTTGAAATGCATTCAAATGTGGGAGGGGGCTTGCCCAGATAGCGGTTTTAGCGACTCAGATACATCCGTGTCGTCAGCAAATACACCGGCAACCCCGACACCAATATCAACAGCGCCGCATAAGGCGCCGCCGCCGCGAATTCCACATTCGAGGTATGCGCCCACACCGCCGTCGCCAAGGTATTCAGCCCGGTTGGGCTGAGCAGCAACGTCGCCGTCAATTCCTTCATTGCGTCCAGGAACACCAGCGCAAACGCCGCGCCCAATGCCGGGAAGATAATCGGCAAGGTTACCCGGCAAAACGCGCTGAACGATGACGCGCCCAGTGTGCGCGCGGCTTCTTCCAGTTGTGGCGCGGCTTTGTTCAAGGCGGTACGAACCGGCGCCTGGGCCAGCGGCAAAAACAGTAGCGCATAGGCAATCAGCAACAGCGCTGACGTCTGGTACAGCACTGGCACGTAATGCAGGGCGAAATACACCAGGGTCAGCGCAATCACCAGGCCGGGCAGGGCGTGCAGCAAGTACGGCAGGCGTTCGGCCCAGATCGCCAGTTGGCCCTTGTAGCGCACCACCAGCAACCCCACCGGCACCGCCAGCACCAGGCACAGCGCCGCGCCACCCAGCGACAACGCCAGGGACGATAGCAGCGCCTCACTGATCTCGGCCACCGGGAACGCCGCCGACGAGCCCACCGCCAGCCAGTAACCCAGCATGCCCAGGGGAATGCCACTGCCGATGATTGCCAGCGCAAGGCAATAGACTTGGCCCAAGAGCGCCCACCTGCCCAGGCGAACCTGTTCGGCATGCCGCGCAGCCCCTTGGCCGATGCGTACGTGTCGGCCCTTGCCGCGCACGCGCAGCTCCAGCCACAGCAGGGTGAGGCACATCACCAGCAGCACCGCCGATAACATCGCGGCGTTGGCATTGCTGAACTCCAGTTCGAACTGCTGGTAGATCGCCGTGGTAAAGGTCTGCAGGCCGATGATCGACAGTGCGCCGAATTCCACCAGCATATGCAACGCGATCAACAGCGCCCCGGCCAGCAGGGACGGCCACAGCAGGGGCAGGGTAATGCGAAAGAATACTCCCCAGCGATTGAGCCCCAGGGTGCGGGCTGATTCCTCCAGGGACGGGTCCAGATTGCGCAGGGTCGCCGCCACCGGTAGGAACACCAGCGGGTACTTGGACAGGGTCATGACCAGGATCGCCCCGCCGAGTCCTTCGAAGTTGGCGCTCAGCGACACCCAGGTGAAGCTGCTGACAAACGCCGGTACCGCAAACGGCAGGCACAGAATCACGCCCCAGATGCGTCGCCCTGGCAAGTTGCTGCGCTCCAGCAGCCAGGCCAGGGACAAGCCGATCACACCACACGCCAGCGTTACCCCGACCATCAAGGCGAGGGTATTGCGCAATAAGCCAAAGACGTAGGGCCGCCATAGCAGATGCAGCGCCTGCGCCCAGCCCGCTTGCCAGGCTTTGAGCCCGACGTAGGCCAGCGGCAACAGGCTCAAGCCCACCAGGAGCAGTACGGGCAGCAACAGCCAGATCGACGGGCGCTTGCGCCGTGGGCTGAACCCCCCGCGTAGCGCGGGGGCGGGTGGCGATGGGTTCATCAGTTCAGGCCAACGTCACGTTCCAGCTCGAGGGCTTCTTCGGCGTTGCCCAAGTCAGCCGGGGTGACTTTCGGCGGTTGCAGTTCGCTGAAAGGCTTGAGGCCACGATTGGATTGCATGCCCTTGCGCAGCGGGTATTCGGCCGAGGTGTTGGTGATTACACGCTGGCCTTCTTCGCTGGCCATGAATGCCAGCAGTTGCTGGGCCTCTTTGGGATGCTTGCTGGATTTCAGTGCCGCCGCCGAGGAGACCGTGATCAGGCCGCCGGCATCGCCATCGGTGAAGTAGTGCAGCTGGGAGTCCAGGTTGGTTTTTTCCTTCTTCAGGGCAAACCAGTAGTAGTTGTTGACCAGTACGGTGGCGACTTCGCCATTTTCCACGGCTTTGAGGGCAACCATGTTGTTGCTGTACACCTTGCCGAACGCGCGCAGGCCGGTCAGCCATTCTTCGGCGGCTTCGCGACCGTGCAGCTTGATGATTGCCACAGCTTGTTCCTGGAAGGCGCCGCTGGTTGGTACAAAGCCGACCTTGCCTTGCCACTCGGGGCCGGCGAAATCCAGAACCGATTTGGGCAGGTCTTTTTCGGCGATCAGTTTCGGGTTGAAGGCCACGACGCGGGTGCGTGCGGTCACGCCCATCCAGTCGCCGTTGCTGCCCACATAGTCCTTGGGCAATACATTCAGGGTGCTGGCATCGATCTTGGCCAGCAGGCCTTGTTCGCCGAGTTTGTTCAGTGGCGGCGATTCTTCGGTGTAAATCACGTCGGCAGGGGAGCGGTCACCTTCTTCCACGACCTGGCTGGCCAGCTGGTTGCTGCTGCCTTTGCGTACGTTGACGTGAATGCCGGTCTTGGCTTCGAAGGCCTTGGCGAGTTCATCGCCGACCTCTTTGTGTTGGCCGTTGTACAAGGTCAGGGAGACTTTATCGGCGCAATAGGCGGCAGGCGAAAGCAGGGCCAGTCCGAGTAGAGTGAGGGTCATGCCACGCAGAAGGGATGTTTTGAGACGGGTATCGCGGATCATCATCCAGGGTTTTCCTCGCTTGTGTGCAACAAATCATTGCAAGGATAAACGATAAAACTTCTCAAGTGCGGATGAGGGGCAAATAGCTGGGGAAGTTTTCAAACCCCGGAAACGAAAAAACCCGCTTTCGCGGGTTTGATCTGAATTTGGTGCCCAGGAGAAGACTCGAACTTCCACGACCTTGCGATCACCAGCACCTGAAGCTGGCGTGTCTACCAATTTCACCACCTGGGCATTCTCAAGCAGCGTTGCCGCTGTTGATGGGGCGAACTATACGGCGAGCTTTTTGATCTGTAAACCCCTGATTCGAAAAATATAAATCAAAATTCTCGTTAAAAATCAAAGGCCTGAAACGCAAAAACCCGCTTTCGCGGGTTTTTGGAGACTCAAGGTTGAAATCTTGAGTTTGAAATTGGTGCCCAGGAGAAGACTCGAACTTCCACGACCTTGCGATCACCAGCACCTGAAGCTGGCGTGTCTACCAATTTCACCACCTGGGCAGCATCAACAACGTTGCCGTCGTCGATGGCGCGCACTATACGGAGAGGATTTTTGGCTGTAAACCCCCGCTATCAAAAAAAACCTGGAAAATGTCACCAGTGGTCGTGCAAGGTGCTTTCCGAGGGGCGCAAAGGGCTTTTAAACGCTTGTTGATGCCTGAAATTTCCCGTTTCAATACGCGTATGCCAAACTAACCCGCATATAGACAAGGTGAAAACTCTCTAATGGCCGATTGGCAGTCCCTCGATCCCGAGGCCGCTCGTGAAGCGGAAAAATATGAAAACCCTATCCCTAGCCGCGAACTGATCCTGGCGCATCTCGCCGATCGGGGTTCGCCTGCTAGCCGTGAGCAGTTGGTCGAAGAATTCGGTCTGACCACCGAAGACCAGCTCGAAGCCCTGCGCCGCCGTTTGCGTGCCATGGAGCGCGATGCTCAACTGATCTACACCCGTCGTGGCACCTACGCGCCTGTGGACAAGCTCGACCTGATCCTCGGCCGCATTGCCGGTCATCGTGACGGCTTCGGCTTCCTGATCCCGGATGACGGCAGCGACGACCTGTTTATGAGCCCTGCGCAAATGCGCCTGGTGTTCGATGGCGACCGTGCCTTGGCGCGTGTTTCCGGCCTGGACCGTCGCGGTCGCCGTGAAGGGGTGATCGTCGAAGTGGTGTCCCGTGCCCACGAGTCCATCGTCGGCCGCTACTTCGAAGAAGGCGGTATCGGCTTCGTTGTGCCGGATAACCCTAAGGTCCAGCAGGAAGTGCTGATTACCCCGGGGCGCAATGGTGCCGCCAAGGTCGGTCAGTTCGTCGAGGTGAAAATCACCCACTGGCCCACTGCGCGCTTCCAGCCGCAAGGCGATATCGTTGAAGTGGTCGGCAACTACATGGCGCCGGGCATGGAAATCGACGTTGCGCTGCGCACCTACGATATTCCTCACGTCTGGCCTGAAGCTGTGCTCAAGGAAGCCGCCAAGCTCAAGCCGGAAGTCGAAGAGAAAGACAAAGAAAAGCGCATCGACCTGCGCCATCTACCGTTCGTCACCATCGATGGTGAAGACGCCCGCGACTTCGACGATGCGGTCTATTGCGAAGCCCGGCCTGGAAAACTGCGCCTGTTCTCCGGCGGCTGGAAGCTGTTCGTCGCGATTGCCGACGTGTCCAGCTACGTGAAGATCGGTTCGGCCCTGGATAACGAAGCCCAGGTGCGCGGCAACTCCGTGTACTTCCCTGAGCGCGTGATCCCGATGCTGCCTGAGCAGCTGTCTAACGGCCTGTGCTCCCTGAACCCTCTAGTCGACCGTTTGGCCATGGTGTGCGAGATGACTATCTCGAAAACCGGCGAAATGACCGACTATCAGTTCTACGAGGCGGTGATCCACTCCCAGGCCCGCCTGACCTACAACAAGGTCAGCACTATCCTGGAACAGCCGAAAACCAGCGAGGCTAAGGCCTTGCGTGGTGAGTACGGCCATGTCGTGCCGCATCTCAAGCAGCTCTATGCACTTTACAAGGTGCTGCTGGGGGCCCGTCATGTGCGTGGCGCGATCGATTTTGAAACGCAGGAAACCCGAATTGTCTTCGGTTCCGAGCGCAAGATCGCCGCAATCACCCCGACTACCCGTAACGATGCGCACAAGCTGATCGAGGAATGCATGCTGGCGGCCAACGTGGCCACGGCTGAATTCCTGAAGAAGCACGAGATCCCTGCGCTGTACCGCGTGCACGACGGCCCGCCGCCGGAGCGTCTGGAAAAACTGCGCGCTTTCCTCGGCGAGCTGGGCCTGTCCCTGCATAAAGGCAAGGACGGCCCGACGCCGAAGGACTACCAGGCGCTGTTGGCCAGCATCAAGGACCGTCCCGATTACCATGTGATCCAGACCGTGATGCTGCGCTCCCTGAGCCAGGCGGTGTACAGCGCCGACAACCAGGGTCACTTCGGCCTGAATTACGAGGCGTACACCCACTTCACCTCGCCGATTCGCCGTTATCCGGACTTGCTCACGCACCGTGCAATCCGCAGCGTGATCCATTCCAAGCAGAACACCCCGCACGTCAAGCGTGCCGGTGCCATGACCATTCCGAAGGCACGGATCTATCCGTACGACGAAGCGGCCCTGGAACAGTTGGGCGAGCAGTGCTCCATGAGCGAACGCCGCGCCGACGAAGCCACGCGCGACGTGGTGAACTGGCTCAAGTGCGAGTTCATGAAGGATCGCGTGGGCGAGTCGTTCCCAGGTGTGATCACGGCCGTGACCGGCTTTGGTCTGTTTGTCGAACTGACCGACATCTATGTCGAAGGCCTGGTGCACGTCACCGCCTTGCCGGGTGACTACTACCACTTCGATCCTGTGCATCACCGCCTGGCGGGTGAGCGTACCGGTCGCAGCTTCCGTTTGGGCGATACCGTGGAAGTGCAGGTCATGCGCGTCGATCTCGACGAGCGCAAGATCGACTTTGGCATGCCTGACAAGCCCGCCGAATCGCCAACTGGCCGTAAAAAGCGTGGCAACGAGACGACTGCGCCTGCCAGCAAAGGCAAAGGCGCTCCCGCGAAAGCGGCAGTTGCAGAGCCCGCTCCAGCCAAGGCCGGGCGCCGTCCTGCAGCCAAGGACAAAGTGCCCGAGGCTTACCGCCCAAGCGATGCAGCGGCGAAAAACGCTGAACTGCGCAAAAGCCGTGAGTTGAAGCAGCAGTTGCTCAATGAAGCCAAAAGCGGTGGTAAAGCGGCGTCTGGGGGAAAGTCCCAAGGGGCGGAAAAACCGTCGAGCAAACCCAGTAAACACCGTAAAGGCCCGCCTAAAGCGGGTTCGGCCCCCTCGAAAAGCGGCGGGTCGCGCAAACCTAAGGCCAAGCCATGAGTCTGGAAAAAATCTACGGCGTGCACGCCGTAGAAGCACTGCTGCGTCACCATCCCAAGCGCGTCAAGCAGGTTTGGCTGGCGGAAGGTCGCAGCGAGCCGCGCGTACAGGCGCTGGTCGAGTTGGCCAACCAGAATAAAGTTGCCATCGGCCAGGCCGAGCGTCGTGAGATGGACGTGTGGGTCGAAGGCGTTCACCAGGGCGTGGTTGCGGATGTAAGTCCAAGCCAGGTCTGGGGCGAGGCGATGCTCGACGAGCTGCTCGACCGTACTGAAGGCGCTCCGTTGTTGCTGGTGCTGGACGGCGTAACCGATCCGCACAACCTCGGTGCCTGCCTGCGTTCAGCGGATGCGGCCGGTGCGCTGGCGGTGATCGTGCCCAAGGACAAGTCGGCAACCTTGACCCCGGTCGTGCGTAAAGTCGCCTGTGGCGCTGCGGAAGTGATTCCGCTGGTGGCCGTGACCAACCTTGCGCGAACCCTGGAGAAGCTCCAGCAGCGCGGCCTTTGGGTCGTGGGCACGGCAGGGGAGGCCGAGGTCAGTATCTATGACCAGGACCTCACCGGCCCAACCATCCTGATCATGGGGGCCGAAGGCAAAGGCATGCGCCGCCTGACCCGTGAGCATTGTGACTACCTGGTGCACCTGCCGATGGCTGGTAGCGTCAGCAGTCTCAATGTGTCGGTGGCGACGGGCGTGTGCCTGTTCGAGGCCCAGCGTCAGCGCGGTGCCAAGGTCAAGGCCAAGAAGTAATTCTGAGCCTGGCATAGATGCAAAATGTGGGAGGGGGCTTGCCCCCGATAGCGGTAGATCAGTTACAGATGATGTGGCTGGCCCACCGCAATCGGGGCAAGCCCCCTCCCACATTTGCTGTGTGGTGTTTGGAAGGTTGTTCAAATAATCACCAATTGCCTTGCGCCCATTCTCCCCCTTCTCTACAATTGCGCCCCTTGCCTTCCTGGCAGGCACCGATGTGCCTCCCTGCGGCAAGATCCATAAGTGTCATTCACTCCTTGTCTGACCGTTTTTGAGCGGCAGGCTACAACCCGTAAGGAGCATTCATGCGTCATTACGAAATCATCTTTTTGGTCCACCCGGATCAAAGCGAGCAAGTCGGCGGCATGGTTGAGCGTTACACCAAGCTGATCGAAGAAGACGGCGGCAAAATCCACCGTCTGGAAGATTGGGGTCGTCGTCAACTGGCCTACGCAATCAACAATGTTCACAAGGCTCACTACGTGATGCTGAACGTTGAGTGCACTGGCAAGGCCCTGGCCGAGCTGGAAGACAACTTCCGCTACAACGATGCAGTGATCCGTAACCTGGTCATCCGTCGCGAAGAAGCCGTTACCGGCCAATCCGAGATGCTCAAGGCTGAAGAAAACCGCAGTGAGCGCCGTGAGCGTCGCGACCGTCCTGAAGAAGGCGCTGATGATAGCGCTGATGACAGTGACAACAGCGATAACGCTGACGAGTAATCCACGGACCTTTTAAGGAGCCTATCAAATGGCACGTTTCTTCCGTCGTCGTAAATTCTGCCGTTTCACCGCTGAAGACGTGAAAGAGATCGATTACAAAGATCTCAACACTCTGAAAGCCTACGTATCCGAGACCGGCAAAATCGTTCCAAGCCGTATCACCGGTACCAAAGCACGTTATCAGCGTCAGCTGGCCACCGCTATCAAGCGCGCCCGCTTCCTGGCCCTGCTGGCCTACACCGACAGCCACGGCCGCTGAGACCGGGCAGTCGACAAGTAGTAAGGGATTGAATGCATGCGCGCCTTAGCTGAGTTCATCATGCGCGGTCGTGTGCAGGCCACTCTGGTAGTGGCTGGATGTGCAGCATTGCCGTTGTTGTATTGGTTGGGTGCTGCCGCGGGATGCCTTGTGCTCCTGCGGCGCGGTTTGCAGGACGCCGTGGGTGTCCTGGCCCTGGGATTGCTGGCCGCCTTGATCTGGTGGCTGCAATTGGGCGAACCCAAGGTGCTTATGGTGCTGTTGGGGTCGTCGAGCCTTGCGTTGGTTTTACGCGCAAGTGAGTCCTGGGTCCGCACGCTGCTGGTCAGCGTGGCATTGGGGTTGGTGTTTTCAGTGTTGCTCGGCGCGGCTTTCCACCCGCAAATCGAGGCGCTGGCGCAAGAGATCGTCAAGGTCCTGCCGCTGGCTCTCGGGGATCTCTACCAGCAGTTATCGGTAGATGAGCGAGCGCGCCTTGCGGCGCTGATAGCACCGGCCCTGATCGGCCTGATGGCGGTAGTGTTGCAGATTGTCAGTGTGCTGAGCCTGATGCTTGGGCGTTACTGGCAGGCGTTGTTGTACAACCCGGGTGGTTTTGGTCGCGAATTTCGCAGTATCAGGATTCCCGCGGGCCCGGCGATGTTGTTGCTGGCAGGCATGGTGGTGGGGCCGAACTTCGGTCCACAAGCTGCCTTGTTATTGCTGTTTTGCAGCGTACCGCTGGTGTTTTCCGGGCTGGCCCTGATTCATGGGCTGGTGGCGCAGAAGCGCCTGGCCAGGTTCTGGCTGGTGGGGTTGTACGTCACGCTGATGCTGTTCATGCAACTGATCTATCCGTTACTCGTGGTTTTGGCCATTGTCGACGGCCTGATTGATTTTCGCGGTCGTCTGGCGCCGAAAGACGCCGATAACGCGAACGGTGAAGGTTAAAAGTTAGAGGATTTTCACATGCAACTGATCCTTCTGGAAAAAGTCGCCAACCTGGGCAACCTGGGCGACAAAGTGAACGTTAAGGCCGGCTACGGTCGTAACTACCTGCTGCCATACGGCAAAGCCACCGCTGCAACCGCTGCCAACCTGGCTGCGTTTGAAGAGCGTCGTGCTGAGCTGGAAAAAGCAGCAGCAGACAAAAAAGCTTCGGCCGAAACTCGCGCTGCCCAACTGGCTGAGCTGGAAGTGACTATCACTGCCACCGCCGGTGACGAAGGCAAGCTGTTCGGTTCGATCGGCACCCACGACATCGCTGATGCACTGACCGCCTCCGGCGTTGAAGTTGCGAAAAGCGAAGTTCGTCTGCCGAACGGCACTATCCGTAACGTAGGTGAATTCGACGTAGCCGTGCACCTGCACGCCGAAGTTGAAGCCACCGTACGCGTTGTCGTGGTAGCAGCTTAAGCAGTACCTAACTGACTGGCACCTCGCGTGTCAGCCAGTTAACATCGGGCACGATCCTGTTTACAGGTCGTGCCTTTTGTTTTTCTACACACCCCTAATTCCAAGTGGCCATGAACGATATTTCAGCTCCTGAGCAATACGATCTGCAAACCGCTGCCCTGAAGGTGCCGCCGCATTCCATCGAGGCCGAACAGGCCGTGCTCGGTGGCTTGATGCTGGATAACAACGCCTGGGAGCGCGTGCTGGATCAAGTCTCGGACGGTGATTTCTATCGTCATGACCACCGCCTGATCTTCCGCGCCATTGCCAAGCTGGCCGACCAGAACTCGCCGATCGACGTGGTGACCCTGGCCGAGCAACTGGACAAGGAAGGCCAGACCTCCCAGGTCGGCGGCCTCGGTTACCTCGGTGAGCTGGCGAAAAACACGCCATCCGTCGCCAACATCAAGGCCTATGCCCAGATCGTCCGTGAGCGCGCCACCCTGCGCCAGTTGATCGGCATCAGTACTGAAATCGCCGACAGCGCCTTCAACCCTGAAGGCCGCACCGCCGCCGAGATCCTCGACGAAGCCGAACGACAGATCTTCCAGATCGCCGAAGCCCGCCCTAAAACCGGCGGGCCGGTCAGCGTCAACGACCTGCTGACCAAAGCGATCGATCGTATCGATACGCTGTTCAACACCGACAACTCCATCACGGGTATTTCCACCGGCTACACCGACCTCGATGAGAAGACCAGCGGTCTGCAACCGGCCGACTTGATCATCGTCGCCGGGCGTCCATCCATGGGTAAGACCACCTTTGCGATGAACCTGGTGGAAAACGCCGTGTTGCGCAGTGACAAGACGGTGCTGGTGTATTCCCTGGAGATGCCAGGTGAATCGCTGATCATGCGGATGCTCTCGTCCTTGGGCCGTATTGACCAGACCAAGGTGCGTGCCGGTCGCCTGGAAGATGACGATTGGCCAAGGTTGACCTCCGCGGTCAACCTGCTCAACGATCGCAAGCTGTTCATCGATGACACCGCGGGTATCAGCCCGTCCGAGATGCGTGCACGGACCCGTCGCCTGGTGCGTGAACATGGCGATATCGCCCTGATCATGATCGACTACCTGCAACTGATGCAGATCCCGGGCTCCAGCGGTGACAACCGGACCAACGAGATTTCCGAAATCTCCCGGTCCTTGAAAGCCCTGGCCAAGGAATTCAACTGCCCGGTGGTGGCGTTGTCCCAGCTCAACCGTTCCTTGGAACAACGTCCCAACAAGCGCCCGGTCAACTCCGACTTGCGGGAATCCGGAGCGATCGAGCAGGATGCTGACGTGATCATGTTCGTATACCGCGACGAGGTGTATCACCCCGAGACCGAGCACAAGGGGATTGCCGAGATCATTATCGGCAAGCAGCGGAACGGGCCGATTGGCTTTATCCGCCTGGCATTCATCGGTAAGTACACCCGTTTCGAGAACCTTGCGCCGGGTAGCTACAACTTCGACGACGACGAATAACCCTCGTGTTCAATTCCGACCATTACCGTCGGAATTGGTCAAAATTTGTGCTATATTCCGCGCCCGCGATTTTTCATCTCAACACCGGTCACCGTCATGCAAACAGCCAAGCCGTTATTTGACTATCCCAAGTACTGGGCCGAATGTTTCGGTCCTGCGCCATTCCTGCCGATGAGCAGGGAGGAGATGGATCAGCTTGGCTGGGATTCGTGTGACATCATCATCGTCACCGGTGATGCGTACGTGGACCACCCGTCGTTTGGCATGGCCATCATCGGCCGGCTGCTGGAGTCCCAGGGCTTCCGCGTCGGGATCATCGCGCAGCCGAACTGGCAGTCCAAAGACGACTTCATGAAGCTCGGCGAGCCGAACCTGTTCTTCGGCGTCGCGGCCGGCAACATGGACTCGATGATCAACCGCTACACCGCCGACAAGAAAATCCGCTCCGACGACGCCTACACCCCTGGCGGCATGGCCGGCAAACGCCCGGATCGCGCCAGCCTGGTGTACAGCCAGCGTTGCAAGGAGGCCTACAAGAACGTACCGATCGTACTTGGCGGCATCGAAGCCTCCTTGCGCCGCATTGCCCACTACGACTACTGGCAGGACCGGGTGCGCAACTCGATCCTGATCGACGCCACCGCCGACATCCTGCTGTACGGCAACGCCGAGCGGGCCATCGTCGAGGTTGCCCAGCGCCTGTCGTGGGGCCACAAGATCGAAGACATCACCGACGTGCGCGGCACCGCGTTCATCCGTCGCGACACGCCAGCCGGCTGGTACGAAGTGGACTCCACCCGTATCGACCGTCCGGGCAAGGTCGACAAGATCATCAACCCGTACGTGAATACCCAGGACACCCAGG
Source organism: Pseudomonas fluorescens (assembly GCF_001708445.1). Classification (NCBI taxonomy): domain Bacteria; kingdom Pseudomonadati; phylum Pseudomonadota; class Gammaproteobacteria; order Pseudomonadales; family Pseudomonadaceae; genus Pseudomonas; species Pseudomonas fluorescens. The sequence continues at coordinate 597,127 of NZ_CP015637.1, forward strand.
CCTGCGCCATCGAGCAGGAAAAGGGGCCCGTTGATGATCCGCAGGAAGCCAAGGTCGTGCAGATCCTGGCCAGCCCGCGCATGACCCGCGACAAGACCGTGATCCGCCTGCCATCGGTGGAAAAGGTCCGTGGCGACGCCGTGCTCTATGCCCACGCCAACCGCGTGCTGCACCTGGAAACCAACCCAGGCAACGCCCGCGCCCTGGTGCAGAAGCACGGTGAAGTGGACGTGTGGTTCAACCCGCCGCCCATCCCGATGACCACCGAAGAAATGGACTACGTGTTTGGCATGCCATACGCGCGTGTCCCGCACCCGGCGTATGGCAAGGAAAAAATTCCGGCCTACGACATGATCCGTTTCTCGGTGAACATCATGCGTGGCTGCTTCGGCGGCTGCACCTTCTGCTCGATCACCGAGCACGAAGGCCGGATCATCCAGAACCGTTCCGAAGAGTCGATTATTCGCGAGATCGAGGAGATCCGTGACAAGGTCCCAGGTTTCACCGGGGTGATCTCCGACCTCGGCGGCCCGACCGCCAACATGTACCGCATTGCCTGCAAGAGCCCGGAAATCGAATCCGCGTGCCGCAAGCCGTCGTGCGTGTTTCCCGGCATCTGCCCGAACCTGAACACCGACCACTCGTCGCTGATCCAGCTGTATCGCAGCGCCCGGGCATTGCCGGGTGTGAAGAAGATCCTGATCGCTTCCGGCCTGCGCTACGACCTCGCGGTCGAGTCGCCGGAATACGTCAAAGAGCTGGTCACCCACCATGTCGGTGGCTACCTGAAGATCGCCCCGGAACACACCGAGGAAGGTCCGCTCAACCAGATGATGAAGCCGGGCATTGGCAGCTATGACAAGTTCAAGCGCATGTTCGAGAAGTACACCAAGGAAGCGGGCAAGGAGCAGTACCTGATCCCGTACTTTATCGCGGCCCACCCCGGCACCACCGATGAAGACATGATGAACCTGGCCCTGTGGCTCAAGGGCAACGGCTTCCGCGCCGACCAGGTGCAGGCGTTCTATCCGTCGCCGATGGCCACCGCCACCGCGATGTATCACTCGGGCAAGAACCCGCTGCGCAAGGTCACCTACAAGAGTGACGCGGTGACCATCGTCAAGAGCGAAGAACAGCGCCGCCTGCACAAGGCGTTCCTGCGTTACCACGACCCGAAAGGTTGGCCGATGCTGCGTGAAGCGCTGACCCGCATGGGCCGCGCCGACTTGATCGGGCCGGGCAAGGATCAATTGATCCCCTTGCACCAGCCCGCCACCGACAGCTACCAGAGCGCGCGTCGCAAGAACTCGACGCCGGCCGGCAGCCATAAGGTCGCCAAGGAAACCACCACCCGGATCCTCACCCAACACACCGGCCTGCCACCCCGTGGCAGTGACGGCAGCAACCCGTGGGACAAGCGCGAGCAAGCCAAGGCCGCGGCCATGGCGCGCAACAAGCAGGCGGCCAAGGAGCGCGCTGATGCGGCCAAGGGCAAGGGCGGCAAGCCAGCCCGCAAGCCGGTCGTGCCGCGTTGATCGCCGCGTGAATATGCAAAACGCCAGCCTCGTGCTGGCGTTTTGCTTTCTAGGCGGTGGGGAGTCTGTTTGTTAAGGTGGCGGCCATTAAATCGCTATCGGGGGCAAGCTCCCTCCCACATTTTGAATGTATTCACACATCAAGTGTGGGAGGGGGCTTGCCCCCGATAGCGTCACTCCAGTTACCACCTCTTCAAGGAAGAACACCCCCATGGGCAACCCCCTGCTCGGCATCGGCATGGACTCCAACCGCTCCCAGTTCATGGCGCGCCAGCGCATCGAAAGCCAGATCAACCTGCAGCGCCTGTTCGCCGCCATCGACGCCGACCCCGGTATCGTCGGCGCGGGGGTGGTGTATGTCGACGCTGACTTCAATGTCATTACCCTGCGCGAATTCAAGCCCATCTGCAGCATCAAGCCCAAGCGCATCATTTTGCGTGAAGCGCAGAAGTACATTGCGCCAACACAGTTTGCTCAACATGTCGTGAGCAATCCTCGAGAATCGCGACTGATTGGCGAAGCCGTGAATACCGGAATCTCCTGCTTGGGGGCGGTCATCAGTTGGGCTGCGATCGCCAGTGGAACAATTCTGGTGCCTTTCAGCGCTGGAGCCAGTTCCGTCATCGTTGTAGTGGGGTATGCGGCTGCCGGCGCAAGTACGCTTCAGTGTTTCAACGGCATTGCCCGAACAGCGCTGGAAGTCGCCAAACCTGAGGTCAAGGATTCGCTCGACAGTGAAGGCTGGTACCAGAATGCGTCCATCGTGCTGGACGCCGTATCACTGGCAGGCGTGGGCGCTTCGGCCCTGACGACGGTCAAGCTGGTCAGGGCCGCCAAAGCATCGACGGGCAAGAGCCTGCGTGATGTGCTTCGCGGTTTGAATCGCCAGGAAAGAGCCAAGCTGACGAAAGAGCTGCTGAGCATCAACCATCCCAGCTTGACCGCGAAGATGATCAAGTTGAGGCAGGCGTCGGGCGAACTCACCAAGCGTTTCACCCCTACGCAGCTCAAGCACAGCACCACTACCCAGATCAAAGACGTCCTGGGCGCAAGCGTTGGGTTTGGCGGGAGTGCCTACTCCGGAAACGTCAACACCATCGCGATTGGACTGTACGAGGAGGTAAGCGAATGAGCGAATTGATGACGCTACGCGACTTTTTCAGACAATACTTTCTGACGTTTATGGGCGGCGTATTTGCTGCGTGTTTTTCTTTGGCGTTGGCTGTGGCGCTGGCGTTCATCACCTATTTTCGTGATGCGCCGATGGCTCAAGTGGGGCTCAAGATCATGTCTGCCGGGGCGCTGCTCATTCTGTTGACGGTCCATAGCAACTTTATGATTTTGCGGGGGCGACCCTCCTGGGTGTGGGTAATGGTCGGTATCTATGTCGCCTGTCTACTGTTTGTAGTTCCGATGGTTCAATTCCAGCCTCACAAAGTCCTTTATGGGTTGGCGCTGTTATTCCCATTGCTTGGATTATTGACACTTAACAGCAAGGTTCAACGAGAGATGCGCACGAAACTCGTGGGAATCCGTCGCATTCGGCAGGCGGTTAAATCAACCGTCAGATCGAGTAGTCGCATGTGAAGGCGCCGCCTTCGATAAACGGTTTCCTCGCGCGCTATTTCCCGGTCTTCATGGGGACGATTTTCATGGCGATCTTCTCCGGCTCAGCCTCGTTTTCCATGGCTGGCGTGACCTATTTGCGCGGTCTTGATCCCGCGCTCAAGGCCAACTATTCAGTAGGCGCGATCCTGGTGCTGTTTCCGTTGCTGGGCTTGCTGTTGCTCAACAGCAAGCGCCACCGCGAAATGCGCCAAAAGCTGCTGGAAATTCGCCGCCTTAAAGAAGCCGTGATCGCCAAGCACAAGGCTCGCTGACTGGGTAGATTCACCACCCCTCCTCACACGGGCGCCACAAATATGTGCAACCCTCGCACCAGGGCGCACACGTTGGCGCCGTTTTGGTGCTGTACTGCACCGGGTCTTACGATAAAGCGCAATGACCGCCGCTCTGGCATAAGTCTTGCGCGCGTTGTGTCCATGCCCTGGCTCGCAGGAGGCCGCCGTGTCGATTCATGTCGCGTTGCACCATGTTACGCATTACCGCTACGACCGCGCGGTCGAACTCGGCCCACAGATCGTGCGTCTGCGCCCGGCTGCCCATAGCCGCACGCGGATTTTGTCCTACGCTCTCAAAGTGCTGCCCGAGCAGCATTTCATCAATTGGCAGCAGGACCCCCAGGGCAATTACCTGGCGCGCCTGGTGTTCCCGGAAAAAACCGATGAACTGCGCATCGAAGTCGACCTGGTCGCCGAGATGGCGGTGTTCAACCCGTTCGACTTTTTCCTTGAGCCCTACGCCGAAAAAATCCCCTTCAGCTACGCCGCCGATGAGCAGCGTGAGCTGGCGCCGTACCTGGAAACCTTGCCGCTGACGCCGAAGTTTGCCGCCTACTTGGCGGGTATCGACCGCACGCCGTTGCCGGCCGTTGATTTCCTGGTGGGCCTCAACCAGCGCCTGGCCGCCGACATCGGCTACCTGATCCGCATGGAACCAGGTGTGCAAACCCCGGAATTCACCCTGGAAAACGCTTCCGGCTCCTGCCGTGATTCGGCCTGGCTGCTGGTGCAACTGTTGCGCAACCTCGGTTTGGCGGCGCGGTTTGTGTCCGGTTATCTGATCCAGCTGACCGCCGACGTCAAAGCCCTCGACGGCCCCTCCGGCACCGAAGTCGACTTCACCGACCTGCACGCTTGGTGCGAAGTGTATTTGCCCGGTGCCGGCTGGATCGGCCTGGATGCCACCTCCGGGTTGTTCGCCGGTGAAGGGCATATCCCATTGGCCTGTAGTCCTGATCCATCGTCTGCTGCGCCGATCAGCGGGCTGGTGGAACCCTGCGAGTGCGAATTCACCCATGAAATGTCGGTGGAGCGCATCTGGGAAGCGCCACGGGTGACCAAGCCCTACACCGAAGAGCAATGGCTGGCGATCCAGGCCCTGGGCCGGCAGATCGATGGCGACCTGCTCAAGGATGATGTGCGCCTGACCATGGGCGGCGAGCCGACCTTCGTTTCCATCGACGATCCTGATGGCGCCGAGTGGAACACCGCGGCTCTCGGGCCGGACAAGCGTCGCTTGTCCGCCGAGCTGTTCCAGCGCATGCGCAAGCACTACGCACCCAAGGGGCTGGTGCACTTCGGCCAGGGCAAGTGGTACCCCGGCGAGCAATTGCCGCGCTGGTCGCTTAACTGCTATTGGCGCCGTGACGGCGTGCCCATCTGGCACAACAGCGCGCTGATTGCCGACGAACAACAGGACTACGGCGCCGATGGCGCATTGGCTGGGCGCTTCCTCGCCAGTGTCGCCGAACGCCTCAAGCTGCCGGCACGCTTTGTGTTCCCGGCCTATGAAGACAATTTCTACTACCTGTGGCGCGAAGGTGCGTTGCCGCAAAACGTCACCGCCCAGGACCCGCGCCTGAGCGACGACCTGGAGCGCGAACGCCTGCGCAAGGTGTTCAGCCAGGGCCTGGATAAAGTCATCGGCCAAGTGCTGCCGCTGGCGCGCACGGCGGCCAATGACCGCTGGCAGAGCGGGCGCTGGTACCTGCGCGATAACCATTGCCGCCTGGTGCCGGGGGATTCGCCGTTGGGCTATCGCCTGCCGTTGGCCTCGCAGCCGTGGGTGACGGCGGCGGAGTATCCGTTCGTGCACCCGACTGACCCGAACCAGGATCAGCCGGAGTTGCCGACCAGCGCCCAACTGCAAAGCCATGGCGAACCGGCGCCGAGCGACGAGCGCGTGCCGAAGATCGATGAGTCTGCCGACTGGCTGACCCGCACCGCTCTGTGCGCCGAAGCGCGGGAAGGGCGCCTGTACCTGTTCATGCCGCCATTGGAGCGGGTCGAGGACTACCTGGAGTTGGTCGCCGCCATTGAAGCCACCGCCGAAGAGCTGCATTGCCCGGTGTTGCTGGAAGGCTACGAGCCACCGTTCGATATGCGCCTGAGCAACTTCCGCGTCACGCCGGACCCGGGTGTGATTGAGGTCAACGTGCAGCCGTCCGCCACTTGGGACGAATTGGTGGAACGTACCGAATTCCTCTACGAGGAGGCGCGGCAAACCCGCCTGACCACCGAGAAGTTCATGATCGACGGCCGCCACACCGGCACCGGCGGTGGCAACCATTTTGTACTGGGCGGCGCGACGCCCAAGGATTCGCCGTTCCTGCGCCGGCCCGACCTGCTACGCAGCCTGATCAGCTACTGGCATAACCACCCCTCGCTGTCGTACCTGTTTTCCGGCCTGTTTATCGGTCCGACTTCCCAGGCACCGCGGGTGGATGAAGCGCGCAACGATGCGCTGTATGAGCTGGAAATCGCCTTCGCCCAAATGCCCCAGCCCGGTGAAGAATGCCCGCCGTGGTTGGTGGACCGCCTGCTGCGCAACCTGTTGATCGACGTGACGGGCAACACCCACCGCGCCGAATTCTGTATCGACAAGCTCTACTCGCCGGACGGTGCCACTGGCCGCCTGGGCCTGCTGGAATTGCGCGCCTTTGAAATGCCGCCCCACGCACGCATGAGCCTGACCCAGCAATTGCTGCTGCGGGCCTTGGTGGCGCGTTTCTGGCGTGAACCCTATGCGCCGCCGAAACTGGCGCGCTGGGGCACTGAGTTGCATGACCGTTTCCTGTTGCCGCACTTTATCGAGCAGGATTTTGCCGACGTAATCGTCGAGTTGAACGCCGCCGGTTACCCGTTGCGGGCCGAATGGTTCGCCGCACACCTGGAGTTCCGCTTCCCCAAGGTCGGCGATTACGCCGTCAGCGGGATCGAACTGGAACTGCGCCAGGCCTTGGAACCCTGGCATGTGCTGGGCGAAGAGGGCGCGGCGGGCGGCACGGTGCGTTATGTGGACTCGTCCCTTGAGCGCCTGCAGGTCAAACTGACCGGGCTGGCGCCGCAACGTTACCTGCTGACCTGCAATGGCATTCCGGTGCCGTTGCAAGCTACCGGACGGGTGGGTGAGTTTGTCGCCGGCGTGCGTTACCGCGCCTGGCAACCGGCCAACTGCCTGCAACCGACCATCCCGGTGCATGCGCCGTTGGTGTTCGACCTGCTCGACACCTGGATGCAGCGCTCGCTGGGCGGCTGCCAGTACCATGTCGCGCATCCGGGCGGGCGTAACTACGACAGCTTGCCGGTGAATGCCAATGAGGCGGAGAGCCGGCGCATGGCGCGGTTCTTCCGTCTCGGCCATACACCAGGAAAGCTCCCCGTGCCGAGTGTTGTGATCAATGACGAATTCCCGATGACCTTGGATCTGCGGCGTCACCCCAATAATAATGACTGAATGCGATCCAAATGTATGAGGGAGCGTGCTCCCGATTGCGGTGAGTCAGCCGATACCTAGGTTGACTGACCCGCCGCGATCGGGAGTAAGCCCCCTCCCACAGGGATTTGCAGTGTTTGTTAGGTTAATCTGAGCCCCCTTGCCTCTGCCGAGCGTTCCATGCCCGATTTGCTCGACCAATACCCGCTGACTGCGGGCACTTATCACGAACTCCTGGATGACAGCGGCGCGGTGCGTGCCCATTGGCGGCGCCTGCTTGATCACCTGCAACGCAGTACGCCCGCGCAGTTGGCCCAGCGCCAGGCGCTGCTGACCCGGCAGATCCAGGAAAACGGCGTGACCTACAACGTCTACGCCGACCCCAAGGGTGCCGATCGCCCGTGGGAGCTGGACCTGCTGCCCCATGTACTGGCGGCTGATGAATGGCAGCACTTGTCGGCCGGTATCGCCCAGCGTGCACGCCTTCTCAATGCGGTGCTGGCCGATCTGTATGGCCCGCAACGCCTGATCAAGGAAGGCCTGCTGCCGGCCGAGCTGGTGTTCGGGCATAACAACTTCCTGTGGCCGTGCCAGGGCATCCAGCCGCCCGACGGTGCGTTCCTGCACCTGTATGCCGTGGACCTGGCGCGAACCCCGGATGGCCGCTGGTGGGTCACCGCCGACCGTACGCAGGCACCCTCGGGTGCCGGTTATGCGCTGGAAAACCGCACCATTGTGTCCCGCGCTTTCCCGGATCTGTACCGCGACTTGCAGGTGCAGCACCTCACGGGCTTCTTCCGTACGCTCCAGGAAACCCTGGCGCGCCAGGCGCCGAGTGACAGCCAGCCGCCGCTGATCGTGCTGCTCACCCCAGGCCGGTTCAACGAAAGCTATTTTGAACACTTGTACCTGGCGCGCCAGCTGGGCTATCCATTGGTGGAAGGCGGCGACCTCACGGTGCGCGACAGCACGGTGTTCCTCAAAACCCTCAGCGGCCTGCGCCGGGTACACGCGATCATGCGTCGTCTCGATGACGATTTCTGCGACCCGCTGGAGCTGCGCACCGACTCTGCCCTTGGCGTGCCCGGCCTGCTCGACGCCGTGCGTCAGGGCAATGTACTGGTGGCCAATGCCTTGGGCAGTGGTGTGCTGGAGTCGCCGGGTCTGCTTGGCTTCCTGCCGAAGATCAATGAATTTCTGTTCGGTGAAGAACTGATCCTGCCGTCCATCGCCACGTGGTGGTGCGGGGAGGCGCCCGTGCTGGCCGAAGCCTTGGAGAAGCTGCCCGAGCTGCTGATCAAGCCGGCGTTTCCATCGCAGAGTTTTGCCCCGGTCTTCGGTCGCGACCTGGACGACGAACAACGCCAGGCCCTGGCCGAACGCATGCGCGCGAGGCCTTATGCGTATGTCGCCCAGGAGCTGGCGCAATTGTCCCAGGCGCCGGTATGGCACACCGTGGATGACCACCTGCAACACCGCGCCATCGGCATGCGTGTGTATGCCGTCGCCAGCGAAGACGGCTACCGCGTGCTGCCGGGTGGCCTGACCCGCGTGGCTGCCGAGGCCGATGCCGAAGTGGTCTCGATGCAGCGCGGTGGCGCGAGCAAGGACACCTGGGTGCTCGGTGAGCGCGCTGCTGGTGGTGAACATTGGCGCGCCCAACGCGCCATTGGTGCCCATGACCTGGTTCGCCGCGATCCGTACCTGCCTTCGCGTGTGGTGGAAAACCTGTTCTGGTTCGGCCGCTATTGCGAGCGCTGCGATGACAGCGCGCGCTGGTTGCGTATCGTGTTGGCGCGCTATGTCGACGGCGACGATCCGCTGGCACTGCGGGCGGCGGTTGAGTTGGGTGAGAACCTGCACCTGCTGCCGGAGGAGGGCGAACTGCCCGAGCGTTTGCAGGCGGCCTTGCTCGGCGATGATTGGCCATCGAGCCTGCGCGCCAACCTGCAACGCTTGCAGTGGGCGGCGTCTCAGGTGCGCGGCAAGTTGTCCCGGGAAAACTGGCAGGCGCTGGTGGAGTTGCAGCGCGAAGCCCTGGAGCTGGAAAGCGAGAGCCCTGACTTTGGTGAGTTGCTGGATTTCCTCAACCGCCTGGTGATGTCCCTGGCGGCGCTGTCCGGGTTTGCCCTGGACGACATGACCCGCGACGAAGGTTGGCGTTTCTTGATGATGGGCCGGCGCATCGAGCGCCTGCAATTTCTCAGCAGCAGCTTGGCGGCGTTCCTGCGTGGCGTGGCGGTGTTCGATCAGGCGGGGCTGGAATGGTTGCTGGAACTGGGCAACAGCAGCATCACCTATCGCTCGCGCTACCTGGCGGTGCCGCAGCTGATCCCGGTGCTGGACTTGTTGCTGCTGGACGAGCAGAACCCCCATGCGGTGCTGTTCCAACTGAAACTGGTCAGCCGCACCTTGCGTCGCCTCAACGACGACTTCGGCGTACCCCGGGAAACCGGTCTGGCACCCTTGGTGGAGCGCCTCGCGCGGTTCGACCTGAGCTGCCTGGAGAACCCGCTGTTTGGCGAGCCCAGCGTGCGTGCCGCGCTGGATGGCCTGGCCGACCTGCTGCAAGCGGTGGCCGATGAGAGTGGGCAAGTGTCGGATCGCATGGCCTTGCGCCATTTTGCCCATGTAGATGATGTCAGCCAGCAAACGGTGTCGGTGTGATGAGTGCGCGCTATCAGATTTTCCACGATACCCATTACCACTACGACAGCCCGGTGTCCCTGGCCCAGCAGCTGGCGCACCTGTGGCCCCGGCCCTGCGCCTGGCAGCGTTGCAGCGCGCAGCAGTTGGACATCAGCCCGGAGCCGACGTCGCGGCGCGATGAGTTGGACGTGTTCGGCAACCCGATCACCCGCCTGGCCTTCGAGCGCCCCCACGATGAATTGCTGGTGAACGCCTCGCTGACCGTCGAAGTGCTGGCGCGGCCGGTGCTGGATTTCCAGGCGTCGCCGGCCTGGGACCAGACCCGCGACAGCTTGACCTACAGCAGCCAGCCGCTGTCCGGGGAGTTGATTGAAGCCTGCCGCTATCGCTTCGAATCGCCCTACGTGCATTTGAAAAAAACCTTCGTCGAGTTTTCCGAAAGCTGCTTTCCGCCGGGCCAGCCATTGCTACTGGGCGTGCAGGCGCTGATGGAAAAGATCTTCGATGAATTCACTTTCGATGCCGAAGCGACCCAGGTCGCCACGCCGCTGGTGGAAGTGCTGGAGCGCCGACGCGGCGTGTGCCAGGACTTCGCCCACCTGATGCTCGCCTGCCTGCGTTCACGGGGCCTGGCGGCGCGCTACATCAGCGGCTACCTGCTGACCCAGCCGCCACCCGGCCAGCCACGGCTGATCGGCGCCGATGCGTCCCACGCGTGGGTTTCGGTGTATTGCCCGGTTTCGGGCTGGGTGGATTTTGACCCGACCAACAATGTGCAGCCGGCACTGGAGCACATCACCCTGGCCTGGGGCCGGGATTTTTCCGATGTGTCGCCGTTGCGGGGGGTGATTCTGGGGGGCGGGAGCCATGACCCGGAAGTGCGGGTGACGGTGATGCCGCTGGAATGATGGGCTGGCAGCAGTCGGGCGGCTTGCCGATACAGGCGTGTCTGGCAAGCGGGCCTGCTGTGGTATTAGCGGGCTTGTTGTAGCGAGTTGTGGCGAGCGGGCTTGCCCCGCGTTGGGCTGCGAAGCAGCCCCAATCAATCGGAATGCGGAGTATCAGGCACTCCTCGGCGGCTGGGGGCTTGCCCCGCGTTGGGCTGCGAAGCAGCCCCAATCAATCGGAATGCGGAGTATCAGGCACTCCTCGGCGGCTGGTTCTGGGGCTGCTGCGCAGCCCAACGCGGGGCAAGCCCGCTCGCCACAACAAGCGCGCACAGCAACGGAAATTATTCAGCCGGGTCTTTCGGCGTTTCAGTCTCGTCTGCTGCCACTTCGCTTTCCGCGTCCGGATTCAGTGCGCCCGCTTCTTCATCGACAGCGGCTTTCTTGCGTTGCAGCTTTTCCTCTTTCTTCTGTTCCTTGGCCAAGTCTCTCTGACGTTTGGCGAAGGAGTAATTAGGTTTGGCCATGGGCGATCCTCTAAGGTCGAAGGTGAGGGTGGGCGGCGCGCAGCTGCCTTGGGTCGCTATGGTAGCAGCTTAGCGGCGCGCTTGGCCCTCACTTACCGCAGGCGTACGCGGCCAACAGGCCATTGAACAGTTGATTGAGATGCATGGCTGGCGCTCCATAAGGGGGATGGGGCGATCATAGGGCGCGTGTGACACTTTGGCTGGTTGATTGTGTCGATAGGTCTGATAGCCTAAAGTTGTATACAATTTGTTGATTCAGGTCATAAGCCTTTATGCCTGGTTCAGGCACCCTTGTCGCACTACGCGTTTTTTAAACCCTGCCTTGGAGATCCACATGTTTGCCAAACTCGTTGCTGTTTCCCTGCTGACTCTGGCCAGTGGCCAGTTGCTTGCTGCAGAGTGCAAGGTCACCGTCGACTCCACCGATCAGATGTCCTACGACACCAAGGAAATCACGATCGACAAGAGCTGCAAGACGTTCACCGTAGAGTTGACTCACTCCGGCAGCTTGCCGAAAAACGTCATGGGCCATAACTGGGTGCTGACCAGCGCCGCCGACATGCAGCCGGTCGCGACCGATGGCATGGCCGCCGGCCTCGACAAAAACTACCTGAAAGAAGGCGACGAACGCATCATCGCCCACACCAAAGTCATTGGTGCTGGCGAGAAAGATTCGGTGAGCTTCGATGTGTCCAAGCTGAAAGCGGGCACTGACTATGCGTTCTTCTGCTCGTTCCCAGGCCACATCTCGATGATGAAAGGCACTGTGGTCGTCAAGTAAGACCGCGTTATCGTTCATCGGGGGCAAGCCCCTCCCACATTTGAATGTGTTCACAAATCAAGTGTGGGAGGGGGCTTGCCCCCGATGGCTGCCTGACCCTCAATACAACGCTCTCTGGCTCACCTCACGGCGCAAACGGCATCACCCGCTTGTGCTCAGTCTTGCGGTACGTATCGCAGATAATCCTGAACGCCTCTTCCCGCACCGGCTCCCCGTGCAGGAACGCATCGATCTCGGCGTAAGTCACGCCATGTGACGCTTCGTCTGGCTTGCCTGGCGACAGGTCTTCCAGGTCCGCCGTCGGCACCTTCTCCACCAACGACTCCGGCGCCCCAAAGTGCCGTGCGATCGCGCGTACCTGGTTTTTCACCAGCCCGCTCAACGGTGCCAGGTCGCAGGCGCCATCGCCGAACTTGGTGAAAAAGCCCATCACCGCTTCCGCCGCATGGTCGGTGCCGATCACCAGGCCACCGGCCGCGCCGGCGATGGTGTACTGCGCCACCATGCGCATGCGCGCCTTGGTGTTGCCGAGCACGAAATCGCGGGACACCGCCGCCTTGCCTTCAAACGCCGCCACTTCATTGGCCAGGGATTTCACCGCCGGGCCGATGTTCACGGTATGGCGTTCGTCCGGTTCGATAAAGTCCACCGCCGCCTGGGCGTCGATTTCATCGAACTGGGTTTCGTAGGGCAGGCGCACGGCGATAAAACGGTAGGCCTCGTCACCCGTGCTGGAACGCAGTTCCTGCATCGCACGCTGGGCCAACAGGCCAGCGGTCAGGGAGTCGACGCCACCGCTGATGCCCAGCACCAATGTCTTGAGCCCGGCATTGCGCAGGCAGTCCTGGATAAAGGCCACGCGTCGGGCGACCTCGGCCTCAAGGGCGGCCTGGTCTTTGAACGGCGCTTGGACCTTGAGCTGCTGTGCAATCTCACGCTGTACGGCTTGCATGATTCACTCCTTGCTGGAAAGGGCAGGTACTTTGAAAACGTGACGCAAATAGGCGACGAAATTCGGGTCGGTGCAGTGGGTCTTGCCCGCTTCATCGGAGATTTTCGCGACGGGCTGGCCATTGCACGCGGTCATTTTAAGCACGATGCTCATCGGTTCCACACCTGGAATATCGCAGGTCAGGTTGGTGCCGATACCGAAGCTGACATTAATGCGCCCCCGCAGCGCACGGAATATCTCCAAGGCCTTGGGCAGCGACAGGCTGTCGGAAAACACCAGGGTCTTGCTCATCGGCTCGATGCCCAGCTTGTGGTAGTGGGCGATGGCTTTCTCTGCCCATTGCACCGGGTCGCCGGAGTCGTGGCGCAGGCCGTCGAACAGCTTGGCGAAGTACAAGTCGAAATCGCTGAGAAAAGCGTCAGTGGTGATGCAGTCGGTCAGCGCGATACCCAGCAGGCCACGGTATTCGCGGACCCAGCAGTCGAGGGCGGCAATCTGGCTGTCGATCAGGCGCGGGCCGAGTTGCTGGTGGGCCATGATCCATTCGTGGGCCATGGTGCCCAGCGGCTTCATATCGAACTCGCGCGCCAGGTGCACGTTGCTGGTGCCGACAAAACGGCCGGGGAAGTCGTGCTTGAGCACGCTGACCACTTCTTCCTGCACGCGGTACGAGAAACGTCGGCGCGTGCCGAAGTCGGCCACTTGCAGCTCGGACAGTTCATCGCTGCTGGCGTTGGCGGTCAACCAGTCGAACTTGCGGTACAGCTGCTCGCGGGCCTGTTCGAGGATCACGGTCTGGTAACGGTAGCGGTTGCGCACTTCGCTGACGATGGCCAGCATCGGCACTTCAAACAGGATCACATGCAGCCACGGCCCGCGCAGGCGGATAAACAGCTCGCCGTTCTCGATACCGGTCTGCACATAACGCAGGTTGAAACGAAACAGCCCGAGGAAGCGCAAAAAATCCGGCTTCATAAAGCTGATGCGTTCCAGGAAACCCAGTTGGTCCGGGCTCAGGCTCAGCTCGGCGAGGCGCTCGATCTGGTAGCGGATCTCCGCCAGGTACGGGCGCAGGTCTTCGCTGTTACGGCAACGAAACTCCCATTCAACTTCCACATTGGGGTAGTTGTGCAGCACCGCCTGCATCATGGTCAGCTTGTAGAAGTCGGTGTCGAGCAAGTTCTGCACGATGCGATCGGCAAACACACTCTCGCTCATAACGGGAATCTCCAGACAGGTCGGCGATGGGCGACGACCTTTACGCACAATTAAGGAAGGGGGCTAGTGGCGCATAGACCTATGGGGTTTTGCCAGTGATTTTTTCGGCCAGGCCACTGGCCTCATCGGGGGCAAGCCCCCTCCCACACTTGGAATGTGTTCCTGATGTGGGAGGGGGCTTGCCCCCGATAGCGCGATTTCAGGCACTAAATAACCTGCTCCATCATCCACTTTACAAACTCGCGCACCTTGGGCACTTCTGCCGAATGCTCGGGGTAGGCCAGGTAATACGCATCCTGGCTTGGCATCGCGTGCTGCCAAGGGATCACCAGCTTGCCCTCGGCCAGTTCCTCCTCCACCAGGAACCGCGGCAGCAGCGCCACGCCGCACCCCACCTGCGCCGCACGAATGCACATATAAAAGGTATCGAAGCGCGGCCCATGGTAGCTGTGCTCGGTGTGGAAACCCTGGTCGGCAAACCAGTCATGCCAGCCTTGGGGCCGCGAGGCGTTTTGCAGCAGCACCAGGTTGCTCAGTTGCGTGGGGTCGGTGAACGGCTGCGCGGGCAGGCTCTCCGGGGCGCATACCGGGATCAGTTCTTCGCTGAACAGCTTCAGGCTCTCCGTGCCGGGGCGCGCGCCCTGGCCGAAGTAGAACGCCATGTCGGCCTTGCCTTGCAGCAGTTCATCCGGCGCCTGTTCGTTGCACAGGTCCAGGTGAATCTGTGGGTGACGCAGGCGCCAGCCCTTGAGGCGCGGTACCAGCCAGCGCGCGCCAAACGTGTAGGGCGTGGACACGCGCAACACTTCGGTCTCGCCGCCATAGGAGCGCAGGTAATGGGTGGACATCTCCACCTGGGTGAGGATCTTGCGCACTTCCACCAGATACAGGTCGCCCGCCGGGGTCATCTGCAGGCGGCGGCGTACCCGGCGAAACAACAGGTGTTGCAGTAATTCTTCCAGCTGCGCGACCTGTTTGCTCACCGCGCTTTGCGTGAGGTTCAACTCCTCGGCGGCGCGGGTGAAGCTCAGGTGGCGGGTGGCGGCTTCGAAGCACTGCAGGGCAGTGATCGAGGGCAAATGTCTTTTGTTCAGCACGGCACGCCTCTTTTTATTCTTTGCATGAATAAACGGAATGATATCTCGCCTAATCGTCGTTTGTTGGCAAGTCTTGGGCCAGCTACAAATAAGGTCCGGATCGCCGTGTGGGCCGCGGCGCAATTTTTTTGTTGGTAGATTGAAGGAGTGACCCATGGTTGCCGCATTGCTTGATCGTCTCGGGGTAAACCCGGCGCTGTACCAGTCGGGTAAACAGCCCGTGCATTCGCCGATTGATGGCAGCCGTATCGGCAGCGTGCACTGGGAAGGTGCCGCCGAGGTGGAGCAACAGGTCAGTCGCGCCGAGCATGCATTCGAGGCCTGGCGCAAAGTGCCAGCGCCACGCCGTGGTGAGCTGGTACGCCAATTCGGCGACGTGTTGCGTGAATACAAGGCCGACCTGGGCGAGCTGGTGTCCTGGGAAGCCGGCAAGATCACCCAGGAAGGCTTGGGTGAAGTGCAGGAAATGATCGATATCTGCGACTTCGCCGTCGGCCTGTCGCGCCAGCTGTACGGTTTGACCATCGCCTCTGAGCGCCCCGGCCACCATATGCGTGAAACCTGGCACCCGTTGGGCGTGGTCGGCGTGATCAGTGCTTTCAACTTCCCGGTGGCCGTATGGGCGTGGAACACCACCCTGGCCCTGGTGTGCGGCAACGCCGTCATCTGGAAGCCTTCGGAAAAGACCCCGCTCACTGCCCTGGCCTGCCAGGCGCTGTTCGAGCGCGTGCTGAAGAACTTCAAGGACGCCCCGCAGTACCTGAGCCAAGTGATCATCGGTGGTCGTGACGCCGGTGCCGCACTGGTGGATGACCCGCGTGTCGCCCTGATCAGCGCCACCGGCAGCACGCGTATGGGCCGCGAAGTCGCGCCGAAAGTCGCCGCGCGTTTCGCCCGCAGCATCCTTGAACTGGGCGGTAACAACGCAATGATCCTCGGCCCGAGCGCCGACCTGGACATGGCCGTGCGCGCGATCCTGTTCAGCGCCGTCGGCACCGCCGGCCAGCGTTGCACCACCCTGCGCCGCCTGATTGCCCACGAGTCGGTCAAGGAAGAAATTGTCACCCGCCTCAAGGCGGCCTATTCCAAGGTGCGCATCGGCCACCCGCTGGAAGGCAACCTGATTGGCCCGCTGATCGACAAGCACGGCTTCGACAATATGCAGGACGCCTTGGAGCAAGCCCTGAGTGAAGGCGGCAAGGTGTTTGGCGGTAAGCGTCAGTTGGAAGACAAGTTCCCGAATGCCTACTACGTGTCGCCAGCGATCGTGGAAATGCCCGAGCAGAGCGACGTGGTGTGCACCGAGACCTTCGCACCGATTCTCTACGTGGTCGGCTACACCGACTTTGCCGAAGCCCTGCGCCTGAACAACGCGGTGCCGCAAGGCTTGTCGTCGTGCATCTTCACCACCGATGTGCGCGAAGCCGAGCAGTTCATGTCGGCAGTGGGCAGTGACTGCGGTATTGCCAACGTCAACATCGGCCCGAGCGGCGCCGAAATCGGCGGCGCGTTTGGCGGTGAGAAAGAGACCGGCGGCGGTCGTGAGTCGGGTTCGGATGCATGGCGCGGTTACATGCGTCGCCAGACCAATACCGTGAACTACTCGCTGGAGTTGCCATTGGCCCAGGGCATTACCTTCGACTGATTTCTGTAGGAGCGAGCTTGCTCGCGAAGATCGTCAACGATCAGGCGGGCAACCTGAATGAGCGCGATGTCCTTGCGTTTTTCGCGAGCAAGCTCGCTCCTACAGTGATGGTGTTGAACAAGAAAAATTGTTTGTTAGGTCTCATCGGAGTCTGGCAATGGCACTGCGCGAAACATGTTTGTGGGAACACCTCACCCCCGGCCGGCCGGATCGCGCCGCGCTCAAGGGCGAGGTCAAGGTGGATGTGTGCGTGATCGGTGCCGGGATCACCGGTTTGTCCGCGGCCATTCACTTGTTGGAACAGGGTAAAAGCGTCGCCGTGCTGGAAGCCCATCGCACCGGTCATGGCGGTTCGGGGCGCAACGTCGGGTTGGTCAATGCCGGCCTGTGGATTCCCCCGGACGAGATCGAAGCCGGTTTCGGCGAGGCGGTGGGCAGCCAGCTCAACCGCATGCTGGGTGCGGCACCGTCCCTGGTGTTCAGCCTGGTCGACAAATACAACATCGATTGCCAATTACGCCGCGAAGGCACCTTGCACATGGCGCACAACGCCCGTGGCGAAGCGGATCTGCGCAGTCGTGAAGAACAATGGAAGCGCCGTGGCGCGCCAGTCGAGCTGCTCACCGGCCAGGCCTGCGAGCAGGCCACCGGCACCCAAAAAATCGCCGCAGCCTTGCTGGACCGGCGCGCGGGCACCTTGAACCCGATGGCTTACACCAGTGGTTTGGCGAATGCGGCGGTCGGGCTGGGCGGGCAATTGTTCGACCATTCCCCGGTGACCCAGCTGGAACGCCAGGGTTCGCACTGGTCGGTGCAGACGGCCAACGGTGCGGTGCAGGCTGCACAAGTCGTGATCGCTTCCAATGCCTACACCGAAGGCGAATGGACCGAGTTACGGCGCAATTTCTTCCCCGGTTACTACTATCAGGTGGCTTCCGCCCCATTGACCGACGCCGCGGCCCAGCAAATCCTCCCCGGTGGCCAAGGTTCGTGGGACACACGCCAGGTCTTGAGCAGCATCCGCCGCGATGCCGATGGCCGCCTGTTGCTCGGCAGCCTGGGCAATGGCAGCCAGAAACCGACGTGGTTCCTCAAGGCGTGGGCCGATCGGGTGCAGCAGCATTACTTCCCGTACCTCAAATCGGTGCAATGGGAATACACCTGGACCGGTTGCATCGCGTTCACGCCCGATCACCTGATGCGCCTGTTCGAACCTGCCCCCGGCCTGGTCGCGGTAACGGGCTACAACGGGCGTGGCGTGACCACCGGCAGCGTGGTGGGCAAGGCATTCGCCGACTATTTGTGTCACCAGAATCCCCAGGCCCTGCCGATTCCGTTTACGCCAATGCAACCACTGGCCGCGGTGGGCCTGCGCAGCTGCCTTTATGAGGCCGGATTCTCGCTGTATCACGCAGGGCAATGCTTGAGGATCGTGATCTGATCAGCGAGATACCGCTCAGAAGCCTGCGTTTTCTGAGTAGGCTACTAATCTGTATTGGTGCAAGTCGTAGCAGTCGCGCACTGTAAATGTGCAGTTCCGTTACGCAGTCGGTTACAGCTGTAGGAACTGTCGTTTATCGCTTTGGTTGCAGGTGCGACCCGCCAGGGTTGTACTTTTTTGGCTGTAGGGTTGCACCTCTTGATACTAGAGGGTTGCACGTCCTGGCGAGCGGAGTCGAAACATCTGAAATAACAATGACACCGTGTCTTTTTGAAGAATAAAAACGTAATGGCACGAGGCTTGCTCAGGGCTTTCAGTGAAAGGTTTGAACGCAAGTTGTCGTGCCAAAAATCAAAAATATCGGAGCACCACTCATGTCCCAGACGTTTTACAAGAAAGGTTTTCTGGCCCTCGCCGTTGCAGCGGCACTGGGTGTTTCTACGTTTGTTCAAGCTGATGTGAAGATCGGCGTAGCGGGGCCCATGACCGGCGCCAACGCGTCGTTCGGTGAGCAGTACATGAAAGGTGCCCAGGCGGCAGCCGAGGTGATCAACAAGGCCGGCGGTATCAACGGCGAGAAGGTCGTGCTGGTTGCCGGTGACGATGCGTGTGAGCCGAAGCAGGCTGTGGCCGTGGCCAACCGCCTGGCGGACCAGGACAAAGTGATTGGCGTGGTCGGGCACTTCTGCTCGTCGAACACCATCCCGGCCTCCGAGGTTTACGACGAAGCGGGCATCATCGCGATCACCCCTGGCTCTACCAACCCACAAGTGACCGAACGCGGCCTGGGCGCCATGTTCCGTATGTGCGGCCGTGACGACCAGCAAGGCATCGTCGCCGGCGATTACATCGTCGACGTGCTCAAGGGCAAGAAAGTCGCGGTCATCAACGACAAGGACACCTACGGCAAAGGCCTGGCCGACGCCACCTCCGCCCAGTTGACCAAGCGCGGCGTCAAGCCGGTGCTGGAAGAGGGCCTGACCCGTGGCGAGAAAGACTTCAGCGCCCTGGTCACCAAAATCCGCTCCCTGGGCGCCGACGTCGTGTACTTCGGTGGCCTGCACCCGGAAGCCGGTCCGCTGGTCCGCCAGATTCGTGAAGCGGGCCTCAAAGACGTCAAGTTCATGTCCGATGACGGCGTGGTGACCGATGAACTGGTGGCCACCGCTGGCGGCGCGCAATACGTCGATGGCGTGTACATGACCTTTGGTGCCGACCCGCGCCTGCTGCCAGACAGCAAGGCCGTCGTGGAAGAGTTCCGCAAGGCCGGTTATGAGCCAGAAGGCTACACCCTGTACGCCTACGCCTCGCTGCAGGCCCTGGCCGCCGGTTTCAACGGCGCCAAGTCCAACAAGGGCGAAGACGCCGCCAAATGGCTGAAAGCGCACCCGGTCAAAACCGTGATGGGCGAGAAGACCTGGGACGCGAAGGGCGACTTGAAAGTCTCCGACTACGTGGTTTACCAGTGGGATAAAGACGGCAAATACCACCAGCTGGAAAAGCAGAAGTAAGGCATAGCTCCGACGTCCGAATGTGGGAGGGGGCTTGCCCCCGATGACGGTGTGTCAGCCCCCCGATGTACAGCTGACGCTCCGCAATCGGGGGCAAGCCCCCTCCCACAGGGGGACCGTGTTCTGATCGAGATCTGTCTTTTCCTCCAGAAGCGCCGCACACCTACTGGTGTGCAGGTGCTCACCGCGTGAGATTGCGTTATGGATGGTATTTTCCTGCAGCAACTGGTCAACGGCCTGACCCTCGGGTCGGTCTATGGCCTGATCGCCATCGGCTACACAATGGTCTATGGCATCATTGGCATGATCAACTTCGCCCATGGCGAGGTTTATATGATTTCCGCTTACCTCGCGGCGATCAGTCTGGCACTGCTGGCTTACTTCGGCATCGAATCCTTCCCACTGCTCATTCTCGGCACCCTGATCTTCACCGTGGTCGTCACTGGCGTTTACGGTTGGGTCATTGAACGTGTCGCCTACAAACCGCTGCGCAACTCCACCCGACTGGCACCGCTGATCAGCGCCATCGGGATCTCCCTGATCCTGCAGAACTACGCGCAGATCGCCCAGGGTGCGAAACAACAAGGCATTCCAACCCTGCTGGCCGGCGCCTGGCGCGTCGACATCGGCAGTGGGTTCGTCCAGCTCACGTACACCAAGATCTTCATCCTCGTGGCGGCGTTTGCCGGCATGGCGTTGCTCACCTACATCATCAAGTACACCAAGCTCGGCCGCATGTGCCGCGCCACCCAGCAAGACCGCAAGATGGCCTCGATCCTGGGGATCAACACCGACCGCGTGATCTCCTACGTGTTTATCATCGGTGCCGCCATGGCGGCCCTGGCCGGCGTGCTGATCACCCTCAACTACGGCACGTTCGACTTCTACGCCGGCTTCATCATCGGCATCAAGGCGTTTACCGCAGCGGTACTCGGCGGCATCGGTTCCCTGCCTGGGGCCATGCTCGGCGGGATCATCCTGGGTATTTCCGAGTCGTTGTTCTCGGGGTTGATCAACTCTGACTACAAAGACGTGTTCAGTTTCTCCCTGTTGGTGGTGATTCTGATTTTCCGTCCTCAGGGCCTGCTTGGTCGCCCACTCGTGGCGAAGGTGTAAACATGTCTGCTGCCAAACCTATCGATATCAAGAAAAGTGTGGTCGATACGATCCTTGCCGGGCTTATTTCGCTGATCGTATTCGGTCCGATCGTCGGCGTGGTCCTCGACGGCTACAGCTTTAACCTGGAACCTGCGCGCGT
The DNA here is from genome assembly GCF_001708445.1 of Pseudomonas fluorescens. Lineage (NCBI taxonomy): Bacteria > Pseudomonadati > Pseudomonadota > Gammaproteobacteria > Pseudomonadales > Pseudomonadaceae > Pseudomonas > Pseudomonas fluorescens. The sequence continues at coordinate 617,965 of NZ_CP015637.1, forward strand.
GGCCACCTTGGTCGCCATCGTGATGGCCGGCCGCTTTGCCCTCAGCCTGTTCCTGCAAACCCCCAAAGGCCTGAAGATTCTGCAAGGCTTCGAAAGCAGTGGCTCCGGCGTGCACGTACTGCCACCGGACTACAAGTCGCGGCTGCGCTGGATCATCCCGGTGTTGATCGTGATCGCCATCGTGTTCCCGATCTTCGCCAACAAATACCTGCTGACCGTGGTGATCCTCGGGTTGATCTACGTGTTGCTGGGCCTGGGCCTGAACATCGTGGTCGGCCTGGCCGGCTTGCTCGACCTGGGTTACGTGGCGTTCTACGCCATCGGTGCCTACGGCCTGGCGCTGGGCTACCAGTACCTCGGCCTGGGCTTCTGGACGGTGCTGCCCCTGGCAGCCATCTGTGCGGCGCTGGCGGGGTGCATACTCGGATTCCCGGTGTTGCGAATGCACGGTGACTACCTGGCCATCGTGACCCTGGGCTTTGGTGAAATCATTCGGTTGGTGCTGAACAACTGGCTGTCATTTACCGGCGGCCCGAACGGTATGCCGGTGCCTTCGCCAACCTTCCTCGGCCTGGAGTTCGGGCGCAAGGCGAAGGATGGCGGGATTCCGTTCCATGAGTTCTTCGGCATCGATTACAACCCCAACATCAAGTTCATGTTCATCTACATCGTGCTGTTCCTGGTGGTGCTGGCTGTGCTGTACATCAAGCACCGTCTGACCCGCATGCCTGTAGGCCGTGCCTGGGAGGCCTTGCGCGAAGATGAGATCGCCTGCCGTTCCATGGGCCTGAACCATGTATTGGTCAAGCTCTCGGCGTTCACCATTGGCGCTTCCACTGCCGGCCTGGCCGGGGTGTTCTTTGCCAGCTACCAGGGCTTCGTCAACCCGTCGTCGTTCACCTTCTTCGAGTCGGCGCTGATCCTGGCCATCGTCGTACTGGGCGGCATGGGCTCGACGGTTGGCGTGGTGATTGCGGCATTTGTATTGACCGTCGCCCCGGAACTGCTGCGCAGCTTCTCCGAATACCGCGTGCTGCTGTTTGGCGTGTTGATGGTGGTGATGATGATCTGGCGACCGCGTGGGCTGATCCGCATCAGCCGTACCGGCGTGACCCCACGTAAAGGAGTGGCGCCATGAGCAAGGAAATCGTCCTCAGCGTGGAACACCTGATGATGCACTTCGGTGGCATCAAGGCCTTGAGCGATGTGAGCCTCAAGGTCGAACGCAACTCGATCTTCGCCCTGATCGGCCCCAACGGCGCGGGCAAGACCACCGTGTTCAACTGCCTCACCGGCTTCTACAAAGCCAGCGGTGGCAAGATCGAGCTCAACGTACGTGGCAAGCAGACCAACGTGATCCAGTTGCTCGGCGAGCGCTTCAAGGCCGTCGACTTCGTCTCGCCGAAAAGCTTCTTCAGCCGGGTGTTCTACAAGATGTTCGGCGGTACTCACCTGGTCAACCGTGCCGGCCTGGCCCGCACGTTCCAGAACATCCGCCTGTTCAAGGAAATGTCGGTGCTGGAAAACCTGCTGGTGGCCCAGCACATGTGGGTCAACCGCAACATGCTGGCGGGCATCCTCAACACCAAGGGCTACCGCAAGGCCGAAAGCGATGCACTCGACCACGCGTTCTACTGGCTCGAAGTAGTCGACCTGGTGGACTGCGCCAACCGCCTCGCCGGCGAACTTTCCTATGGCCAGCAACGCCGTCTGGAAATCGCCCGCGCCATGTGCACGCGACCGCAGATCATCTGCCTCGACGAGCCCGCGGCGGGCCTCAACCCCCAGGAAACCGAAGCCCTCAGCGCGATGATTCGCCTGCTGCGCGACGAACACGACCTCACGGTGGTGCTGATCGAACACGACATGGGCATGGTGATGAGTATTTCCGACCACATCGTGGTGCTCGACCACGGCAACGTGATCGCCGAAGGTGGGCCGGAAGCGATCCGCAACGACCCGAAAGTGATTGCCGCCTACCTGGGTGCTGACGAAGAGGAGCTGGTATGAGTGCGCCTATCCTCGAAATGAAGGACCTGGATGTGTTCTACGGCCCGATCCAGGCCCTGAAGAAAGTCTCGCTGCACATCAACGAAGGCGAGACCGTCAGCCTGATCGGCTCCAACGGCGCGGGTAAATCCACGTTGCTGATGTCGATCTTCGGCCAGCCACGGGCGGAGTCGGGGCAGATTCTCTATAACGGTGTCGACATTACCCACAAGTCGTCCCACTACATCGCCTCCAACGGTATTGCGCAGTCGCCGGAAGGGCGGCGGGTGTTCCCCGACATGACCGTCGAGGAAAACCTGCTGATGGGCACCATCCCTATCGGTGACAAGTTCGCCCAGGAAGACATGCAGCGCATGTTCGAGCTGTTCCCGCGGCTCAAGGAGCGGCGTAACCAGAGGGCCATGACCATGTCCGGTGGCGAGCAGCAAATGCTCGCCATTGCCCGCGCGCTGATGAGCCGTCCCAAGTTGCTGTTGCTGGATGAACCGAGCCTGGGCCTGGCGCCGATTGTGGTGAAGCAGATCTTTTCCACCCTGCGCGAACTGGCCTCCACCGGGATGACCATCTTCCTGGTGGAGCAGAACGCCAACCATGCACTGCGTTTGTCGGACCGGGCGTATGTGATGGTGAACGGCGAGATTCGCCTCACAGGCACCGGCAAGGAGCTGCTGGTGAACGAGGAAGTGCGCAACGCCTACCTCGGCGGCCACTGATCCAAATAACAATGCAGTCCCCCTGTGGGAGGGGCGGTGCGACGATTCGACTTGCCCCCGATGGCGGTGTATCAGTCGGCACATCTGATACTGACCCACCGCTATCGGGGGCAAGTCGAATCGTCGCACCGCCCCTCCCACATTTGGTTTTATGGTGCCCACAAGGGCGATCCCAAATTGTGGAAAACAAATCCAGCCTCCCTCCAAAGCGCGACATATAGCCGCCGCAAATCCCTGTTTTGTCACAGTTTTGACTTGTCCCCATCCACTGTGGAACCGGCTGTGGGTAACGTGGGAGTAGCTGGCTGAACGCCTTTAAAACCGTGGCTTCCAGCTGTGTGGTTGTTTTTTGATCAGTGGCTTTTTCGCGGCCGATCGAGGGGTTTGTCAACCTGTTTAAAGACACAGGTATATGACTGAAATATGTCCCGCCAGCCTGTGGATAAGTCTGTGATTAAACTCTGGAAAGACTGCCGCAGAGGCCGGAATGACTGGCCTGGAGCCATCGTTCGATTTTCCCCGCTGCCTATGGGGCTACATACGCCTGCGCTCAGGTCAAGCAAAAAACTTTCTAAAATCGCCTGAAAGCCTTGTACACAGCGGCCTGAAGCGTTTTGCACTTGCCCCCAAAGACTGTGGGCGCAGCTGTGGATAACCTGCGTGCATATGGCTGCAAGCCACGGCTCATAAGGCTTTGCTCGTTATGGTTAAAAAATAACCAGGCGTGAGTGAGGTGATGTGCATAGCGGTTGCCGCAACCGCGGCGTAAAGGCATTCTGCTGGCTGATTTTTTTCCCCGATGCCCGCAAGGAGAACACCATGTCCAACACGCTGTTTATTACTGGCGCCACCTCAGGTTTCGGCGAAGCCTGCGCCCGTCGGTTCGCCGAAGCCGGCTGGAAACTGGTGCTCACCGGTCGTCGTGCCGAGCGTTTGAACGCGCTGGTCGAAGAGCTTTCCAAGCAGACCGAAGTGCATGGCCTGGTGGTGGACGTCCGTGACCGCAAGGGCATGGAGGATGCCATCGCCAACCTGCCACCATCGTTCGCCACGCTGCGCGGCTTGATCAACAACGCCGGGCTGGCCGTGGGCACTGACCCTGCACCCAAGTGCAACCTCGACGACTGGGAAACCATGGTCGACACCAATATCAAGGGCCTGCTGACCACCACCAGCCTGCTGCTGCCGCGCCTGATCGCCCATGGGCGTGGTGCCGGGATCATCAACCTGGGCTCCATTGCCGGCAGCTACCCGTATCCAGGCAGCCACGTGTATGGCGGCTCCAAGGCGTTCGTGAAGCAGTTCTCGCTGAACCTGCGTTGCGACCTGCAAGGCACAGGCGTGCGCGTGACCAATATCGAGCCGGGCTTGTGCGAGAGTGAGTTCTCCCTGGTGCGCTTCGGTGGTGACCAGGCGCGCTACGACGCCACCTACGCCGGCGCCGAGCCCATCCAGCCGCAGGACATTGCCGACACCATCTTCTGGGTGCTGAACACCCCTGCGCACGTCAACATCAACCGGTTGGAGCTGATGCCGGTGAGCCAGACCTGGGCTGGGTTTGCGATTGAGCGTGGGGCTAAGGCCTAAGCCGCTTACGCCATACACTGTAGGAGCGAGCTTGCTCGCGAAAAACGTCAACGATGACGCGTGCATTCTGACTGCACGTGGCGCCCTCGGGTTTTTCGCGAGCAAGCTCGCTCCTACAATAAATGGCGGCAAATCGGTCAAAACAGGCCATAAGGTACACTCCACTCCTGAAAACCCCACCGCATCCAGCGGTTCAAAGGTTTTGACGGGAGGAATTGTGAGTAACCGAGGTGAGCAGTCGCTGCTCAAACAATCGACGATCCTGATGTTCGCTGTCGCGATCGCCGGGATTGTCACGGGTGTGGTTTCTGGCGCCCAATCCATTTTATTCGACGGCTTTTTCTCGCTGATCGCCACCGCCATCAAGGTGTTGATGCTGATCACGGCCAAGCTGATCGCCAAGAAAAGCAATGAGCGTTTCCAGTTCGGCTACTGGCACTTGGAGCCGATGGTATTGCTGATCGAAGGCAGCTTCCTGCTGCTGATCGCCATCTATGCGTTCCTTAACGGTGTGTTCGGCATTATCAATGGCGGGCGCGAGATCGAGTTGGGCCTGGTGATTATCTATGCCGCGGTATTTACCGTGGTCGAGTTCGCCTATTTCTTCTATGTGCGCTACCGCAACCGCAGGCTCAAGTCATCGCTGATCCAGTTCGACAACATCAGTTGGCTGGTGGACGCGATGCTTTCGGTGGGCTTGCTGGTCAGCTTTCTCGCCGCGCTGTTGCTTAAGTCCCAGGGCTATGGCGAGTGGGCGGTGTATGTCGACCCGTTGATCCTGATCCTGCTGGCCCTGAGCATGCTGGCGCCGGCCTTCAAGATCCTGCGCCCGGCCTTGCGCGAGGTGTTGGGGATTGCCCCGGACCACTTGGACGACAAGGTGCGTGAAGTGATGGACGCCGCCCAGGCCAGGCATGGTTTCGAAGACTACGTGTCCTACGTGCAAAAGCACGGACGGGCGCGGTTTATCGAGATTCATGTGGTGTTGCCGGCGGACTACCCGGTGGATAGCGTCGCGACCCTCGACGGGCTGCGCGAAGAGATATCCACAGGGCTGGGCACACCGGATGCGGCGCGCTGGTTGACGATCAGCTTTACCGGGGATCGCAAGTGGATTGCTTGATGGTCAGTTAGACCGAGTCGTCTGCATCGGGGGCTTGCCCCCGATGAGGCCCTGAAGGTCACCCGAGATGCTGGATCAAACCCTGATAACAGGTCGCCAAATGATAAGGCGTGGTCGACGGCATATCCCGCCGGCTCACGTCGCCTTTGGCATCCAGGCATTCATGCCAGCCTTTTTCATGCAGGAAATGCTGTTGCAGCGCGAGCAATTGGCGCTGCAGCACGGCCTCACTGCCAGGCCGCAAGGTCAGTGCCCGCAGGTATTCCGCCTGGGCCCAGATACGCTGGGTGCCGTCGCGCACCGTACCGTCGAGTGCCAGCATGCCGCTGACCGCCCCGGTCGCGCTATCCACACCCTTGTGCTCTGCGTAGGCAAACGCCCGCGTCAGTGACCCATGCAGTGGAGTGCCGCGCAGCACGGGCGACGATTCCAGCAAAAAGAACCACTCGAACTGGTGCCCCGGCTCAAACCAGTTATCCACAGCGCCCAGCGGTTTTTCCATCATCACGCCATGCTGGCGTTCGATAAAGCGCTGCTGCATGGCCGTCGCCAGGCTCAGCAGGGCCGCTTGCACGCCGGTATCCTCACGCACCGCCAGGGTGGCGAGGAAGCCTTCGGCCAGGTGCATCAGCGGGTTTTGCAGCGGGCCGGACTTGAGTGATGACCAGTTGCGCTCCAGCACCGCCTCGTACAGGCCATCGCCGTTGGCGAAGCGCTCGGCCACCACTTCCAGGGCGGCATTCAATACCGACTCCACCAGCGGCTCACGCACCTTGGCCCAGTAATGGGCGCAGGCAAAGATGATGAAGGCGTGGGTGTAGAGGTCCTTGCGTTTGTCCAGTGGCTGGCCGGCAGGGTCGATGCTGTAGAACCAGCCGCCATGTTCGGCATCGTGGAAATGCCGTTGCAGGGAGCGAAACAGCGCCGCTGCGCGTTCTTCGGCAAAGGCGGCACCGGGTACGCCGATCAGGCTGGCGAACAGGTACAACTGCCGTGCGCAAGCCATGGCGCGGTAGCGTTGCGGGGGCAAGGGCCGGTGATCGGCGTCCAGCGCCTCATAGGGTAACGTCAGCTCGGCATTCCAGCCCGGGCCCTGCCAGAGCGGCACGATCACGTCATGGAAGTGCGAGAGCACGGCATTCAAGGAAGACTGGGGGGTGGAGCTTGGAACGGTGGGCATCGGCTGGCGTCGTCACGGCAGGGGTGTAGGCGCGCATGGTAGCAGGCTTGGGATCAGTGGTGTCTGCGCCACCGCTATCGGGAGCAAGCTCCCTCCCACATTTGGATTTGTGAACACAGTCAAATGTGGGAGGGGGCTTGCCCCCGATGAGGCCCTTACAAACGGCGCAAATCAGCCCGCCAGCAACCACACTCCGGTCGCCGCCGAAGCCGCCCCGGCAACCCGCACCAACGGCGCCGCCGCAGCCGGCAGCCAGCGCACCAGCGCATACCCGGCGGCGTGCAGTGCAGCGGTCGCGCCGACAAACCCTGCGGCATACGCCCAAGGGCTCGACATGTCTGGCAGCTCAAGGCCATGGGCAACCCCGTGGAACAAGGCAAACACCGCCGTCGCCGCCACCGCCACGAACAACGGCGGACGCACTGCCAGCGCCACCGCCAGGCCCAGTGCCAGCACCGACGCGGCAATCCCGCTTTCCAGTGCCGGCAACCCCAGGCCCTCAAAACCCAGCACGCCGCCTATCAGCATGGTGCCCACAAACGTGCAAGGCAGGGCCCAACGCGCCGCGCCTTTTTGCTGCGCGGCCCACAGGCCTACCGCCACCATGGCCAGCAGGTGGTCGATACCGCCCAATGGATGGCTGATACCGGCCACCAGGCCGTTGTCGCCATGGCCCGGGTGAGCGAAGGCCAGGGCAGGGGTGAGCAGCAGGGCGGCGGCGCCGAAGAGTTTTTTCAGGCTCATGGACAGGTTCCTTAGGGTTGATCAGGCCGCGGTCAACAGACCTTGGCGTTCGATAAAGGCGACGATTTCTTCCAGGCCGACACCGGTTTTCTGATTGCTGAACACGAAGGGTTTGCCGTTGCGCATGCGCTGGGTGTCGCTGTTCATCAGTTCCAGCGAGGCGCCGACCAGCGGTGCCAGGTCGATCTTGTTGATCACCAGCAGGTCGGATTTGCAAATACCGGGCCCACCCTTGCGGGGCAGCTTGTCGCCGGCCGACACATCGATCACGTAGATGGTCAGGTCCGACAGCTCCGGGCTGAAGGTGGCCGACAGGTTGTCGCCGCCGGACTCCACCAGGATCAGGTCCAGGCCAGGGAAGCGGCGGTTGAGCTGGTCCACCGCTTCCAGGTTGATCGAGGCGTCTTCGCGGATCGCCGTGTGCGGGCAGCCACCGGTTTCCACGCCGATGATGCGCTCGGGCGCCAGGGCCTGGTTGCGCACCAGGAAGTCGGCGTCTTCGCGGGTATAGATGTCATTGGTGACCACCGCCAGGTTGTAGCGATCACGCAGCGCCAGGCACAGGGCCAGGGTCAGGGCGGTCTTGCCGGAGCCCACCGGACCGCCGATGCCGACGCGCAGAGGTTGTGTGTTCATGTGCTTCTCCAAAATAAAAGGCCTCCGACGTAAAAGGACCTATGAACGGAACAGGCGGCTGTACTGGCGCTCATGGGCCATGCATGCCAAGGACAGGCCGAAGGCGGCACTGCCAAAATGGTTGGGGTCGATGCGACCGGCGTCCTGTTGGGCCTGTTGCAGCAGCGGCAGCAGTTCGCTGGTCAGGCGCTGGGCGGCTTGCTGGCCGAGGGGCAGGGTTTTCATCAACACCGCCAATTGGTTTTCCAGCCAGCTCCACAGCCAGGCAGCCAGGGCATCGTCGGGGCTGATGCGCCAGGCGCGGGCGGCCAGGGCCCAACCGAGGGCCAGGTGGGGTTCGGTGTGTTGATCGAGCACTTCGCGAGCGTCGGCGTCGAGCTCGGGCAAGCCGTTGAGCAGTTGTTGCAGGGAGTAGCCCATCTGCCGGCTTTCCTGATACAGCTCGCGCGTCTCACGACTGGCGCGGTGTTCTGCGCACAACTGCGCCAACTGCGGCCAATCCTCGTCGGCGGCAGCACGGCAATGGGCAAGCAGCAGCGGGGCTTCGAAGCGTGCAAGGTTGAGCAGCAACTGGTCGCTGATCCAGCGTCGGGCGCTGTCGGCATCACTCACGCGGCCATTTTCCACGGCCATTTCCAGCCCCTGTGAATAGCTGTAGCCGCCAATCGGCAGTTGCGGACTGGCCAGACGCAACAGCGCCCAGGCTGGGTTCATAACCGTACGCCGAACTGGTGCAGCTTGGGCGGGTAGTTGAAATCTTCGTCGCCATGGCGCGAATGATGATGGCCGCCGCCATAGGCGCCATGTTCCGGCTGGAAGGGCGCTTCGATGGTTTGCGTGGTGGCACCCAGTTGATCGAGCATCGCCTTGAGCACGTAGTCGTCCAACAAGCGCAACCAGCCATCGCCGACCTGCAGGGCGACATGGCGATTGCCCAGGTGATAGGCGGCACGGGTCAGTTCAAACGCGCTGCTACAGGTGACATGCAGCAGTTGTTCAGGACGCGCGCAGACGCGTACGACACGTCCGTCTTCAGCTTGTAGGAATTCGCCATCGTGCAGCGGCGGTTGGCCACGCTCCAGAAACAGGCCGACATCTTCGCCGTCGGCACTGAAACAGCGCAGGCGGCTTTTGCTGCGCGCTTCGAAATTCAGCAGCAATTCAGCGGCCCAGAGGGCCTGCGGGGCGATTCGGCGGTGGATCACCAGCATCAGGAAACTTCCAGCTATGAGCGATGCAAGAGCTAGAGCAAGGGCCTTGCCAATCAGGCCGTGGAGTAGGAATTGCCTGTAGGTGCGTGGCAGTGCTGCCGAATAGGGCGTCAGAAAACTTCGTCAATGTTTCAAATTGGTGCGTCTCCCTGTTTATGGCACCAAATATGTGCGCTTCTCCTTGGGGCGGACGGGGGCTGCAGGAAATCTCTTTCATCTTTTTTATCGCTGAATTTTTTCGGATTTGTCCTACGTGCTCACAGGAATAGGAGTTCATCGGATTACCTGATCGTTGATTAGGATTTGCGCCGTGCTCAATCCACGACGGGTTCCACCATGTTCAAATCAATTGTGTGTGTATTCATTTTCGGCCTTTTCCTGGTCACCACGTCTTCATCGGCCAATATCCAGAAGCGCGCTGTCGCCCCTCTCAAGGTCGACACTGCACTGCCAGCCCTGTCACGCAAACCGTCCATCGACGATGTGATCGATCGCGCTCATGAGTTACTCGGCACCCCCTATAAATGGGGTGGGAATTCAGTCGAGCAGGGCTTCGATTGCAGCAGCTTCCTGGTGTACCTGTTCAAGACCCAGGCCAATATCCACCTGCCGCGTACCACGGCGGCGATGCATGGTTCGAAGGCCGCCACGATCAAGCGCAACGCCTTGAAGCCTGGCGACGCGGTATTTTTCAAAGGTAACGGGCGCGGGCGGGTGAGCCATGTCGGCCTCTACATAGGCGAGGGCAAATTTATCCATTCGCCACGGGCGGGCAAAACCGTGCGTATCGACTCGCTGAGCAACCGTTACTGGGACCGTAATTTCACCACCGCCAAGCGTTTCCACGCCGCGGGCTGAGGGACTTACTCCGTGCTGCCCAGGCCCTGCCAATGCTTGAGGCCGATAAAGATAAAGCGCAGTTGCTGGGTGATTTTCGCCTGGGGCGTGAGGTGAGCCGGGAGGGCCTGGGCGGGAGGGTCGATGATGTCGGGCAGGGTGGCGAACACGCTCTTGACGATCAGGTCGGCCATCACGTGCAAACCGTCGGCATCCAGGTGCTGGAGCTTGGGCATGTGGGTGAGGTCCGCCGCGAGGTCGCGGGTGATGTCTTCGCGCAGGGCACCGATGGCCTGGCGCACCGCCAGGCAGCCGCCATATTGTTCGCGGGCGAGGAACAAAAACTGCGAACGGTTGGCCGAGACCACATCGAGGAAGATCCGCACGGACGCATCGATGATGCCGCCCATCACGAATTCGTTATGGCGCACCAGGCGAATGGTGGCGCGGAAGGTCTGGCCGACTTCGCTGACCAGCACCAGGCCCAGCTGATCCATATCGGCAAAATGTCGATAGAACCCGGTCGGTACAATTCCGGCCGTCTTGGCCACTTCGCGCAGGCTCAGGCTGCCAAACCCACGGCCACACTCCATCAGATGGCGGGCTGCGTCCATCAAGGCGAGGCGGGTCTGTTGCTTCTGTTCGGCGCGGGGCAGCATGTGGGGGCGGGCTTTGTCGGCAAGTACAGCGACGCACTCTAGCAAAACAACTTCGTTGACGTCGAACTTGACGGCGAGGTGTGCAGGGGGAGATGTGACGCAGGCTACATAAAGTCAAAAGCCCGATCGGCTGATCGGGCTTTTTTCTGGGCCATCACAGGCTTAGCTCTGTGCTTGATGCAGTTCTTGCAGACGGTCAGCACCGCCTTCGGCAACGGTGTTGCGTTCTTGCAGACGGTCAGCGCCGCCTTCGGCTACGGTGTTGCGTTCCTGCAGACGGTCAGCTCCACCTTCAACCAGGCCTTTCTCTTCCAGGCGATTACGGCCATTTTCAGCGACGCCTTGGGTGTAGGCACGGTCGTTGGCTTGTTCAGCGCCGCCCTCTACCAGGCCTTTCTCTTCCAGGCGATTACGGCCATTCTCAGCAACGGCGCCTTTGGCGTAGTCGCGGTTTTCATCTTCTTGCGAACCGCTGCGAGCCAGGGTTTGGCTGGATTGAACGGCTTGGGCTTTATTCTGTGGGGTGGCCTGTTCCGCAGCTGGCAGGGCAAAGGCACTGGAAGCCAGGACAGACATCAGGACGGTAGCAAGGACTTGGCGTTTCATGATGGGTTGCTCCTTGGGAGGGCGATAAAGTGGGTACGGAGCTAATGCTACTCTCGATAAGTCGATATAAAAGTTCATAAACACAATGGTAATAATCAACAGAATTGATTGTTCTCGGCGGAGGCTCTAGAACGAGCCTCTCAAGCCCGCGGTTTTGCACCGGTGTGGGTATTTTCGACACGAACCTGGGTAACAATGGTGCGCCGTTGAAGATCAAATTTGCCTGGTCGGTCAGGAAAGCCGGTATCCGCGGGTTAAATCGTGCATCGGGTTAAACCCCCGTGTGGTTTACCAGTCGTAGTTTTATAGGCTGCTCTATAGGGGTAGCTCAGCCAGTCGTATTCAGGAGTCCTGTGCAATGACGCGCACTCGTAAAATCGTCGCTTGGAGCTGCGCCAGCTTCGTTCTATTAATTGCCATTGTGGCTCTGGTCCTGGTGTTCTTTGACTGGAATCGCATCAAACCCCCGCTCAATGCCAAGGTCTCCGAAGAGCTGCATCGTCCGTTCGCCATCAATGGCAACCTCGCGGTGGTGTGGCAGCGTGAGCCAGACGAAGGCGGTTGGCGTGCCTGGGTGCCGTGGCCCCATGTGATTGCCGAAGACCTGACCCTGGGTAACCCTGACTGGTCGAAAAAACCGCAGATGGTCACGCTCAAGCGCGTTGAACTGCGTATCTCTCTCCTGGCCTTGCTGGCCCAGCGTGTGGTGATCCCGCGCATCGACCTCACTGAGCCGAGCGCCGAGTTGCAGCGCCTCGCCGATGGCCGCGCCAACTGGACCTTCACGTTCGACCCCAAGGACCCCAGCGCCGAACCTTCCAGCTGGGTGGTGGACATCGGCACCATCGGCTTCGACAAAGGCCATGTGACCCTTGACGATCAAACCCTCAAGACCCAACTCGATGTGATCATCGACCCGCTGGGCCAGCCCATTCCGTTTGCTGAAATCGTCGGTGACGCCGATGCCAGGAAGGCCCTGGAAAAAGGCGCGGCCCCCCAGGACTACGCGTTTGGCCTCAAGGTCAAAGGCCAGTACCACGGCCAGAAACTCGACGGCACCGGCAAGATCGGCGGCCTGCTTGCCTTGCAGGACGCGGCCAAGCCGTTCCCGCTACAGGCCCAGGTGGACATCGCCGACACCCGTATCGCCCTGGCCGGCACCCTGACCGACCCACTCAACCTGGGCGCCCTCGACCTGCGCCTGAAACTTGCCGGCAGTAGCCTGGGCAACCTGTACCCATTGACCGGCGTCACCTTGCCGGATTCACCGGCCTACTCCACAGACGGCCACCTGATCGCCAAGTTGCACGAGGCCAATGGCGCGTCGTTCCGCTACGAAAACTTCAACGGCAAGATCGGCAACAGTGACATCCACGGCGACCTGGCCTATGTCGCCAGCCAGCCGCGCCCCAAGCTCAGCGGCACGTTGGTTTCCAACCAACTGCTGATGACGGACCTCGCGCCCTTGATCGGCGCCGACTCCAACGCCAAGCAAAAGGCCCGTGGTGGGATGAGCAAGCAACCGGCGAACAAAGTGCTGCCGGTGGAAGAGTTCCGCACCGAGCGCTGGCGTGTGATGGATGCCGATGTCGAATTCACCGGCAAACGCATTGTGCACAGCGCCGACTTGCCGTTCACCGACCTCTATACCCACCTGGTCCTCAACGACGGCGAGCTGAGCATGGAACCCCTGCGCTTCGGGGTGGCCGGTGGCAAGCTGGATGCGCAGATCCGCTTGAACGGCCGCACGGTGCCCATGGAAGGCCGGGCCAAACTGACCGCGCGTAACTTCAAGCTCAAGCAACTGTTCCCGACTTTCGAACCGATGAAAACCAGCTTCGGCGAACTCAACGGTGATGCGGATATTTCCGGGCGCGGCAACTCCGTGGCGGCGCTGTTGGGCACTTCCAACGGCGACCTGAAAATGTTGATCAACGATGGCGCCATCAGCCGTGGCCTGATGGAAATCGCCGGGCTCAACGTCGGTAACTACGTGGTGGGCCGCCTGTTTGGCGACAAGGAAGTCAAGATCAACTGCGCGGCGGCGGACTTTGGCATCAAGACCGGCCTGGCGACGACCCGGTTGTTTGTGTTCGATACCGAGAACGCCATCATCTACGTCGATGGCACTGCGAACATGGCCACCGAGCAGTTGGACCTCACCATCACGCCGGAGTCCAAAGGGTTCCGCCTGTTCTCGTTGCGTTCCCCGCTGTACGTCAATGGCCCGTTCATCAAGCCGAATGCCGGCGTCAAAGCCATCCCCCTGGCCCTGCGTGGCGCAGGCATGGTCGCACTGGGCGTGATCGCCGGCCCGGCCGCCGGCTTGCTGGCGCTGGTGGCGCCGAGTGGCGATGCGCCGAACCAGTGTGCGCCGTTGCTGCAACAGATGCGGGAAGGCAAGGCACCAAAGACGGTGAAAGGCTGACAGACCAAACCGCGAACAAAAATGGGGGAGGGGGGCCCCTGATGCCGTTCAGTTAAGCGTATATCGCCTTCTGTAGGAGCGAGGGGGACGCCTAGTTCTTGCTCGCGAAGAACGTCAACGATAACGCGTGTCTCCTGAATGAACGCGGCGCCTGTGAGTTCTTCGCGAGCAAGCTCGCTCCTACAAAAAAGCCATTAACTAAATGGCATTAGGGCTTGCCACAGGGGTTACAGGCTTTCCAGGATGTCGGCCATGTCATCGGCATGCTCTTCTTCCTGAGCCAGGATCTCTTCGAACAGGCGGCGCGTGGTCGGGTCTTTATCACCGATGTACTGGATGATCTCGCGGTAGCTGTCCACCGCAATCCGCTCGGCGACCAGGTCTTCGTAGACCATTTCCTTCAGCGTATTGCCGGCCACGTACTGCGCGTGGGAGTTTTTCGACAGCAGGTCCGGGTTGAACTCCGGTTCGCCGCCCAACTGCACGATGCGCTCGGCGAGTTTGTCGGCGTGTTCGGCTTCCTGGGTGGCGTGTTCGAGGAACTCCTCGGCGGCGATCTGGGCCTTGACGCCGCTGGCCATGAAGTAGTGGCGCTTGTAGCGCAGCACGCAGACCAGTTCAGTGGCCAGCGAGGCATTGAGCAGGCGAATGATCTCTTCGCGGTCGGCGTCGTAGCCCTCGGTCACGGCGCCGTTTTCGACGTTCTGGCGGGCGCGGCTGCGCAGGGTCGCAACGTCAGTCAGGTTTGCTTCAGTCATCTCAATCTCCTGGTGCTAATCCGGTTTTGCGCCACGCTCTGCTGGCGTGATCGCTCCCAGTTGTGAGTGCCGCGCAACGCAAAAAGTTTTATTGGATTTACTGGGCGGTGTCATCTGCTCGTCGCCGGATTGGGCTAGCCTGCGCCTATCCTGTATCGATCAAGGACGTTCGCCCCATGCCGCAGTCGTTAGCCACGCGTTACCCCTTGGTGTTGGTGCCCGGCATGCTCGGGTTCGTGCGCCTGGGGTGGTTTCCCTACTGGTATGGCATCGTCCCGGCGCTGCGGGCGGGTGGGGCGCAGGTGTTTGCGGTGCAGGTCGCGCCGCTGGATTCCAGCGAGGTGCGGGGTGAGCAGTTGCTGGCGCACATCGAGCGGATTCGCCGCGAGACCGGGGCCGATAAGGTCAACCTGATCGGCCACAGCCAGGGGGCGCTGACCGCGCGCTACGCGGCGGCCAGGGTGCCGGAGTGGGTGGCGTCGGTCACGTCGGTGGCCGGGCCCAACCATGGTTCGGAACTGGCCGACCATATCCACACCCATTACCCGGCCGAGAGCGTCAGGGGTCGGATCATGAGTGCCCTGTTCCATTGGGTCGCCTGGGTGATGGGTGTGCTGGAAACCGGCTATCGCGGGCCGCGCTTCAAGGCTGACTTGCACGCCTCGCACCATTCGCTCACCAGCGTCGGCGTGGCCGCGTTCAACCGTGCGTACCCCCAGGGCTTGCCAGCAACGTGGGGCGGGCAGGGGGCTGCCGAGGTCAATGGCGTGCGCTATTACTCGTGGTCCGGCACCTTGCAGCCGGGCAAGACCGACCGCGGGCGCAACCTGCTGGACGGGACGAATCGCAGCTGCCGCCTGTTCGCCCGCAGCTTCGTGCGCGAAAAGGGCCAGTGCGACGGCATGGTCGGGCGCTACAGCTCACACCTGGGCGTGGTGATCGGCGATGACTATGCGTTGGATCATTTCGATATCGTCAACCAGTCCCTGGGGCTGGTGGGCAAGGGGGCGGAGCCGATCCGGCTGTTCGTCGAGCATGCGCAGAGGCTCAAGGCGGCCGGGGTGTAGCAGGTGCGCCGCGAGAACCATCGCTCAGGCAGCGGCGCGTTGACGCCCGACCGGCGTGGTCCAGCGCTCCGACAAAATCACCCCGCCCAGGGTCAGCAAACCGCCCACCAGGTGATACAGCGCCAGCGCTTCTTTCAACACCAGCGCTGCGATCAGCGCGGTGATCAACGGCAGCAGGTTGAAAAACAGCGTCGTGCGGCTCGGCCCCAGGGTTTTCACCGAATGCATCCATGCCAGCGGCGCGAGCATCGAAGCCAGCAAACACGCATACAGCACCAGCGGAATATTCGCCCAGTCCAGGCCGGCTTTGGCTGAGAACAGGAACAGCGGAAACAGCACCAGCACCGCCACCAGCACCTGCAAGTACAGCAACACTAACGGCGGCAGGCGCAGTTGCCACTTTTTCAGCAAGGTGCTGTAGACCGCGTAGGCCAGGGTCGCCACCAGCATCATGCCGTCGCCCAGGTTGACCCCGTGTTGCAGCAGCGCCCCCAGGCTGCCGGCCGATACCACCACCACTACGCCGGCGAACGACAGCAGCGCACCGGTGAGTGCGCCGAAGGTCAGGCGCTGGCCCAGGCTGATGATCGCGGCGGTCAGCGCCATCAACGGCATCAGGGACAGGATGATGCCCATGTTGGTGGCCGAGGTCAGGGTGGCGGCGTAATAGGCCAGGCTTTGGTACACGGCCATGCCCAGCACACCGAGGATGAAGATCTTGCCCAGGTTGCGGCGGATGATCGGCCACTGGGCGAGCACCGGCTTGAGCATGAACGGCGTGAAGAGCACGGCCGCCAGCAACCAGCGGTAAAAGCCGATTTCAGCCGGGAAGATCGAACCCACGGCCAATTTATTGACCACGGTGTTGCCGGCCCAGATAAAAATGGCCAGCAGGGGATACGCGTATTGCATCGAAAGAAACCAGGTGGGTTGATGAGGCAGGATTATCCCCTGTCTGGATCGAAGCCTATACTGCGATCCAGACAACCGACCTTTGTATCCAGACAATATGCCCAGACATACCGTACGCCTTGCGGATTTCCCCCGGCTGCCGAGCCCGGTGTACTTCCGCTACTCCGATTTCGCCCCCGATACTGAATGCACGCCGCACCGGCATTCCTGGGGCTCGCTGGATTACTCGGCCAGCGGGGTGATGCGGATGGAGGTGGCCGGCAACCGCTTTATGTCGCCGCCGCAATACGCCGTGTGGATACCGCCGAATACCGAACACAGCTCCTACAATGCCCAGGCGATTGTCTATCGCTCGGTGGGCCTGGCCCCACAACTCTGCGAGCAACTGCCCAAGCAGCCTTGCACCCTGGCGATCAGCGAGATACTCAAGGCCATCCTCAGTGACTTCGCCCTGCGAGACGTCAACATCCCCCGCAGCGAGGCGGATATCCGCCTGGCCCAGGTGCTGGTCGACCAGCTCAAGCAGGCGCCGATCCACGATTGCTTCCTGCCCTACGCGCGCCACCCTGGGCTGCTTGGCGTGCTCGAAGGCATGCAGGCGGAACCCGGCGACAACCGCCCCCTGGCGCAATGGGCCGAGCAGGTGCACGTGAGCGAACGCACCCTGGCGCGCCAGTTCGTGCGCGAGTTGGGCATGAGCTTTGGCGAATGGCGCCAGCGCCTGCGTTACCTCGCCGCCATCGAAGCCCTCGACAGCCAGCGCAGCGTGCAACACGTGGCGTTTGACCTGGGCTACAGCAGCGCCTCGGCGTTTATCGCGATGTTCCAACGCCAGGCCGGCTGCACGCCAGAGCAGTACCGGCGGACGAATATCCGCAGCCGATGAAGATGTAACAAGGTTTGGCTACACTGCTGGGTAGGCCGTGCCTCCCGGCACGGTAACAGGGAGAAAACTCCATGAAGATGCTGCGTATTCCGTTGTTGATGATGGGCCTGCTGCTGTGTTCCCAGGGCTTCGCTGCTACTGCCCAGCAAAACAAGATGACCACCTGCAATGCCGAAGCCACCACCAAGACGCTCAAGGGCGACGAGCGCAAGGCGTTCATGAAAACCTGCCTGTCGGCGCCGGCGGCCAATGACGCGAAGACGCTCACGCCGCAGCAGCAGAAGATGAAGGATTGCAATGCGGACGCCAAGACCAAAGCCTTGACCGGTGATGCGCGCAAAACCTTTATGAGCACCTGCCTGAAGAAATAATAGCCCCAGGCCATAGAAGGCTGCGACACTCGCACACAGCCCCCTGTAGGAGCGAGCTTGCTCGCGAAGAACGCAATGGCCCCGCGTTTATTCAGAGTAAACGCGTTATCGTTGGCGACCTTCGCGAGCAAGCTCGCTCCTACAACATCCTTTAACGCAGTTCGTTTTGAGGCTGTATGCCAACGTTTTCTCAGCGTCACGTGTTATTGCTGGCCAGCTACATCATCATTTTCGGCGGGTTGTTGCTGGTATTGCCGCTGAAGTTGTTGCCCAGCCTGCTGGCCGGCCTGTTGGTCTTTGAACTGGTCAATATGCTCACCCCCCAACTGCAACGGCTGATCGAAGGCCGGCGCGCGCGCTGGCTGGCGGTGGCGTTGCTCGGCACCCTGATTGTCAGCGTGCTGGCCCTGATCTTCGCCGGCGCTATCAGCTTCCTGCTCCACGAGGCGGAAAACCCTGGGGCCTCCCTCGATAAATTCATGGGTGTGGTCGATCGCGCGCGCGGCCAGTTGCCGCCGTTTCTCGATGCCTACCTGCCCGCCAGCGCGGCTGAATTCCGCGTGGCGATTGGCGATTGGTTGAGCAAGCACCTGAGCGAACTGCAACTGGTCGGCAAAGACGCCGCCCACATGTTCGTCACCCTGTTGATCGGCATGGTGCTCGGCGCGATCATCGCGCTGCAGCGCGTGCCCGACGTGACCAAACGCAAACCCCTGGCCGCCGTGCTGTTCGACCGTCTGCACCTGTTGGTCCAGGCGTTTCGCAATATCGTCTTCGCGCAGATCAAGATCGCCGCGCTGAACACCGTGTTCACCGCGGTGTTCCTGGCCGTGGTGCTGCCCCTGTGTGGCATCCACCTGCCGCTGACCAAGACCCTGATCGTGCTGACCTTCCTGCTCGGCCTGCTGCCGGTGATTGGCAACCTGATGTCCAACACCCTGATCACCATCGTCGCGCTGTCGCTGTCGATCTGGGTGGCGGTAGCGGCGCTGGGGTATTTGATCGTGATCCACAAGGTCGAGTACTTCCTCAACGCGCGTATCGTCGGCGGGCAGATCAGTGCCAAGTCGTGGGAGTTGTTGTTGGCGATGCTGGTGTTTGAAGCCGCGTTCGGTTTGCCGGGCGTGGTGGCAGGACCGATTTACTACGCGTATTTGAAGAGCGAATTGAAGCTCGGCGGGATGGTTTGAAGGTGGGAGGGGAAGGGGCAACACTGTAATTGTGGTGAGCAGGCTGGCTTGTGGCGAGCGGGCTTGCCCCGCGTTGGGCTGCGAAGCGGCCCCAAAACCAGGCACCGCGGTGTGTCAGTTAAAAAGGCTTGCCCCGCGTTGGGCTGCGAAGCGGCCCCAAAACCAGGCACCGCGGTGTGTCAGTTAAAAACACATCGCCTGTCATGGGGCCGCTGCGCAGCCCAACGCGGGGCAAGCCCGCTCGCCACAACGCTGCGTCGAAGAGGGAGTGGGTGAGATCGGTGGCGGTCAGCAGCCGTAACGCTTGCTGGCCTCGATCGCCAAGCCACTGCCGATGCTGCCAAAGATATTCCCTTCCACATGCCGCGCATTCGGCAACATCGCCGAGATGCTGTGGCGCAGCGCCGGAATGCCGCTGGAGCCGCCGGTAAAGAACACCGTGTCCACCTGGGCCACGTCCACCGAAGCGTCATTGAGCAATTGGGTGACGCTGTTACGCACGCGCTCCAGCAAGCCATCGATGGCCGATTCGAACAAGCTGCGGCTCAGGTCCACGCTCAGTCCTGGCTCAACCCGGTCGAGCAGCACATGGCGGCTGTCTTCGTGGGTCAGCTGGATCTTGGTTTCTTCCACTTCCATCGCCAGCCAATGCCCGGCGCGCTGTTCGATCAGCTTGAACAGGCGGTCGATGCCGCCGGTGTCTTCGATGTCGTAGCGCATGCTGCCCAGGGCCAGCTGGGATTTTTGCGAGTACACCGAGTTGATGGTGTGCCAGGTGGCCAGGTTCATGTGGTGGCTGGTGGGCATGTAGGCCCCGCTCTTCATCCGGCTGCCATAGCCGAACAACGGCATCATGCCGGCGAGCGAGAGTTGCTTGTCGAAGTCGGTACCGCCGATGTGTACGCCGCCGGTGGCGAGGATGTCATCGTGGCGGTTGTCATTGTGACGGCGATCGGGCGACAGGCGCACCAGCGAGAAGTCAGAGGTACCCCCGCCGATGTCGACAATCAGCACCAGCTCTTCTTTTTCAATGGTGGACTCGTAGTCGAAGGCCGCCGCGATCGGTTCGTACTGGAACGAGATGTCCTTGAAGCCGATCTTGCGTGCCACGTCCACCAGGGTGTTTTCCGCTTCCTGGTCGGCCATCGGGTCGTCATCGACGAAGAACACCGGGCGCCCCAGCACCACCTCTTCGAACTCACGGCCGGCGGTAGCTTCCGCGCGGCTCTTGAGCTGGCCGATAAACAGCGCCAGCAGGTCGGTGAACGGCATGGCCGTGCCGAGCACGCTGGTGTCGTGCTTGATCAGCTTGGAACCCAGCAGGCTCTTGAGCGAGCGCATCAGCCGGCCTTCGTAGTTTTCCAGGTATTCATGCAGGGCCAGGCGCCCGTAGACCGGGCGGCGCTCCTCGAAGTTGAAGAACACCACCGACGGCAAGGTGATCTTGTCGTCCTCCAGCGCGATAAGCGTCTCCTCGCCGGGGCGGATCCAGCCGACGGTGGAGTTGGACGTGCCAAAGTCGATGCCGCAGGCACGGGCTGGGGATGGGTTTTCCATGTCTATCGGGTTCCGGTTGAAAAACGGCCGCGCAGTGTATGCCACCCGCGTGCAGATGCGTAGGCCGACTATCTGTTAAATAGCGGGCACTGCGCCTTGAAAGACCAGGGTTCGTCCCCAACTTGTCCAGCATACGG
Organism: Pseudomonas fluorescens; assembly: GCF_001708445.1. Taxonomy (NCBI): domain Bacteria; kingdom Pseudomonadati; phylum Pseudomonadota; class Gammaproteobacteria; order Pseudomonadales; family Pseudomonadaceae; genus Pseudomonas; species Pseudomonas fluorescens. The sequence continues at coordinate 638,577 of NZ_CP015637.1, forward strand.
TCGGTGGGTGCAAGGATATTCGTGCACTGCCGATAAACTTCTACGCACCCATCGGCTTGGGATTGAGATCAGTCAATTCAAACGCTGCAATCCGGCGCATGCTGTGCCGCTGGCTGTGCGAAATCGATCACGGAGGGTGACCCCCCAGATGGACTTTAAAGACTATTACAAGATTCTTGGCGTAGAGCCGACGGCGGACGACAAGGCGATCAAGGCGGCCTATCGCAAGCTGGCGCGCAAATATCACCCGGACGTGAGCAAGGAAAAGGACGCTGAAGCCAAGTTCAAGGATGCGTCCGAGGCCTATGAAGCGCTGAAAAGTGCCGACAAGCGCGCCGAATACGACGAGTTGCGCAAATACGGCCAGCATGGCCAGCCGTTCCAGGGCCCGCCAGGCTGGCAGAGCCGTGGCGGTTTTGGCGGTGGCCAGGGCACCGAGGACTTCTCCGACTTCTTCAGCTCGATCTTTGGCGGCCGTGGCGATGCCTTCGGCGGTGGCCAGCGCCGCAGTGCCGGGCGCAAGGGCCAGGACGTGGAGATGCAATTGTCGGTGTTTCTCGAGGAAACGCTGTCCACCGAGTCCAAGCAGATCAGCTTCCAGGTACCGCAATACGACGCCTCGGGGCGGCACGTCAGCAACACCACCAAGAGCCTGAACGTGAAGATCCCCGCCGGCGTGGCCGACGGTGAGCGCATCCGCCTCAAGGGCCAGGGCGCGCCGGGTGTTGGCGGTGGCGCCAACGGTGACCTGTACCTGATCATCAAGTTTGCACCGCACCCCAAATTTGAGGTGGAAGGCGAAAACCTGGTGATCACCGTGCCGGTAGCGCCTTGGGAGCTGGCGCTGGGTACCGAGGTGGCCGTGCCAACCCTGACCGGCAAGATCAACCTCAAGGTGCCCGCCGGCAGCCAGAACGGCCAGCGCATGCGCGCCAAGGGCCATGGCTTGCTGAACAAAAGCGGGCAGCGCGGTTACCTGTTTATCCAACTGAAGGTGGTGATGCCTAAAGACGCCGATGACGAGGTCAAGGCCTTGTGGCAGGCACTCGCTGACAAAGCCGCTTTCGAACCGCGCAAAACCTGGAGTCACTGACCCGGCACCTGCCCTGCATAGTTAAGGCCCGGTCTTTGTGGGTCATGAATAAGCTCCTCATTTCTCATTGAGGTACTGGTTCATGGCCCATGCTCAACCCCCGCTTCCTCCGGGAGATCAGGGGCAGCACTATGCAACGCTCGTCTCCCTCATACCGCAGGCGCTGGTAAAGGCTTCGCCTCCCCAACGTACGGCGTTGCGCGCTATAGACCCCAAGCTCCCCGCTGGGTACACCAGCGCAACCCAGCAGCAAAAAGACGCGCTCAAGACCTATGTCGACGCCAGTTGGACCTCATTGGTCCAAGGGGAAACGCAGATGGCGAAGATCCAGACGGTTGTGGCGTTCGCCAAGCCGCTGCTGGAAGCAGCCCTCAAGCGTCCCGGCCAGGTGATGACGGACGAACAATACTATGCAGACATCCTGATCTTGGATGAGGAAAGAAAAACCATACTGCGCAGGCTCTGTGACCAGGCGATGGGGCGTACCGCCAGCGTTGCCTAGTGTGCTCGACGCCCTGTACGCCCGGTGTGCGTTCACTGACCAGATGCGCACACCGATCGCCTGAGATGCGGTAGCTATACAGTCCACCCACACTGGGTCGTTCGATAGGCTGAGGGCTTCGGCTAACCCTCAAGGACGATCCACCATGTCAACACCCGTCATATCCTCCACCCTCCCCGAAGGCACGTTCACCACGGACCTTCGGGGTGTTCATTACGATTTTCTCAAAGACCGCGTACCCACCTGGTTCAACCAGGCCATCCCGTACCGACAGGAAGAACTCGGCAACCATGAAATGCACCAGCTACCCTCCTGGTATCGGACAGCTTCGCCTGACGCCAGGGCCCGGCTGGCAGACAGCCACAGCACCTTTCGTGAAACGCTGAACACGATCGAAAACAGCCTGGGGAGCATCACCGACATTCTGGCGTTTGCCGAGCAGCCGCTCAAAGAGGCGATCAAGCGAACCTTCAACCTGGACCTGGATGTCAGAAGCGTCTACTTCGCGCGCAAATATGCGTATCCACGAGGGCGTACAGACCTCTATGGTTTTTTTGCCTTCGAGCAACAGAACGATCCGACGCTGAGCTACCGGTATCGCGCTGTCTCCCTGCTGGAGGCCGCCCTGGCCAATTTCGAGCCCGGCGAAGAACGAGCCCCCTCCTGTCACGACTGCCAGATCATTACCACCTTCGGCGCGTATGACGGCGAGATTATCCCGACGTTCGATGCGCTCAGCGAACAGGCCGTGGCCATCGCCCCTCATGCGTTTGCCGCGCTGTGCCGGACGTTGGATCTGGGCGCGCGGTATCAAAAACACCTCAAGGAAATATTGACCCCCACAGGGAACGCCGAGCGCTCCGCACTGATGCAGCAACTGCAAACCCATCAGCGTCAACAGCTGGCGCTGAGCGGCGAGATCGCGAACCTTCAATTTGCCCTTCGCCCTGGCACCCGCCGGGTTGAATCGGGCATCAGTGCCGATGCCTACCGCATGCTCAAGCAAGTGCTTGCCGACCCGTCCGGCGCGACCTTGGACGGCCGCCCCGTCACGTTCGCGGCATTGAAAATCTTTGGGGTGTCCTTGATCGGGCCCTTGTTGATCGGGCCCGACCGTCAAAGCAGTCGCAGGGTTGAGCGCCTGCTGGCATACATCCCCAATGACCCGCAGCAACCGCTCAAGGAGTATGCATCGGGTGCCGACTTCATGGCTGATCTGAGGTCGCGCTTGCACAGTGCGTCCTATCGCCGGTTCTTCAGTCGGTTTATCCCGCAGCGCGAACAGTGGGCGTTCTTTAAACAGTTCAACCGGTTGTACCAGCCTGCCAGCAACGGCAACCCGGCCACCGATTACCCGCTCAAGCCTGAGCCCGCGCGGTTGCGTTTGGAAGAGACGCCCCTTACCGCCGCGCTGTGGGAGCAGCAGGTCCAGGCCTTCATCAACAAGGTGTTCGACGATGCCAGGGCGGTCGCCGTGCCCACCGGAGACGAGGACCGCAAGGCCCGCACGGAGCGTTTAGAGGGCTATCTCGATGCGGTGCTCAGCTTTTTGAACGTGGCCGCCTTTGTTGTGCCGGGGCTGGGCCCGATCATGCTGGCGGTGGGCGCGGCGCAGATGTGTTCCGACGTATTCGAAGGGATCGAAGCGGCTGAACAGGGCGATACCCGGGCGATGTGGGCACATTTTTCCTCCGTGGCGCTCAATGCCGCGTTCTTTGCCGCCGGGTCCCAGGTAGTGCCCAGGATCAAGTTCGTGAGCATGTTGGATAATTTCAAACCGGTCACGATGCCCTCGGGAAAAAGGATGTTGTGGAAGGCTGACCTCGGGCCCTATGAGTCCACGGTCACTCTTGCGCCGCAGTCCAAGGCCAACGAGATTGGCCTGCACCAGCACCATGGCCGGACGGTGCTTGCGCTGGAGGGCAAGCACTACCAGGTCAGGCAAGACGCGGATACCGGGCAATACCGTATCCAGCACCCGACCCGGCCCGATGCCTATGCGCCGAAACTGGAGCATAACCACCAAGGTGCCTGGAGCCATGAAGTCGAAGAGCCGCTGACGTGGGACGAGCCGACGCTGTTGCGGCGCCTGGGGCTTGCCGAGTCATCGGACCAGGTACGTATCAGTGGGGTCGAGCCGCAAACACTGCGTGAAACCTTCGTCAATCATGAGCCTGTTCCCCTGACCCTGGAGGAAACCCTCAAGCGATTTGAGATCCATCAGACGCTCACCACGTTTGTTGAGCAGATGCGTAGCAGCGATCCACTCGTTTATGCGAAGGCTGATCCGGTGTTGCAGCTGCAAAGCATGCAGCGCTACAGCCTGTTGCCCGAGACGCCGCTGCTTCGCGTATTGGACAGCGACGCCAATGTGCTGTGGGAAGGCGACGGCCCTGCATCAACCGACAGGCGAATGGTGGTGCTCAGCCAGGGCAACGTGGATCGGGGCGAATTGCTTAACGAGGTGCTGTACACGTTGCAAGGTGTCGATGCGGACCTGCCGGGTATTCCTGGCAGCGCCCAGGACCCGTTGCATGCCCGGGCCAGCCAACTGCGGCGATTCATTGCCGACAAGGTGGATGCCATCAAGGGTTCGATGGTGAATGAGCGCTACAAAGCCTTGACCCGTACGGATGACCCCGATGTTCAGCGGGTGCAGGCGGACTTCCCCGCCCTCTCGACCCCCGTGGCCACCCAACTGCTGGAAAACCTGAGCGCCGAGGCGTTGCAGCGTTTTCGCGGCAGCGGTCGCTTGCCTGAGGCCGTGGTTGAACAGGCCAAATGGTTTGAGCAGGAAGCGCGTGTCGCCCGTGCCTATGAAGGGCTGCACCTGGACACGCTGACGGACCTCGACAGCCAACGGTTGGCCTTGCGTACCCTCGAAACCCTGCCGGGGTGGCGGCGAGGAACGCGAGTGGAACTGCGCCAATATTCGGCGCAGGGCCCGATACTGGATGCCATCGGCTCCCCAGATGCGTTGCCCGCCAGGACGTTGGTCATCCAGAAAGACGATCGGTTTTCGGCGGGGGATTTTTACACCGCTGCCTGGGAAATCATGTCGCCGGGCGAGCGCCAAGCCATGGGGTTTAGCGAGGCGTCTCAATTGAAGCCGGCGATCCAGCAATCCCCGCTGTCGCGCCAGCGCCTGCGCACTGTGTTGCTGGAACATCCGGTCCGCAAGCCGGCGTTTGATCCGTCGATGCGTGCAGTGGGCGGCGGCCCGGGCTTTCGGCAACTGTTGAAAAAAACCACACAGGCTTTCCGTTCTCCCGAAGCGCGCGTTCGCACGCTGTTTCCTTCGTTCACTGACGAACAGGTTATCGAGTTCATTCAGTCATTGGGCACGGATGTATCGGCTGGGCTGGCTCGCCGCGAGGCGGAATTCGAAACCCTGGATAAGACGCTCAAGGCGTGGGTCAAGGAAAACACCCCGCAACTGGCGATTACCGCATTTGATCGTAACGGTGGCATGGCCGGTCGTACTGCCAATGACATCCGGCGTTGCTGGCGCCGGGAGACGGGGCCGGCGTTAACCCTGACGTATGGCCGGGGGACAACGTTGCCGGCATTGAGCGGGGACTTCAGTCATGTCCAAACGCTCGAACTCGCCGGTTTCAGGGGCGCAAGCAACGTAGACACGCTGCTCAAGAATTTTACCGCGTTGAAAAGCTTGAGCGTGCGCAACTGCCAGCTTGCCGAGGTTCCCCTGGCAATCGATGCCATGCCAGGCCTGACCTCCCTGAGCCTGGAGACCAATCGAATTCGGCTGACCGCCCAAAGCGCAGCGAGGCTGAGTGCGCTCACCACGCTTGAGGAACTGAATCTGCAAGGCAACCCGCTGGGCGTGACGCCGGATTTCAGCGGCATGCTCCAGCTGAAAAGGTTGAATTTAATGCTGACGCAACTGGAGCAATGGCCAACGGGGTTGCACAACCAGACCTCATTGGAAATCGTCAACCTCAGCCGTAACCGGTTGCAAGAAGTCCCCCAGGCCAACCTGAATCCGCCACCTGAGCAGCTTGCGGCGATTGCCCGGATCAATCGCGTGACGCTGCTGGATCACAATGCGTTTCCTGAAGACTACTGGCAACAATTTGACAGCTACTGGAAACGACTGGGAGAAAACCGGCCCGATTTACTCCCCGGTGGGCTTAATGAGGCGTTTGACAGCGGCAACCCCAGGGTGGGCATTGTGCGCAAAATGTACCCAGGCTATGGCGTTCAAAAGGCCCGGGAATTTATCTGGAACCTGGGCCCTGGGGCAGACGCCGAGCTGGCCAGGCTTGAGCAAGCGTTTGATGTCCTCCAGGCTCAACTCAATGCCTGGGCATTCTCGGGAGGTGGCGCGTATCAGCGGTATGCCCGCCCAGGTGAGCGGAACCTCAATACAGTGGCGCACCGGGCGCGGCGCGAAGCTCAGCAGCGGATCTTGAGCTGCTGGAGACAGGAGACCCCTCAGATGCTGGCCAACGACGGCACCCGGATTGGCCTGGAACTGGACCTCAGTGGCTTGGGTTTGCCGAGCTTGCCCGACCTTGACGTGGACTTCAGTCATGTCGGTTCGCTCAAGCTGAGCAATATGGGCCTGAGCGCTTCTCCCGAGGGGTTTCTGTCGCGGTTCCGCGGGGTGCGCTGGCTGGACCTGTCAGGCAACCAGCTGCGCGAACTCCCGCCTGCGCTGGGCGAGATGCGTGGGTTGACCCGTTTGTTCTTGCACAACAACAGGATTCGCTTGAGCCCGGAGACGGCCAGGATGTTGTCCGAGCGCGTGTCCCTCAGAGCCTTGATCATCCATGACAATGACCTGCGCCTGTCGCCCGATTTCAGCCAGATAACGGATATGCGCTCGCTCAGCATGGCGCGCGCAGGTCTTGAGACATGGCCGAGCGGTTTGGCCGAACAGCCGCTGCTGGACCGGATAGACCTGTCTGGCAACCGCATGACAACCATACCGGCGTCCGTCATTGCGCCGCCAGACGAACGCCTGGCGCAAACCGCCCGGGTCAATAACGTGACGCATGCGAACGACAACCCCTGGACGGATGCCACGCTGCAACAAGTGCGCGACTACGGCCAGCGACTTGAACGGGCGGGGCTGGCATCGCCCGGTAACCCCAACCGCCTGGTGGTCACGGCTTCTTCGGATGTGAGTCGCGTCGCCATCGCGGCTCGGCCCGATGCACCGTTTCGGCGCTGGGCGGCGGGGTTGACCGAAGAGCAAATAGCCAGCCGAAAAGCCCAGTGGGACAGCCTGCGAGGGCAGGCCGGGGCCGATGGGTTCTTCGAGGTGCTCAGGGACCTGCAAGCGGGCGCCGCTGAGCATGAGGATCTTCAGCGCCGGGTGTGGGACGTGATAGATACCGTCAGCGCACACTCCGCCGAGTCTGAAAGCCTGCGCGAGCAGATGTTCGAATGGGCAGGCAGGGCGACGTGTTGCGATCGTGCGGCCTTGTCCTTCAGTAATCTGGAAATCATGGCAATGGTCTACAAGGCGCGGGCCCAGGCCCTGGACTCGACCCAGGGCGAGGTCTTGTCGACATTGTCCAGAGGCCTGTTTCGTCTGGACCAGGTTGAGAAGATCGCCTTGAACGATATCGATCAACGTAGAACCGCCATTAACAACTCGAACCTGACGCCTGATCAGAAAACCCAGCAGTTGGAAAAACTGGAAGAAGTCGAAATAAGGCTGGCCTATCGGTATGGCCTCAAAGATCGGTTGCAGTTGCCGGGGCAGCCGCAACATGCGCGGTTCATCGGCCTTGGAAAGGTTACCCAGGCGATGCTGGACGCTGCTTATGAACGCATCGTGGCACTGGATAACTCACCCGAGGAGTTTCAGGCGCTGCTGTCCAGAGACTTCTGGCAGGACTATGTGACCCATAAATACCGCTCGCGATTCGAGGCGCAAAGCAAACCTTATCAAGATGAACTCGCCGTTTTGTTCGATAGATATACCGAGGGGAGTTTGTCGACCCACGCCTATGAGCGCCGGGCCCAAGAGCTGCAAGCGCGGCTGGTGATTGACGACGGCCTGTTGATTGATGCGCTGACCCGCGAAGAGATCGTTACCCGCCCGATGGCGTCGGGAGATCTTGAAGCGCTGGTGGAGCCCGCTCCCGGCAGCTTGGCGGTGTTGGCGCTGTCGCAGGCACGCCCCATTGAGTTCGAGGGCAAGCGCTATTTTATTGCGAGCATGCCGGATGCCGGTGATGGGCAGTATTACCTGTTGAGGGTGCAGAGCCGGAGCAACCCCTACGAGCTGGTCAGCAGCGGGATTGTCGCCAAGCCTGACGTGGCCGGCGTTTGGAGACGTAGAGGCGAGACCGGCGGGGGCGGGACAGGCGCGTCTGGCGAGGCGCATGCCACCGTACCGGAGTCGATACCGATGGTGCCCTACACGGCGGGCGAACTCAGCTTCATGCGGCGGGACGTTCACTTCACCACCCAGCAAAACAAGTTGGGTAGCTATAACCGCGTCAACAACGGCAAGTATCCCCTCCGGGACCTGCAGGGCCGACCCATTCGCATTCGAAGCCTGCAGACGCAAGTCAAAATGCCTTCAGGTCACACCTATACGTCCACGCCAATCAAACCCTATATCAAGTTTGAAGGGTTTGAGGCGGTAGGGGCGCTTTATGAAGAGAAACTGCGGTGGCGAACGTTCACTGCCGACGATGTGAAAGTCCCTGGAGAAGCCGCGTTGGTCGGGCAGTCCATGGTGGTTGCCAACCGGCCCATTGCCAAAGGAGAAATCGTGGGGGTGTACGGCGGGGTGATTTTACCGCGCAGTTTGTCTGTGGCCTCGGAGGGGACATTCGGCATGGTCGTCGGCACGGCAAAAGTCGTTGAGGGCGGCACTTTCCATACCGTACCGCTCTTTATCGAGGGCGACTCCATCATTTCCAGAATCAACACCCATTTCGAATATGACGCCGATGGCAAACCTGTCCGACAGGCTGCGGGCGGTTACAACGTGGAGTCCGTGCCTTTCGCGGTAGAGGCCGAGCACGCGACCAGCCGTCCAGGCGTGAGGACCAACTATGTGCTCAATGCTGTGTTTGCCACTGAAGACATTCCGGCGGGTGTCGAGTTGCGACTGAACTACGAATATACGGAGGCGATGATCAAAACCAAGTTTGCGTGACTCTGCCAGTAGAGGTTCAACCCTGGACATGCAGGCCATGTTCAGGGTTGAGTGGCCCCCGTTAAAACAGGAAATACCGCTGCGCCATGGGCAGCACATCCGCAGGTTCACACCACAGCAACACGCCGTCGGCCTTGACCTGATAGGTCTGTGGGTCCACCTCGATGTCCGGCAGGTAATCGTTGTGGATCAGGTCGGTCTTCTGCACATTGCGGCAGCCCTTGACCACGGCGATCTGTTTTTTCAAGCCCAGGGTTTCCGGCAACCCGGCCTCCTGCGCCGCCTGGCTGATAAACGTCAGGCTGGTGGCATGCAGCGAGCTGCCGAAGCTGGCGAACATCGGGCGGTAGTGCACCGGTTGCGGGGTGGGGATCGACGCGTTGGCGTCGCCCATCAGGCTGGAGGCGATCGCGCCGCCCTTGAGGATCAGGGTTGGCTTGATGCCAAAGAACGCCGGACGCCACAGTACCAGGTCAGCCCACTTGCCGACTTCGATGGAGCCGACGATATGGCTGATGCCATGGGTGATCGCCGGGTTGATGGTGTACTTGGCGATGTAGCGCTTGGCGCGGAAGTTGTCGTTGCCAGGGCCGTCGCCGGGCAGCGCGCCACGTTGTTTTTTCATCTTGTCGGCGGTCTGCCAGGTGCGCGTGATCACTTCGCCGACACGGCCCATGGCCTGGCTGTCGGAACTGATCATCGAGAACGCGCCGAGGTCATGCAGGATGTCTTCGGCGGCGATGGTCTCGCGACGGATGCGGCTTTCGGCGAAGGCCACGTCTTCGGCGATGCTCGGGTCGAGGTGATGGCAGACCATCAACATGTCCAGGTGCTCGTCGATGGTATTGCGCGTGAACGGCCGCGTCGGGTTGGTCGAGCTGGGCAGCACGTTGGGGAAGCCACAGGCCTTGATGATGTCGGGCGCATGACCGCCGCCGGCGCCTTCGGTGTGGTAGGTGTGGATGGTGCGGCCCTTGAGCGCGGCGAGGGTGGTTTCGACGAAGCCGGACTCGTTGAGGGTGTCGCTGTGGATCGCCACCTGCACATCGTATTGGTCGGCGACGCTCAGGCAGTTGTCGATACTGGCGGGCGTGGTGCCCCAGTCTTCATGCAGCTTCAAGCCGATGGCGCCGGCCTTGACCTGCTCGATCAACGGCTCCGGCAAGCTGGCGTTACCCTTGCCGGTGAAGCCGATGTTCATCGGGAACGAGTCACTGGCTTGGAGCATGCGCGCCAGGTGCCAAGGCCCTGAGGTACAGGTGGTGGCGTTGGTGCCGGTCGCCGGGCCGGTGCCGCCGCCGATCATGGTGGTGACGCCACTGGTCAGGGCCTCTTCGATCTGCTGCGGGCAGATGAAATGCACATGGGAGTCGATGCCGCCGGCGGTGAGGATCATGCCTTCGCCGGCAATCACTTCGGTGCTGGCGCCGATGGCCATGGTCACGCCGGGTTGGATATCCGGGTTGCCGGCTTTGCCAATGGCGTGAATGCGGCCGTTCTTGAGGCCGACGTCGGCCTTGACGATGCCCCAGTGATCGATGATCAGCGCGTTGGTGATCAGGGTGTCGACCACCTCGTGAGCGAGCAACTGGCTCTGGCCCTGGCCGTCGCGGATGACCTTGCCGCCGCCGAATTTCACTTCTTCGCCATAGACGGTGAAGTCCTGTTCCACTTCGACGAACAGCTCGGTGTCGGCCAGGCGGACCTTGTCACCGACGGTGGGGCCGTACATGTCGGCGTAGGCTTGGCGACTGATTTTCATGTGTGTGCCCTGAAGATGTGTGTTGAATGTGAAATCGCTATCGGGGGCAAGCCCCCTCCCACCTTTGATTTGTGAACCCATTCAAATGTGGGAGGGGGCTTGCCCCCGATGAGGCCCTAAAGGTCGCCCATGATCCGTCCGGCAAACCCGAACACCCGCCGCCCGCCGCTCAAATCAACCAGCTCGACCTCGCGACTCTGCCCCGGCTCGAACCGCACCGCCGTGCCCGCCGGAATATTCAGGCGCATGCCGCGGCTCAATGGGCGGTCAAACGTCAGCGCGTCATTGGTCTCGAAAAAATGGTAGTGCGAGCCCACCTGGATCGGCCGGTCGCCGCTGTTGGCCACGTTGAGGGTGACGGTGCGGCGGCCGACGTTGAGTTCGATGTCGCCAGGCTGGATCTGATATTCACCAGGAATCATGCAGGTTGCCCCAGGGTCTTGAAGTAGATGGCGGTCGGGCTGTAGCGCCCGTCCGGGCTTTGGCAGTAGTCGGGCAGTTCACCCAGCTTGGTGTAGCGCAGCGACTGGTAGAAAGCTTCGGCCGGCGAGCCGGCCTCGGTGTCCAGGTACAGCAGGCCGCGCTTGTGCTGGCGCGCGGCGAGTTCCAGGGTGTTCATCAACTGTTGGCCCAGGCCATGGCGGCGTGCGCTGCTGTGCACCAGCAGCTTTTGCACCTCGGCGCGGTTCAGGCCATTGGCTTTCTGGCATAGCGCCAGTTGCACGCTGGCGATCACCTGTTCATCGCGCACCACCACCCATAGCAACAGGCTGGCGTCTTCGATACTTGCCTGCACAGCGTTCAAATAGCTGCGGGCCTGGGCCTCGTCGAAGTCGGCCATGAAGCCGACCGAGGCGCCGTGCTTGACCGCGTCCAGCAACAGCTCAATCAAGCCCAGGCGGTAGTGGGCAAAACTTTCAGCATTGACTCGACGTAATTGCGCGGCGCTCATCGATCTCACTCCTTGGGCGGTTCTGCGCCCGGGTTCAAGGTCAGTTGCATAAAGGTCAGGTCGAGCCAGCGGCCGAACTTGATGCCCACTTGCGGCATCTGCCCGGTGGTGGTGAAGCCCAGGCGCTCATGCAGGCGGATCGAAGCCTGGTTGCCGCTTTCAATGGCGGCAACCATCACGTGCTTGCCGCAGGTGCCGGCGCGTTCGATCAAGGCTTGCATCAGGCGTGGGCCGAGGCCCTTGCCGCGCTGGTCGCTACGGACGTACACCGAGTGTTCGACGGTGTAGCGATAGCCTTCGAAGGGGCGCCAGTCGCCAAATGAGGCGTAGCCCACCACTTCATCGTGTTCCACCGCGACCAGGATCGGGTAGCGCTGGGCCTGGCGCGCGCTGAACCAGGCCAGGCGGTTCGCCAGGTCCACCTGTTGCTCGTTCCAGATCGCCGTGGTGTTGAGTACCGCGTCATTGTAGATGTCGCGGATTGCCGGCAGGTCGTGCTCGGTTGCGTCACGAATCATGGCCGGGCCTCAGGCAATGGGCTGGTGGACGGTGACCAGCTTGGTCCCGTCGGGGAAGGTGGCTTCCACCTGGATATCCGGGATCATTTCCGGGATGCCTTCCATCACCTGTTCGCGGGTGAGCAAGGTGGTGCCGAAGTGCATCAGGTCGGCCACGGTGCGGCCATCGCGGGCGCCTTCCATCAAGGCGGCGGAGATATAGGCGATGGTTTCCGGGTAGTTGAGTTTCACCCCGCGCGCCAGGCGCCGTTCGGCGACTAAGCCTGCGGTGAAAATCAGCAGTTTGTCTTTTTCCCGTGGGGTCAGGTCCATGGTTCAAGGTCCTTCAAAGAATGCATTCTTAAATACAACAGAGATCAAGTGTGGGAGGGAGCTTGCTCCCGATAGCAGTGGGTCAGGCAATACGTGTGCTGACTGATCCGCCGCCATCGGGAGCAAGCTCCCTCCCACATTTTGATCTTCATGTGCTCCAGATTCGTGGTGAGACCGCCTCTCGCCCAAACAGGGCGGGGCGTAACAATTTCCATAAATCGATCAACCACTGCCGCGCCAGCAATGCTTCACTGGCCAGGCAGCGGGCCACCAGCAGGCCGGGCAGTTGGGTCAGGTCGCCGCGCACCGCGTGGGGCAGTGAACGGCATTGTTCAAGCAATTCGCCAGGGATTTCGCCAGTCACCAGCAACGTCGCAAACGCCGGCTGCCCATCCAGCCCGATGGGCGAGTCCAGCAAACCATCGGCGCCCACAATGCGCTGGCGTTCATGCCAGAGCAACTGGCCGTCGCGGCGGATATCCAGGTGCGATTGGAAGTGGCCCAGGTCGAAACGCTCACCACTGGCCGGGCGGCCGAGGGCGACCACGTCCCAGTAGAACAGGCGGGCATCGCCTTGCAGCTCGATACGCGTGGTGAGCTCGGCCTGGGCGGCGCTGAATACGATGGTTTCCTGGGGCAGCCATTCCAACGTGGCGCCGGCTTCTACGGTGAGATCGAGTTGCTGAAACGCCGGGCCGCTCGCGCGATACCACTTGGCAGCGCCGGGGCTGGTCAATTGCGCCCAGGCGCCCGCGCCGACGTGGGCGCTGATATCCAGGCGATCGCCGCCGGCAATCCCGCCGGGCGGGTGCACGATGATGTGCTGGCACACTTCGGGGCCTTCGGCGTACAGGTGCTTTTGCACCCGCAGCGGGCCGTGGTGGCGACGCATCACCGGGCGCGTGGTATCGCCGAAACGCGCGTAGCCGAGTTCCAGCGCGGCATGCCAGCTGGGGGTGAACAGGGCGGGGGAAACGGGCAGGTTCATGGCTCAGGCTTATTGTCAGGACGCTACAGATTAGATGGTTACGAGACCGCGTACACCGTCACTTTCCATATTTTCACCGCGGCCTTGCTGCACGATTTCGCCACGGGACATCACCAGGTACTGGTCGGCCAACTCGGCGGCGAAGTCGTAGAACTGCTCCACCAGCAGGATCGCCATATCGCCCCGCGCGGCAAGCTTCTTGATCACCGCCCCGATTTCCTTGATCACTGACGGCTGTATGCCTTCGGTGGGCTCATCAAGGATCAACAGGCGCGGGCGACTGGCCAGGGCGCGGCCAATAGCCAACTGTTGCTGCTGGCCGCCGGACAAGTCACCGCCACGCCGATGCTTCATTTGCAGCAACACCGGGAACAGTTCGTAGATAAACGCCGGCACTTCCTTGGCCTCGGAGCCAGGAAAACGCGACAGCCCCATCAACAGGTTTTCTTCCACGGTCAGCCGCCCGAAAATCTCCCGGCCCTGGGGCACATAGGCGATCCCGGCGTGTACACGCTGGTGCGGCTTGAAGCCGGTGATGGCCTGGCCTTCCCAATTCACCGCGCCCTCTTTGGCCGGCAGCAAACCCATCAGGCACTTGAGCAGGGTGGTCTTGCCCACGCCGTTACGCCCGAGCAGGCAGGTGACTTCGCCGACCTTCACGTCGAAAGACAGCCCCCGCAGGATGTGGCTACCGCCGTAGTACTGGTGCAGCTTGTCGACTTGCAACATTCTCAAAACCTCCTCAATTCCCTGTAGGAGCGAGCTTGCTCGCGAAAAACCTGAGGGCGCCGCGTGCATTCAGGCTGCCCGCGTTATCGTTAACGATTTTCGCGAGCAAGCTCGCTCCTACAGAAAAGCGAACTCAGCGCCCGAGGTACACCTCGATCACGCGCTCGTTTTCCTGCACCTGCTCCAACGAGCCTTCGGCCAGTACGCTGCCCTGGTGCAGCACCGTCACATGGTCGGCGATCGAACCGACAAAGCCCATGTCGTGCTCCACCACCATCAGCGAGTGCTTGCCCGCCAGGCGCTTGAACAGTTCGGCGGTGAATTCGGTTTCCGCGTCGGTCATGCCGGCCACCGGTTCATCCAGCAGTAGCAGTTGCGGGTCTTGCATCAGCAGCATGCCGATTTCCAGGAACTGCTTCTGGCCGTGGGACAGCAACCCCGCCGGGCGCTGCACCGAGGCGGTGAGGCGGATGGTGTCGAGCACTTCATCGATGCGGTCTTTCTGCTCTCCACTCAGGCGCGCACGGAGGCTGGCCCATACGGATTTATCGGTCTTCTGTGCCAGCTCCAGGTTCTCGAACACGCTCAAGGCTTCGAACACCGTGGGTTTCTGGAACTTGCGGCCGATACCGGCCTGGGCGATCTGCACTTCGCTCATGCTGGTCAGGTCGAGGGTTTCGCCAAACCAGGCCTTGCCGTGGCTGGGCCGGGTCTTGCCGGTGATCACGTCCATCAGCGTGGTCTTGCCTGCGCCGTTGGGGCCGATGATGCAGCGCAATTCACCGACACCGATGTACAGGTTGAGGTCGTTGAGCGCCTTGAAACCGTCGAAGCTGACGCTGATATCTTCCAGGGTCAGGATCGTGCCGTGGCGCGTGTCGAGGCCCGTCCCGGCCGCCTGGCCGATACCGATCGCATCGCGACCGCTGCCGGCATCAAGGATAGGTTCGAGCATAAATTCCGCCGTCGCAGTGATTCTCATGGTTCACCCCGTTTCTTCAGCAGGCCGATCACGCCCTTGGGCAAATACAAGGTGACGATGATGAACAGCGCCCCGAGGAAGAACAGCCAGTATTCCGGGAACGCCACGGTGAACCAGCTCTTCATGCCGTTGACCACGCCAGCGCCGAGCAGCGGCCCGATCAAGGTGCCGCGTCCGCCCAGGGCCACCCATACCGCAGCTTCGATGGAGTTGGTCGGCGACATTTCGCTGGGGTTGATAATGCCCACCTGCGGCACATACAACGCGCCCGCCAGGCCGCACAGCACCGCGCTCAGCACCCACACGAACAGCTTGAAGCCGCGTGGGTCGTAGCCGCAGAACATCAGGCGGTTTTCCGCATCGCGCAATGCCGTCAGCACCCGGCCGAACTTGCTTTGCGCCAGGCGCCAGCCGATGTACAGGCTGGCCACCAGCAACAGCACCGTGGCCACGAACAACACCGCGCGCGTGCCCGGCTCGGTAATGCCAAAGCCGAGGATGCTGCGAAAGTTGGTGAAGCCGTTATTGCCGCCGAACCCGGTCTCGTTGCGAAAGAACAACAGCATCCCGGCGAAGGTCAGGGCCTGGGTCATGATCGAGAAGTACACGCCCTTGATCCGCGAGCGGAAGGCGAAGAAGCCGAACACCAATGCCAGCAAGCCCGGTGCGAGCACCACCAGGCACAGCGCCCAGAGGAAGTGCTCGGTGCCGACCCAATACCAGGGCAATTCGGTCCAGGATAAAAACGTCATGAACGCCGGCAGCCCGTCACCGGAGGCCTGGCGCATCAAGTACATGCCCATGGCGTAGCCACCGAGGGCGAAGAACAACCCGTGGCCGAGGGACAGCATGCCGGCGTAGCCCCACACCAGGTCGAGCGCAAGGGCCACGATGGCGTAGCAGAGGATCTTCCCCACCAGCGTCAGCGTGTAGGCCGATACATGCAGCGGGTTTTCCGGCGCCAGCAGCGAACACAACGGCAGGGCCAGCAGCAGGGCCAGGATCACGGCGCCGACGGCAATCGTCACTTTGGGGCCGGCCTTTTGCGTGGCGGTGAGCATCAATGGCTGGTTCATCAGTCGATCACCCGTCCTTTCAGTGCGAAGAGTCCTTGCGGGCGTTTCTGGATAAACAGAATGATCAGCGCGAGGATCAGGATCTTGCCGAGTACGGCGCCGATCTGTGGCTCCAGGATCTTGTTGGCGATGCCCAGCCCGAACGCCGCCATGACGCTGCCGGCCAACTGGCCGACCCCGCCGAGCACCACCACCAGGAACGAGTCGATGATGTAGCTCTGGCCCAGGTCCGGGCCGACGTTGCCGATCTGGCTCAGCGCCACACCGCCCAACCCGGCGATGCCGGAGCCGAGGCCAAAGGCGAGCATGTCCACGCGCCCGGTGGGCACGCCGCAGCAGGCGGCCATGTTGCGGTTCTGGGTCACGGCACGCACATTCAGGCCCAGGCGCGTCTTGTTCAGCAGCAGCCAGGTGAGCACCACAACAAACAGTGCGAACGCGATGATCACGATGCGGTTGTACGGCAACACCAGGTTGGGCAGCACCTGGATGCCACCGGACAGCCAGGCGGGGTTGGCCACTTCAACGTTCTGCGCACCGAACACCAGGCGCACCAGTTGGATCAGCATCAGGCTGATGCCCCAGGTGGCGAGCAGGGTTTCCAGCGGACGCCCATACAGGTGACGAATCACCGTGCGTTCCAGGGCCATGCCGATGGCGGCGGTGACGAAGAACGCCACCGGCAGCGCGATCAGCGGGTAGAACTCGATGGCCTGGGGCACATAGCGCTGCATCAGCAACTGCACCACGTAGGTGGAGTAGGCACCGAGCATCAGCATTTCGCCGTGGGCCATGTTGATCACGCCGAGCAGGCCGAAGGTGATCGCCAGGCCCAGGGCCGCCAGCAGCAGGATCGACCCCAGGGACATGCCGCTGAAGGCCTGGCCGAGGATTTCACCCAGCATCAGTTTGCGTTTGACCTGCGCCAGGCTGGTCTCGGCGGCGGTGTGTACGCTGGCGTCGGCTTCCACGCCGGGGGAGAGCAGGGCTTCGAGGCGGGTACGTGCCAGCGGGTCGCCGGTACTGCCGAGCAAGCGCACGGCGGCCAGGCGTACCACCGGGTCGGTGTCCACCAGTTGCAGGTTGGCCAGTGCCAGGCTGAGGGCGGTGTGCACGTCCTCATTGGTTTCGGCGGCGACCTGCTGGTCGAGGAATTTCAGTTGCGCCGGTTGCGCGGTTTTTTGCAGGGTTCGCGCAGCGGCCAGGCGTACCTTGGGGTCGGCGGCGAGCAGTTGCTGGCTGGCCTGTACGTTGTCGATCAGGCCGCGCAGGCGGTTGTTCAGGCGTACGGTCTTGGTTTCACCGTTGAGCGTGAGCTGGCCTTGTTGCAGCGCGTCCACCAACTCGATGCGCGCCGGGTCGGGCTGGGCGGCCCAGTCCTGGAGCAGCTTGGCTTGTTGCGCGGGGTTGGCGGCGAGGAAGTCTTCGGCGTCGCCTGCATGTGCCGCCAAAGGCAGCAACAGCAGCAATGCCAGGAAATAGTGATTGAGGGCAGCGGGCATAAACAAATGTCCTAGTCATGCGCGGACAGTGTGGGAGGGGGCTTGCCCCCGATAGCAGTGGGTCAGTGACAAGTGCATTGCCTGACACGCCGCTATCGGGGGCAAGCCCCCTCCCACAGTTGACCTGTGGTGGGGCTTAGTTGCTCTTCACCGCATAGTCCGGCTTCTTGTCATTGCCAGGGATGTACGGGCTCCACGGCTGCGCCCGGATCGGCTCCTGGGTCTGCCACACCACGGAGAACTGACCGTCGGCCTGGATCTCGCCGATCATCACCGGCTTGTGCAGGTGGTGGTTGGTCTTGTCCATGGTCAGGGTAAAGCCCGACGGTGCCGCGAAGGTCTGGCCGGCCAGGGCTTCACGCACTTTGTCGACGTCGGTGGACTTGGCTTTCTCGGCGGCCTGGGCCCACATATGGATGCCCACATAGGTGGCTTCCATCGGGTCGTTGGTCACGGCTTTGTCCGCGCCCGGCAGGTTGTGTTTCTTGGCGTAGGCTTTCCAGTCGGCGACGAATTTCTGGTTGACCGGGTTCTCTACCGACTGGAAGTAGTTCCAGGCCGCGAGGTTGCCCACCAACGGTTTGGTATCGATGCCGCGCAGTTCCTCTTCACCTACCGAGAACGCCACCACCGGTACGTCGGTGGCCTTCAGGCCCTGGTTGGCCAGCTCTTTGTAGAACGGCACGTTGGAGTCGCCATTGACGGTGGAGATCACCGCCGTCTTGCCGCCAGCGGAGAACTTCTTGATGTTGGCGACAATGGTCTGGTAATCGGCGTGGCCGAACGGGGTGTAGACCTCTTCGATATCTTTATCCGCCACGCCCTTGGAATGCAGGAACGAGCGCAGGATCTTGTTGGTGGTGCGTGGGTACACGTAGTCGGTGCCCAGCAGGAAGAAGCGCTTGGCGCCGCCGCCTTCTTCGCTCATCAGGTATTCCACCGCCGGGATCGCCTGCTGGTTCGGCGCCGCACCGGTATAGAACACGTTAGGCGACATCTCTTCACCTTCGTATTGCACCGGGTAGAACAGCAAGCCGTTGAGCTCTTCGAACACCGGCAGCACCGATTTGCGCGACACCGAGGTCCAGCAGCCGAACACCACGGCGACCTTGTCCTGGGTCAGCAACTGCCGACCCTTTTCAGCAAACAACGGCCAGTTGGACGCCGGGTCCACCACCACGGGTTCGAGCATTTTGCCGTTCACACCGCCTTTGGCGTTGATCTCGTCGATCGTCATCAAGGCCATGTCTTTCAGCGAGGTTTCGGAGATCGCCATGGTCCCTGACAGCGAGTGCAGGATGCCGACCTTGATGGTTTCTGCGGCCTGTACGGTCCAGGTCAGACCCATGGCGGCAATGGATGCCGACAACGTTAACGCCTTGATCAAGCTGCGACGCTGCATGGTGCGATCTCCGAGAGTGAGTGATTATTTTTCTGGGGCGCACGAACCGCCCGCCAACGTGGCTGTTTCGGTGATTGCAAAGGCTGTGCCCGGTCAGCGCCCGGTATGAAAGCGGCCTCTTTACGGGGCATTTGCAATGGCGGTTGTTCCAATGTGGGGCTGAAATGTCAGCGTGGGGCCTGCATCGGCACCGTTCTGGTGCTTTGCGCTGCGTCGCGTGTGAGGAGGGGCTACGCCAGGTCTACACATGTAGTGCCTGGCGCCTGGCGGGGGTGTTCAAAATCGCTGGACGGGGTGCGACATCCGTCAAGCGCCCACATCCGTCTACCAGCCGTCAGGAGTACAGGAGTTGGACAACCCACTATTCAGAGATGTGCGTTCAGCGCAGGGCACCCATGTTGCCGTATTACCACCGCTTAGCCCTCCTTTCATCACGGCGGACGACGCCGCCCGCTGGGCTCAGCAACACGTGGGCAGGAGTGTCGGCGACAAAGAGTTCGGGGGTGCGATTTTCAAGAAGGACAATCACTTTTTCGCCACGCGTCCCGTGGAGGGTGGGGAGGTCACGTTTGACCATCGCGAGATAATGGCCGTGGATGAACGCGATCATTTCATCGCCCCGGCTGGCTACACCTGCGCGGCGTTGTACCACTCCCACCCTGCGCACGCCGACAAGATCAAACAGCATAACCCCACCTTTACCGACGATCAGGCCGCCGTCTTTACAAGCTTTTTTTCGCCGGCCGATATGGTGTTTATCATTGAGCATCGCCAGTCGGTACCGGCCCACTATTTGTGTGGGCCGACCGGCACGCTGTTGAAATACACCACCAGTGGCAATGCCCTGGAAAAGACGCTGCTGCAAGGCTTGAAAGGTCAGGTGCCGCTGGCAGCCAGTGCGGATTTTGAGAGCTTTATCTGGCAGGTCGCCGAGGGCGGCGATCTTCGGGTGGTGGTGGCCGATGCCTTGTGGGGGCAAGTGCGTGGCCGGGTAAAGCGCGGTTGGAGAATCAAGTCGCCGGTCGGGCCGCTGGAGACGGTACAGGAACAACCGTTTTTTACCCGGGTATTCAAGCGCCCCGAGTTGGCCGTGCTCGCCGCGTTGGAGAGCACCCCGGCGACCGTCACGGGGCGCACAGTGGGGTTTGTGCTCAAGCATGTCCAGAAAGACACCTACGTCGCCACTCGGCCGCAGGCGCCGGGCCCGGTGCTGTTCTCGCCGGCGAGCCTGTTCCCCAAGCGTCCCGACGGTAAACCCCGGTTACCCTCGCAGTTCCGGCTGGAGGCCATCTACTACCGGTCCTGGCCGCAGCCAAGTGATTTTCCGTCGAAAGAACCCTGGATGTACTCGGCGTTCTTTACGCCGGCGCAACTTGTTGCGGGCATTACCCAGGCCCGCAACACCGCCGATATCCAGGCCGACACCCGTGGCCTGGCGCTTTACATGGAGGCCAGCGACGGGGCCGTGCTGAAACTCCAGTTGCCCGGTGCCGTAGAGGCTGAAGAGTTGGTGGACGAAGGCCCCGGCGGGGTGTTCAACGACAAGGGTGCCCAGGCCGAGATGATCGCCGGCACGCTGACCCCGCGTGGTTTTGTCCGGCGGGTGATCAATACGTGCAGCCTGTCGGTGGTCCGGCCCGGTGAACTCTGGCGACGCGTAGGGGAGGTGGACAATCGCTCGTCGTTACTCACGCCGTTTTATCAAGCGGTACTCAGCCCGACGTTTCTCTCGGCCACGGACGCTGCGGTGTATGCCCACGAGAAAGTGGGTGGGCGGCGGGACCGATCCTATGGTGGCTACATTCTCAAGGGCGAAGATGGCCGCTTCATTATCACTGAGCCGATGGAAAGCCAGGTCAACCCTTTTGCCTCGGCGCTGTTTTTCCCCGCGGGCGACCAGGGCCCGCTGGTTCCTCCTGAACCCTATGTGATTCATGGGCGCTATGGTTCCCACGTGGCGTTGTCCATGGTGCATCCCGACTGGATCGAGCAGCGCCGTTGGACGCGGGAAGAGGCCGAGATCAACCTGCAGGTGTTTTCCGCCGAAGAGCTCCATGGGGTGATCCAACAAGGTCGTCCGGCGTATCTATCGGCAAGCGAGGCATGCCTCTTGGCGTATACGCCAAGCGGTTCGGCAAATGAAACCGTGCTGTTGAACGGTGTCGTGCCGGAGCCTGGTGGCAGCAGGGCTCAACAGCGCCTGGACAAAGGGCTGATCAAACCTGCGCAATGGGTTGGCCGGGTGGCCGAGACCGGAGGTTTACAGGTTATCCAGGGGAATGCGCTGTGGGGGCCGCGTTCTCCCGTGTATTCAGACTGGACACCGAACTTCACCTACGCAGACCGCGCAGGTCCGCCCGACTTCATCACCTATGGCGCGATTTTCTCCACGGCAGAGGAGGCCGCCCGGGACCTGCATGCCCGGGTTCATGGGCGCAACCGGGCCACTGAGTCCTGTTACGCGTTCATTCTCAAACACACGCAAAACGAGCAGTACATCGCGACTCAGGTGATGGATGTGACGACGTCTATCAAGCTGTTTTCGCGCAATGCGTTGTTTGCGAGGACGGATAAGGGCTATGTATTCCCGCCAGGGTTCATGCTCCGCGCGCTGTTTCGCTCCCAACAATGGCAACCCACCGGGCTGACCACTTCGAAGGCCTGGCTGACGCGTTTTTTCGTATTGCCAACGGTGCTGTATTCGAGCCTTTACGACGCGAAGCGTTTTGGCGAGCTGTACAACGCCGGGGACAACTTGCCTATCTATTTCTCCACCGAGGAGGGCGCGTTGCTGCGCTATCGCCTGCCGGGGCCGTTTGCGTTCGGCAGCGGCGGCGCGCTTGAAAAAGAACTGGAGGCCACTCAAACAGCGCTGGCCAGTGGTGCCAAGACACCGCTGGACTTTGTCCGGGAATGGGCCAAGCGCGGTCAGTTGCATGTGGTGCGCACCAGCCAGTGTTGGGACGAGCGGGGCGCGGTCAATGAGCATTGGCAAGGGTATGCAACGCTCATGCGACGACGCCTGAGCCCCGCATTTGCCGAGCCGGACGATGCCGTGCGGCATGTGCGCACGTTGATTGGTGACAATCGTCAACGCGCCTATGGTGGTGTAGTGCTGCGCCTCGGCAATGGGCTGTTCGTCGCCACGGCGCCCTTGGCGATACCGCCTCAAGGTTTTGTGCTCAATTGGATCTTCCCTGACCAGGCGGTTTCGAAAGGCTTGTACCCAGAGGGGGCGACCGTTGTCGGGCGTTACCGCTCCACGCTTGCGCGTGAGGTGCCGATCCTATTGTCTGCGACCGAGAAGGCCATCTACACCAGCATGGTACCCACCAGCGTGCTGTCGAACCTGTTGCGGCGTGAAGTGCATGTCAAGCGTGAGTACCTGATCGGCTCCGATGGCGTCTTGTTGAGCTACAACCTGACGGACTCCCCCGAGGAACAGACGCTCAAAGCGGATCTGGCTGCGCTCGACCTGGTCAAGGGCGACGTTGGGGATAACCTCATCGAGCGGCGGATTCGCAGTGGCGAACTGTTGCCCACGCAGTTTGTGTCGCGGGTGGCGAAGGCGGGCGAGTTGAGGGTGGTTGAAGGGAGCCGGTACTGGGGACCGCCCAGGCGCTTGCTCGGCGAATTTTCCGCATTCGTTTATCAATGGCCAGGGCTCTTGATTCGGGGCTCCTTGGCTGACCCCGCGTTCAGCCCGGTGTTCACCCAGGCCGACGACGCCGTGAGTTCAGTGCTGCCACCGTCTGACGCGAGAGAATGGCTGACGTTTGGCTATCTGCTCAAGTCAACCCGGAAAGAGCACTACAGGGTCACGCTGCCGTTGCAACGGCAGGACTTCTCCCGGCTCGAGCAGGTGTTCCCCTACGCGCAGTTGCCTCAGGGCTATGCCATTGTGGGGTTGTATCTGTGTGCCTCCAGCGCAGCTATCGGCAAGGCTGGTGACCCCATGGGGCGCAGCTTTTTTTGGCCGCGCGACATTGCCGATGGACTGAGTTTCGTCAAGAAAACCGCAGATGAAGGTTATTGGTCGTTGTATCTGCGCTGCGCTGACGATGCTTTGCTCAAGTTTCAATTTGATGGCCTCGACCGGTCGGTGATGTTTTCCAGTGAAACGACCAAGCTGCACAGTTACTTGCGGGGTGGGGCGCTGCAACTGGTCGACTATGTGCACAGCCTGGCGGTCAAAGGCACGCTGGATGTCGTGGAAACGAGCCCGGTCTGGAACGGTCGAGGTCGCATTGACACCTCCTGGCAACCGGGCGCCGCCGCTGTGTATGTCGATGGCTTTCCGGCGCCTCTACTGGTGTGCGGACCGGTGTGTGCCCATCCTGATGACGCCGCACGGCACGCTCAGGGGTTGTCTGCCGGGTTTGCCGGCAAGACGCTCCTGGGCGGCGTGCTCAAGGTCGCCGGCACCAACGATGTGTGCGCGGTGACGCCGATAGAGGAAGACCAAAGCACGGCATTGACGGTGCCGGCGCTGTTTGCAAGTGGCGGCGGCCTGGCGCTGGCGTCGGCCCATCGAGCCGGTTACTACCAGGTCGTGGCCGTGCAGTCGTTCTATAAGGCAATGGCGGTTTCAGCGGGTGCCGAGGTTTTCGAAAGCACTCTCAGGGCCAACTTCATCGCCGAGGCGGATTTGAAGGCGATGCTGGACACTCTGCGAATGAACGAGCCGTCAGCCGAGGGATGCTATTTCATCAGCGGAGGCGGCGCATTGCTCAAGTACTTGCCGACCAACCCGGCGACAGAACACACACTGGCCGCCACGGGGCCCCAACGTTCTGCGACTCAATTGATCGGAACGCTGAGGGCAAACGGAAAGCTGTCGGTGCTGGAGACCGATGCTTTCTGGACGCGTCTGGGGGAGTTGGGGGATGAATGGCAAATCAAGGATGTAGGCGTCCAACCTGAGCCTGAAGACGTCCAGTACGGTCGAGACAGAGATGAACTTTGACCCCCCCCGGTGACAAAGAGCCTGAAGGATGAAAAGAAATCCTTTGGCAACGCTGGAACAGGGCCATGACGGCGCCCCCGAGGGGCGGTGAAAGGGCCCGGATCAACGAACCGCCGCTGCCCAGGCCGTGTTGCCGGTGGCCTGGGCGCGGCGCCTGTTTCATGCGGAGCGGGAAGCAGATTTGTCGGGGTTGAAAAAACGCGTCAACACCAGGCGATCCAAGGCCCATACGGTTATCAACGACGCGCCCACCAAGGGAAAAATGATCGCCAACCCGAGCATGATCACCAGGGCGGTTTTCCACTTCGGCAGGTCATGGCGCAGCGGCGGAACCCCCAGGCCACCCTGTGGCCGGCGTTTCCACCAGATCACCACGCCACTGACCGCACTGAGCAGGATCATCAGGCAGATCAGCAGCACGATCAGTTGGTTGACCCAGCCGAACATCTTGCCCTCATGCAGCATCACACCGGTCTCGGTCGCGCGTGCGACGATGCCGTAGTGTTCCCAGCGCACGTCGGCCAGCACCTTGCCGGTGTATTGATCCACATGCAGGGTGGCGTCGTTGCGCGGGTCGTCGGCGAATACCGCGATGGTGAACACACCGTCGGCCGTGGTGGGGAACGTGATGCTGTAGCCGGGTTCGACCTTGCGTGCGTTGGCCAGCTCGACCACCTGTTGCAGGCTGACCGTGGGCGCGGCGGGAGCGGCGTGCGTGGCACCGTGCTGCATGTGCTCGGCATGGTCGCCGGACATCGGCATCGGCGTGTTTTCCATGGCCCAGGGCACGGTCTGCTGAGTCGCCGTGTTGAGCACCCGCGCCTGCTGGTCTGACTGCGGCACGTTGTTCCACATCGCCGCCGGGAAGGTGTTCCACAGGTCAGCGTATTGCTTGCCCCAGAAGCCCGTCCAGGTCATGCCGCTGAGCAGCATCACCAGCAAGAAGGCCGCGCCCCAGAAACCGGCGACCGCGTGCAGATCGCGCCAGAACACACGGCCACGACTGCTGAACCGTGGCCACAGCACCCCGGCCGAGGCCTTGCCGCGCGGCCACCACAGGTACAGGCCGGACACCACCAGCATCACGCCCCAACCGGCGGCAAGCTCCACCAGGCGATCGCCGACGGTGCCGATCATCAGCTCGCCATGCAGGGCGCGGGCGATGGCCTGCAGGTTGTACTTGGCATCCTGCTCACCCAGTACCGTACCGCGATAGGGGTCGACAAAGACCGTCACGTCGCGGCCGCCAGCGCGCATGACGAACTGTGCGCTGCTGGTGGCGTCGGCCGGTGGCAAGTACTTGCTGAGCTTGCCGTGGGGAAAGGCCGCCTGGGCCCGTTGCAGTTGCTCATCGGCACTCAACGCGTGCTCGGCGGTTTGCACCTTGAGCAGGTCGCCATACATCAGCGGGTCGAGCTGGGGCTTGAACAGGTAGATGATGCCGGTCAGGGCCAGCAGCACCATGAAAGGGGCGACGAAGAGCCCGGCGTAGAAGTGCCAGCGCCAGGCCAGGTTGTAGAAGGAGACTTTTTGAGTGGTCATTGGGGATGCTCCGCAAAGCTTGAATTGTTGTCGTTGGTCAGGCCGCCATCGGGGGCAAGCCCCCTCCCACATGTGGAATGCATTCCAATTGTGGGAGGGGGGCTTGCCCCCGATGCTTTTAGAAGCTCATGTCCACCTTGGTCCAGAGCGTGCGCCCCGGTTCCTTGATGGCTTGCGGGTCGCTGGCCGGGTAGCCGAACCCCGCGTTGCCGGCCAGGTTCAAGTGCTCGGCGTAGGCCTTGCCGAACAGGTTGTCGACGCCGGTGCTGACCTTGAAGTTTTTATTGATGCGGTACGCGCCGTTCAGCGAGAACACGCCAAAGCCACCGCTCTTGTCGTAGTCCTTGCCGACCACGTTGCCCGCGTTCTGGTCGATGCGGTTTTGTGCGGCGACCACGCGCCACAGGGCGCCGGCACTCCAGTCGTCCTCGCTGTAGGTCAGGCCCAGGCGTGCGTCCAGGGGCGGCATTTGCGGCAGGGCCTTGCCGTCGCTGCTGTTCTTGCCCCAGGCGTAGGCGAGGGTGGCGTCGGCCTTCCAGTTTGGGGTCAGCTTGTAGGCCGCGCCCAGTTCGCCGCCCATGATGCGCGCATCGACATTACGTGCCTGGGACGTGGTACCCATCATCCCAGGCTGGTAGTCGAACAGGATGAAATCGCGCACCTGGCCGATGTAGCCCGAGGCCCAGGCTTCAAGGTCGGCAGTCTTGTATTGCGCGCCGAAGTCGAGCTGGGTGGTTTTCTCCGGCTTCACGCCATCGAACGCGTTGACTGATCCGACCGCCCCGGTGTTGGGGGAAAACAGCTCCCAGTAATCCGGGAAGCGCTCCGAGTGGCCCAGGCCCGCATAGAGGGTCGTGGGGGTGTCGGCCAGGTCATGCTCATACCGCACAAAGCCCGAAGGCAGGGTGTCGGCGCGGGTGTCGTTGGCGGTCGGGTTGGGGCGGGCCATCATTCCCGAGCCGGTAGTCTGGCGGAAGTCCTTGGCCGAGGCGCGGTCCAGGCGTGCGCCGGTGACCAGGCGATCGCGGTCGGCGGCGTACCAGGTCAGTTCGCCGAACACGCCGTAGTTGTGGAAGTTGGCGTCCTTGTTGCGTGGCAGGTCCTTGTAGGTATCGATGCCCATGCTGCTGCGCTGGCGGTGTTCGTTGGTCTGCGCGTCCAGGCCACTGATGAGCTGTACATCGGCCCAGCGCCAGGTGGCCTTGATGCGCGCGCCGAGGGTGCGGCGGTCAACGTTGGAGGCCATGGGCCCGGCCATCATCCCGGTGCCCGACGGGACGCGCAGGCTGTAGTTGTCCATCACGTGGTCGGCGTAGTTGTAGTAGACCTGGGCTTCGACCTTATCCAGCACCTCGCCGAGATTGGATTTCTCGAAACGCAGGCCCAGGCTTTCGCGCAGGAACTGCGAGCCATCCATGCCGCGCCCGGCGTAGCGCGCCTCGCCATCGCCACGGCCGGCGGTGAGTTCGAGCAGGGTATCGGCGTCGGGGGTGAAGCCGACCGCGACGTCGCCGTTCCATTTGTCATAGCGCGAGGCGACGGTGTCGTTGTTGCCGTCCTTGTAGTCGTCGGCATGCGCCTGGTTGCCGATCACCCGCACATAGCCCAATGGCCCGCCAGCGGCGGCATCGATGACTTTGTCGAAGCGGCCGTTGGAGCCGGCCAGCACGCTGGCATTGATCCGCGTGCCGAGTTCGCCGAACTGCTCCGGCTCGCGCTCGAAGAGAATCGTGCCCGTCGAGGCGCCGGGTCCCCAGAGCACGGTCTGCGGGCCTTTGATCACGGTGAGCTTGTCGTAGGTTTCCGGGGAAATATACGAGGTGGGCGCATCCATCCGCCCTGGGCAGGCGCCGAGCATCATGCTGCCATTGGTGAGGATGTTCAGGCGCGAACCGAACATGCCGCGCAGCACCGGGTCGCCATTGGTGCCGCCGTTGCGCACCAGGGCAAAGCCGGGGATGGTCTTGAGGTAGTCGCCGCCGTCGCTGGCGGGCACCGGTTGGCGCGGGTCCTTGGGGTTGGTGACCACGGTCAGTGGCGAACTGGGAGCGATCGCGGTGATCACGGTGGGCGTCAGCTCATGCTCGGCGTGCTCGTCGGCATGGGCCTGTGGCGCCAAGAGTGCGCCGCACAGAACGGCGAACACGGGGGCGTTTCCCAAACGGGAGTCAGCAGTAAACCTGGACATACACATTCCATCTATCAATCGTAAACAACACGGCCAGCAGCCTGCGGCTGTCTGTCTAAAGTCGGCCGGGGTGAAGTAACGGTGTTAAGGGTTTACGAGGCGATGGGGGGCGCGCGGCTGCGTGCGCCGGGGAAAATGCTCTGCCGGGCATGGCCCAGGCGCGGGGAGGGGGTGAGGGCATTGGCCGGCGGTGGGGGGCCGAGGGCCATGAATGACACGCTGCCAGGCAGGGCCGGGCAACTGAAGAGCAGGCTGCAATAGCCGCACTTTTCCCAGAGGACGTGATGCTCGTCGGGCGTCTTGGTTGGCTTGGACTCGCCATGGCAGTTGGGCATGTCCATCGACATGGCCATGGACATACCGGCGTGCTGATCCGTCGGCATCGCTTGGGAAATCAGCGGACCGATAAAGATCATCAGCATGGCGAACAGGCTGATCCAACTGCCGCGCATCACGCGGCGATGTGGAGATAACCTGGCGCGAGGGGCGCCCATCGAGGTTGGCTTACTGAGCGTGCATATGCTCGTGGCCGGCCATCGGCGGCGCTTTCTGCACCGACACTTCCACTTCGACCTTGCCGGCTTTTTCGAAGGTCAGGGTCAGTGGGAATTGCTTGCCATCGGCCAGCAGGCTGCGGTCCTTGAGGCCCAGCAACATCACGTGATAGGCCATGGGTGCGAAGGTCAAGTCACCCTTGGCCGGCACGGCAACGCTGGGCACTTGTTGCATCTTCATCAAATCGCCCTGCATCACATGCTCATGCAGCTCAGCCTTGTCCGCCACCGGCGTCTCGACGCTGAGCAGGCGGTCTGGCTTCTCGCCGGTGTTATGAATCACGAAATACGCGGCGACGGTCGGCGCATTGGGCGGCAACGCCTGGGACCAGGGATCGCTGACCGACAGGTCTCCAGCCTTGTAGTCGGCGGCATTGGCAGCACTGAACACTGGCAGCAGCAACGCAGCCAGAAGCAGGGAAGATTTAAGCATGGCAGTTCTCCAGAACGGTTCTAAACGCAGTTCATTTGCGAAGGCAATCAGACCGTTGGAGAGGCGCGGGGGTTAAGGCTCGGCCATTGCTGGCGCGGTGTGGGATTTTGCGACGAGGGCGGCGGCAGGCTCTGCACCGCCTCGAACCGCGTGACGTACAACTGCGGCACATGCCCCGGCAACGCCACCAGCGACGGTGAGCCCGAGCAACACCAGCAATGCTGCATGGCGGAATGCTCGTCCTGCTGCGGCGCCGGAATTTCCAGCTTGCCCAAGGCAATCGTCTTCAGGCTGGCGCCATTGGACGAACAGAAACTGCCCCACATCAATTGCCGTACGGGGTCCTTGGACTGCTGCATTGCACTGGCCATCGGCATGGCAAACGCATTGAACAGCACTGCAAGGCAGGCGATCCAGGCAATTGCAAAGCGTTGACGGGCCATGGCGGACAATCCGTAGGGTTAAACGATCAGGTGGGTATTTAGCCTGATCGAGGGGGATAAGTAAAAAGGGGCGGTGTGGTTTGGTGTCGCAGTACTATCAGATCGCTGTAGCGTGAAGCTTGAGGCCCAAAGCCTTCATGACTTTCATGATAGTCGCGAACTCGGGATTGCCATTGCTGGAGAGGGCTTTGTATAGACTTTCTCTTCCGAGGCCGGCATCGCGGGCTACTTGGGTCATGCCTTGGGCGCGGGCGATGTTGTTTAGCGCTGAACGGATCAGCAGACCGTCACCCGTATCTTCTTCGAAGCACGCTTCAAGATATTCGGCCATATCCTCGGGGTTTTTTAGGTGCTCCGCCACGTCGAAGTCAGTGAATTCATTCATGAGTTACTCCTTTTTTTCAAAGTCTTCTGCAATTTGTTTAGCGCGCTGAATGTCACGTTTCTGCGTTGATTTGTCGCCTCCGATCAACAGCAGGTAAACCACCTCGCCTCTGCGAGTGAAATAAACCCTGTAGCCAGGGCCATAGTGGATGCGCATTTCAAAAACGCCATTTCCGAGTGCTTCGCAGTCTCCAAAGTTGCCCCATTGCGCGTGATCCAACCTTGCCAGTACGCGTGCTCGCGCGGGTTTACTGCGTAACGAATCAAGCCATTCTAAAAAGTGTTTTGACTTCTTAAACTGAATCATCTTGGATCGTATTCCTTGGGATACAAAGTGGCAAGATGCGACGCGCTGCAAAAGCAGTGCATCCCCCTCGCGGGCGCTGACGTAAAACCGCGAGGGAGGAGGTTAGGGCGGGGGCTTTTGGCTGAGCCAGCCAGCTGGTTCGGAAGTGTTTGTAGGGAGAATCGACTTTTTGGAGGGAGGCCAAATAGCTAGTCGTTTGGCTGGTTATTCGTACAAGCAGAAATTTCCGACAGGGATTTGAGGTTGTCCCTAGGACACTCGGTCTCTAGTCTCCGTACACCGCTGTAAACGCAGCGGACGGGCGTCGCGGCCCGGGTTTTCTAAGAGCAAAAGCGCTATCGCCTGCTTTCAGTTGATGCTTTTTTATCGTCTACTGTGCGGCTAAATGGTGGCTGTGCGCGGGATACCTTCGGGTATGCCGGGATGCCTTAGACCGGTCCGCGAACCTGCGTACAGCTGCCACCCTATCGCGTCGCGGCGAATCAGTGGCAGCTCCACCTTTCTAAGGAGCTTCACAATGATCAAACCCACCCCAAATCCCCCCGTTTGGCTGTTCACCGTGGCAGATGGCATCAGCGCCGAAGACCTGTTGGTCAACCTCAGCGAAACACTCGCCTCGGCCAATGCGCTGAGTTGCGACTTCGCCTTTAACCTGGAAGGCGCACCACGCGAGGAATTACTGGGCGTTGCGCAGTTGATCGAGCTGGCGCAGTTGCTGGCTGATCGGGTACACGATGGTGTTGGGCAGACAACAGCCGCAGGCAGCGAATAACACGACTGTGATCGTCCCCACGCAGAGCAGGGGAACGATCAAATTAGGCAGTGGGAACTCCGTGTACCTGCATATCAACGCCCAGGGCTTTTCTAATCACCGCAAAAATCGCCGAGAGATTATCCATGCTTGGATTACCACTGGCTGATAGCATCCGATGCAGGCTTTTGCTCGGTTTGGCGGTTTCCTTTGCGAGTCCTTCAAAGCCCACTGTGGCGTTGACCAAATCGCGCAGAATCACACGTGAAATTTCCGGTTCACCATTGAGAAACAGTGTAGCGGCCTCATCAAGAAGAGCTTGGGCGAATTCAGGATCACGTTGAGCACGCTCGGCGATTGTGTGTTTGTAGCTGCGGGTAAGCGCCATGCTGGTTACCTCTTTTGTTTCACTTTCTTGTCACGCTGATACTGATCGATCAGCGACTTCACGGTCTTGATATCGCGCTTTTGACTGGACTTGTCGCCACCACCGAACAGAATGATTAATCGGTGGCCCTCTTGTATCAGATAAATTCGTAGGCCTGGCCCCCAGTCGATGCGGTATTCGCCGAGCCCATCGAACCATTTGATGTTGCTTGTATTGCCCATTTCAAGTCGAAACAAAGCAGTTGAAACTTTGGTTGCTGCCGGCACACTCAACGATGAAAACCACTCATCGAATGGGCTCAACTGGTTATCGCGTCGGTATTCTTCAATTTCAATCATTGGTCGCCCTGAAGGTAACAAATAGGTTACTAATCAAGCAAGCGAGCGATCCTGACTTATCGAATGAAATCTGCCAACGAATCGATTGTTTCCGCGGGCGACAAAAGCTCCCGATCCACAGCCGCCAACACCGGCCGCTTCAACACCAATACCGGCACCCCACGCTCCCTCGCCACTTCCAGCTTCGGCTCCGTCGCTGTGCTGCCGCTGTTCTTGCTGATCAGCACGTCAATGCCACGCCGTTCGAACAACGCCCGCTCATCCTCGATCAAGAAAGGCCCGCGTGCGCCAATCACTTCACAGCGCTCATTGCCGGGATACACATCCAGCGCGCGCAACGTCCAGAACTGCTCCGGCGGGATCTCATCAAGGTGCTGCAGCGGCTCTCGTCCCAACGTGAACAGCGGGCGCTTGAACGGTTTCAACGCTTCAATCAACGCGGCCCAATCGCTGACCTCTCGCCAATCATCCCCCGCCTGCGGCTGCCACGCCGGACGCCGCAACGCCCAACACGGCACACCGCACACCCTTGCTGCCTCGGCGGCATTGCGGCTGATCTGCGCCGCGTACGGGTGGGTGGCGTCGAGAATCAAGCTGATGTGTTCGTCGCGCACAAACTGCGCCAGCCCTTCGGCGCCGCCATAACCGCCGACACGCACTTGGCAGGCGAGATCGGTCGGCACACGGCCCACACCGGCCAGGCTGTAGATATGCTCCGGCCCCAACGTACGAGCGATAGCCAGCGCTTCGGTCACACCGCCCAGCAGCAGGATGCGTTTCATCGCGGCTTGACCACTTCCAGCAGGGTGATCGGAAGCGCCTGCCGCCACGTATCGAATTCACCCAGCGGCTGGGCCTGAGCGACGTGGATACGGGTCAGTTCGCCGCCATGTTGAGCGCGCCAGTTCATCAAGGTCATTTCACTTTGCAGGGTCACGGCGTTGGCGACGAGCCGGCCGCCGGGGCGCAGGTGTTGCCAGCAGGTGTCGAGCACGCCCTCGCGGGTGACTCCGCCGCCGATGAAGATGGCGTCGGGTGCTGTAAGGCCGTGCAAGGCTTCCGGGGCTTTGCCACGAATCAACTGCAAACCGGGCACGCCGAGGGCGTCGCGGTTGTGTTCAATAAGGCCCTGGCGGCCTTCGTCCGCTTCAATCGCCAGTGCGCGACAGCTGGGGTGCGCACGCATCCATTCGATGCCGATGGAGCCGCTGCCCGCACCCACATCCCACAGCAGCTCGCCGGGCATCGGGGCGAGGCGGGCGAGGGTCATGGCGCGGACGTCGCGCTTGGTCAGTTGGCCGTCGTGCCGGAAGGCGGAATCGGGCAAGCCAGCGAGGCGCGATAGACGGGGTGTGTCGCTGGAGGCCAGGCAGTCGATGGCGACCAGGTTCAAGTCGGCGACCGAGGCGTGTTGCCAATCCTCGGCCAAACCGTCGATGCGCCGCTCATCCGCGCCGTCCAGGTGTTCAAACACTGTCAATCGGCTGGGCCCAAACCCGGATTCGGCCAACAACGAAGCAATCAACGCGGGACTGCCGCCGTCATTACTCAGTACCAATAAACGCACACCCGTGGCCAGATGCGCGTTGAGCGCCGCCACCGGCCGGGCCACTACGGACAGCGTCACCACCTCCTGCAACGGCCAGCCCAACCGCGCCGCCGCCAACGACACCGACGACGGCGCCGGCAAGATCAGCAGTTCTTCAGCCGCCACTTGGCGCGCCAAACTGGCGCCCACGCCATAGAACATCGGGTCGCCGCTGGCCAGCACGCACACAGGCTCGCCACGCCGCGCCAGTACCGGTTCCAGGGAAAACGGGCTCGGCCACACCTGGCGCTCACCACGAATACACACCGGCAACAGGTCCAACTGGCGCTGACCACCTATAATCCGCGAGGCGCGCAACAGGGCATGCCGGGCATTCCTGCCCAGCCCCTTGAAGCCGTCTTCACCGATGCCTACAACCGTCAGCCAGGGCGACATATCAATTCCTTGAACGACATCCGACGGGCAGGCTTTTCATGCCGCCGGACAAAGCAGGCATAATACCGCGCCTTTACCCGTGAACCGGTAGCCCTGTGAACCCAACGCCCGCTCTGAACACCTTGCGCCCCTCGGCTTGTCCGGGGTTGCTGCGTATCGTCCAGGCGCTGGATGGCGGCATTTGCCGGATCAAATTGGCCGGTGGCTCGATCAGCGCCGCCCAGGCCCATGCCGTGGCGGATGCGGCCCAGGCGTACGCGGGGGGCGTGATCGAGGCGACCAACCGCGCGAACCTGCAGATTCGCGGGATCGGTGTCGAGCAAGACGCCTTGATCGCCAGGCTGCTGGCCGCCGACCTGGGTCCGAGCAACGCCGCCGGGGATGACGTACGCAACCTGATGCTCAGCCCCAGTGCCGGTATTGATCCACAGATGCTGTTCGACACCCGCCCGCTGGCCGAGCAGATCCTCGCCACCCTGCAAAATCATCCGCGTTTCCATGAGTTGTCGGCCAAGTTCGCCGTGCAACTGGACGGCGGCGAGGCCCTGGCGATGCTCGAGCATCATCACGATCTGTGGCTGTCGGCGTTCGTGCGCAATGGCCAGACGCTCCTCGCGTTCGGCCTGGCAGGTTGTCCGGGACTGGATGCGCCGTTGGCTGCCGTGCCGTTGGAGCAGGGTCATGCATTGGTGGTGGCGGTGTTGGAGGCGTTTCTTGACCTCGCCACCCCAGAGCAAACGCGCATGCGCCATCTGGCTGTGGATAAGTTGCTGAGCCGCCTCAGCCTGCCGCTGCTGCCAGCCGACGGCTTCCAGCGCCCGCCCAGCGGTGCTTTGCTGCACCTCGGGAGTTATCCACAGTCTCAAAAAAATCAATTCTACGTCGCTGCCATCGTACCCTTGGGGCGCCTGGATTCGACGATGCTCAGGGGCGTCGCGCAACTCGCCAACGAACATGGCGACGGCACATTGCGCTTCACCCCTTGGCAAGGTGTGCTGCTGCCCAACGTCGAAAAACCTCACGCCGTGACCCAACGCCTGGGGCAGCTGGGCTTCCTCTGCACTCCCGACCAACCCCTGGCGCGCATGACCGCCTGCACCGGTTCCAGTGGCTGCGTAAAGGCCCTGGCCGATACCAAGGTCGACGCCATGCGACTGGCCTCATTACAGACCGAGCACGAGGTTCACCTGTCCGGCTGCCCACGCTCCTGCGCTGCGGCACATACCGCGCCGGTCACCCTGCTGGCGGTGAGTCCCGGCCACTACGACCTCTATTTTCGCGATGCCGCCCACCCAGGCTTCGGCCGGCTGCACGCGCGCACTCTTTCCATTGAAGCGGCGGGCGCCCTGCTGCGCGCTCGCCCACGGAGCAACACCGATGATTGATTACATCCGCGACGGTCAGGAGATCTATCGCAACTCCTTCGCCATTATTCGCGCGGAAGCCAAGTTGGAGCGTATCCCGGCTGATTTGGAGAAACTCGCGGTGCGGGTGATTCATGCCTGCGGCATGGTCGAGGCCATCGACGGCCTGCAGTTTTCCGAAGGCGCGGGCAAGGCCGGGCGTGATGCGCTGGCTGCTGGCGCGCCGATTCTGTGTGATGCGCGGATGGTCTCCGAAGGCGTGACCCGCGCGCGCCTGCCGGCCAACAACGAAGTGATCTGCACCCTGCGCGACGACAGCGTGCCGGCGTTGGCGCGGGAGCTGGGCAACACCCGTTCCGCCGCCGCACTGGAGCTGTGGCGCCCGCACCTGGCAGGCAGTGTGGTGGTGATCGGCAACGCGCCGACGGCTTTGTTCTACCTGCTGGAGATGCTCGACGCCGGTGCGCCGAAGCCGGCGCTGATCCTGGGGTTCCCGGTCGGTTTTGTCGGCGCCGCCGAGTCCAAGGCCATGCTGGCCGCCGATAGCCGTGGCGTGCCCTTCGTGATCATGCAAGGCCGCCTGGGCGGCAGTGCCATGGCCGCCGCCGCGGTCAATGCCCTCGCCACGGAGGTCGAATAATGCCGGCACGCGGACGTTTGATCGGCCTGGGCGTCGGTC
This sequence comes from Pseudomonas fluorescens, assembly GCF_001708445.1. Taxonomy (NCBI): domain Bacteria; kingdom Pseudomonadati; phylum Pseudomonadota; class Gammaproteobacteria; order Pseudomonadales; family Pseudomonadaceae; genus Pseudomonas; species Pseudomonas fluorescens. The sequence goes on from NZ_CP015637.1 coordinate 673,860, forward strand.
CCGGTGACCCGGAGCTGATCACCCTCAAGGCCCTGCGCCTGCTGCGCGAGTCGCCCGTGGTGGCGTACTTCGTGGCCAAGGGTAAGAAGGGTAACGCCTTCGGCATCATCGAAGACCATCTGGTGCCGCAACAGACCCTGATGCCGCTGGTGTACCCCGTGACCACCGAAGCGCTGCCGGCGCCGCTGTCCTATGAGCAAGTGATCAGCGACTTCTACGACGGCGCCAGCCTCGACGTCGCCGCGCATCTGGACGCCGGCCGCGACGTGGCGGTGATCTGCGAAGGCGACCCGTTCTTCTACGGCTCCTACATGTACTTGCACGACCGCCTCGCCGAGCGCTACGAAGCCCAGGTCATCCCGGGCGTGTGCTCGATGCTCGGTGGCGCCTCGGTACTCGGCGCGCCATTGGTGTATCGCAACCAGAGCCTGTCAGTGCTCTCGGGTGTGTTGCCCCATGACGACCTCAAGCGCCGCCTGGCGGATGCCGATGCGGCGGTGATCATGAAACTGGGGCGCAATTTCCCCAAGGTGCGCCAGGTGCTGGAAGAACTCGGCCTGGCCGAGCGTGCGCTGTATGTGGAGCGCGCCACCATGGCCAACCAGAAGATCGTGCCGCTGGATCAGGTGGAGCCGATGTCGTCACCGTATTTCTCATTGATCATCGTGCCCGGTGAACGGTGGCAAGGTTGATGAAGCCGGCGATTGTCATCCTTGGCCAGGGCAGCCTGGCCACTGCGCGCAAGATTCAACAGGTTTACCCTGGCGCGCTGATCCATGGCCTGGCCGGGCGGGTCGACGGCGCGGACCAAGCCTACAGTGAGTTCGGTGCGACCCTGCGCCAGCTGTACCAGCAAGGCACGCCGCTGATTGCGTTGTGCGCGGCCGGTATCGTGATCCGCACCCTGGCGCCGCTGCTGCTGGAAAAAGGCGAAGAACCCGCCGTGCTGGCCGTGGCTGAAGACGGCAGTGCCGTTGTACCGCTGCTGGGCGGCCTGGGAGGCGTAAACGTCATGGCGCGGGATATTGCCGCGGCCCTGGGCGTGCACGCTGCGATCACCACCAGCGGCGAGTTGCGTTTCGGCACCTGCCTGCTCAACCCGCCGGCGGGCTATCAACTGGGTGACCTGGAGCTGGGCAAGCGCTTTGTCTCGGACCTGCTGGCCGGCGAAAGCGTGCGCATCGAAGGTGCCGCGCCGTGGCTGGACCAGGCCAACCTGCCGCAGGATCAGCAGGCGCGCCTGGCGATTCATGTGGGCAATACCGAGCGTGCGCCTGCGGCCAATGAATTGCTGATCTATCCGAAGAACGTCTGCGCTACGTGCAAGCCCGGTGCGCAGTTGGCGGCGCGTGTGCGCACGGCGTTGCATGACGCGGGGATCGCCGTGCAATCCCTGGCCTGCCTGTTGGCCAGTGAGACGCAGATGGCGCAAGCATCGTTGCAGGATGCCGCGTTGGCGTTGGGCGTGCCGCTGCGCTTCGCCAAGGTGGAGCAAGACGCAGAGATCATGCTCACTGTCGCCGAGCAGCCCCTGGATGTGTCGCAAATTGGCCGCGCGCGTGGGCGCCTCGCCGTGATCGGCCTGGGCCCTGGCGCGGCCGAACTGATGGTTCCGGCGGTGAAGGCCGAGCTGGCGCGTTGCACCGATGTACTGGGCTATGAAACCTATGTGCGCATGGCCGGGCCTTTCCGTGACGACCAGGTGCAGCACTGCACTGATAACCGTGAAGAAATGCAGCGTGCACGCCACGCGTTCGAGCTGGCAGCCCAAGGCCGTTCGGTGGTGGTGGTGTCGTCCGGCGACCCTGGTGTATTCGCCATGGCTGCGGCGGTGATCGAGGCGTTGCACGAGTCCAGTGACCCGGCGTGGCATCAGGTCGACCTGGAAATCCTGCCGGGGGTGTCCGCCAGCCTGGCCACGGCTGCCCAGGCAGGCGCACCGTTGGGACATGATTTCTGTGTGATGTCGCTGTCGGATAACCTCAAGCCCTGGGCGATTATCGAAAAACGCCTGGACCTCGCTTCCCAGGCCGACCTGGCCCTGGCGTTCTACAACCCGATCTCGCGGGCGCGGCCATGGCAATTGGGGCGTGCCCTGGAAATCGTCGCGCAGCACCGCACGGCCGACACGCCGGTGGTACTGGGCCGCGATATCGGGCGCCCCGGCCAGACCCTGCGGGTCACCACGCTGGGGCAACTCACGCCCGACCAGGTGGACATGCGCACCATGGTGCTGGTCGGCTCATCCACCACCTGCACGTTCCCACGTGCCGGTGGCGGTGAGTGGGTGTACACGCCGCGCTGGTACGGGGCCAAGCCCGTCGCCTGAAAACGGCCCCGCAGTGGCCTGAAAGCTCCGAGTGACGATGGGTGAACACCTGCCGTTATGCGGGGCTTTTTCTTTTTTTGTCGATGAAAGCCGGAAGGCCGGGGGATACGCCCAACGATCGCTGGGAGGCGTTTTTCGCGGTGTGTTCGCAAGCGATGTTTGTCGTCTGGAAAACCCGCCAGCCCCTGGACTAGTGTGGTCACACGCCCTATGTGGGGTGCTTGTGGAGAACTGGAAAATGGAGCGACATCACAGAAGGATCAATCACACCAAACGGCGCAAGTTGATCGCCGCGTACAAACTGCCTGGGGCGCCTGGGGCGCAGCCGGTCAAGATCGACGTCGAGGATGACTGCAATGCGGCGGTGGTGAACAACGGCGTGATTTCATTTGCCGACGGCCTGAGCGGCCTGAACCGCGAGTACATTCGCAAAAGCTATCTGCTGGCCAGCAGCTACGTGAGCGATGTGTTGAAGGTCCACCGGGGTACGGAACAGTGGTACGACGAATTCATCAAGGTCATGGTCAGCCTGGGCTGGCTGCCGGTGCGCAGTCGCTTCGAGCGGGTCTCAGGCTCTGGCAAGGGCCTGACGGTGCAACTGGCAGCGTTGAATATCATTGCTGCCATGCTGGCGTCGACATCCCTGAGCGGACCCTGGCTGGAGGCGCTGCCGAAGTTGGCGGCCGATGCGTTGGAAGCCTTGAAGCAACAGCCGGCTTCTTTCGAGCTGTTCAAGCGCAACAGCACCGTACGCCAGGGCGGTGATTTTGGCCTGGCATCCTGCGCCGAGCGCGACGGCGAAGTGATGATGGTACTGGTGACCTACAGCAGCCAGGGCGTGAGCAAGCAGGTGGGCTTGCCGTTTCTGGAGTGGGACAGCTCGTCGTTCGAGGCTTTCAGCGGGCAAACCTGCCTGGTGCTGAATACCTCGGTGGTCAACGAAAAAACCATCCAATTGATGCGTGAGAGTGCGGGCGACAAGGTCCAGCTGGCAATCGCCAAGTACCGGATCTAGGGCACCAGGTAACCGCGCACGCCGGTAAAGATGATTTGCGCAGCGAGGGCGCACACGAACAACCCCATCAACCGGCTGACAATCTGTAAGCCCTGGTCGCCGAGAATGCGTTCGATACGGTTGGACAGGTACAGCACCACGCCCACTGTGAGGCTGGCCAGGGCGATGCTGAGGATGGCGGAGATCTTGTCATCCCAATGGGGCTGGCTGACGCCCATCACCAGCAGCGCACCGATAGTGCCGGGGCCGACCGTGAGCGGGATCGTCAGCGGCACAATGGTGACGTCCTGTTGCACGTTGTCGGTCTGTACCGCCGACTTGCCCTGGGCCATCCCCAGGGCGGAGATAAACAGCACACTGCCGGCGCCGATGCGGAACGCATCCACGGTGATGCCGAATACACTGAAAATCACCCGGCCGAACAGGTAGAGCAACACGCTTGAGATCAGGGTCGCCAGCGCCACTTTCCAGGCCAGGCGCCGCCGCTCCTTGCTGGAGTAGCCACGGGTCAGGCTGATAAAGCAGGACAGTACGAAGAACGGGCTGTAGAGCACCAGCATCTTCAGGTAAACGCTGAATAGCACGTGGAGCATGGGAGCGGCTCGTGGGCGGGGAAAGTGTGGAGAGTCTATCAGGCGTCAGAGATCAAATGTGGGAGGGCGCGTGCCCCGATGACCATGGGTATCTGCCCCACTTTTCAGCCCCAGACAAATCCCCCCTGTGGCGAGCGGGCTTGCCCCGCGTTGGGCTGCGAAGCGGCCCCAAGCCCAGCCTCTACAGAGTGTCTGATACACCGCGTTCTTTTTTTACTGGGGCTGCTGCGCAGCCCAACGCGGGGCAAGCCCTAATGCCGTTCAGTTAAGCGTACATCGCCTTCTGTAGGAGCGGTCGAATCTTGCGTAACTCTTTGTTTACCAAGGAGTTTTCCGTTTCGACTGCGCCGGAAGTGGGGCGAATTATAGACTTCCAGAATCTGCCGTCAACACCTATTTTCATATTTCTGTCATATCGATCAAAAAAGCCTCAAATACACGAAAGCCGGCCCCAAGGGGCCGGCTTTCAACGCTTATTACAAGCTAGGAAACGCAAACTGCGACGCTTCATGACTGGCCCGTTGCGGCCAACGCTGGGTAATCGCCTTGCGACGTGTGTAGAAACGCACCCCATCCGGACCATAAGCATGCAAGTCACCGAACAGCGAACGCTTCCAACCACCAAAGCTGTGATACGCCACCGGCACCGGCAGTGGCACGTTCACGCCGACCATCCCCACTTCAATCTCGTCACAGAACAGACGCGCCGCCTCCCCATCACGGGTGAAGATGCAGGTACCGTTGCCGTACTCGTGATCGTTAATCAGCTGCATCGCAGCTTCCAGGCTATTCACCCGAACCACACACAGCACCGGCCCGAAGATCTCTTCTTTATAGATACGCATCTCGGGCGTCACGCGATCGAACAAACTGCCGCCCAGGAAGAACCCCTCTTCATGCCCGGCAACACTCAAGCCACGACCATCAACTACCAGTTCAGCGCCCGCAGCCACACCGTCTTCTATATAGCCACTGACCTTATCCCGCGCCTGCCCTGTCACCAGCGGCCCCATATCCAGCCCGCAGGAGGTGCCCGCACCGATCTTCAGCGCCTTGACCTGCGGCACCAGCTTGGCGATCAATGCATCCGCCACCTGGTCACCCACGCACACGGCCACCGAGATCGCCATGCAACGTTCACCGCACGAACCATAGGCCGCCCCCATCAAGGCACTGACCGCATTATCCAGGTCCGCATCCGGCATCAGCACCGCATGGTTCTTCGCCCCGCCCAGTGCCTGCACGCGTTTGCCACGTTTGGTCGCTTCGGCATAGATGTACTCGGCAATCGGTGTCGAGCCGACGAAGCTCAGCGCCTTGACTTCCGGCGCCTCGATCAACGCATCCACCGCGCCCTTGTCACCGTGCACCACGCTCAGCACACCTTTAGGCAGGCCAGCCTCCTGCAATAGTTGCGCGATCAGCAACGTCGAGCTTGGATCACGCTCCGACGGCTTGAGGATGAAGCAGTTGCCGCAAACGATCGCCAGCGGATACATCCACAGTGGCACCATCGCCGGGAAGTTGAACGGTGTAATGCCTGCCACCACGCCCAACGGCTGGAAATCCGACCAGGCATCAATGTTCGGCCCGACATTGCGGCTGTACTCGCCCTTGAGAATCTCCGGCGCCGAGCACGCGTACTCCACGTTCTCGATCCCACGCTTCAACTCACCGGCGGCGTCTTCCAGCGTCTTGCCATGCTCTTCGCTGATCAACTGCGAGATACGTGCTTCGTTCTGCTCCAGCAATTGCTTGAAACGAAACATCACCTGGGCACGCTTGGCCGCTGGCGTATTCCTCCAGGCCGGAAATGCTGCCTTGGCCGAATCGATTGCGCTCTGAATAGTCTCGCGGCTGGCCAACGGCACCTGGTGAATCACCTGGCCAGTGGACGGGTTGTACACATCGGCAGTGCGACCGGTCTCGCTGACCAACTGGCCATTGATCAAATGCTGGATAAGGCTCATGCAGGGCTCCTGAAAAGTTGTTCTATATAGAAGGAGAAATCAGTCGATCTTGTTCAGCACTTCGCCGACCGCATCAAACAGACGATCCAGGTCCTGCGGCTTGCTGTTGAAGGTTGGCCCAAACTGCAGGGTGTCCCCACCAAAGCGCACGTAGAAGCCAGCTTTCCACAAAGCCATGCCGGCCTCGAATGGACGCACGATCGCATCACCATCACGCGGGGCAATCTGGATCGCACCGGCCAGGCCGTAGTTACGAATGTCGATTACGTTCTTGCTGCCCTTCAAGCCGTGCAGCGCATTCTCAAAGTGTGGCGCGACTTCAGCCACGCTCTGCACCAGGTTTTCCTTCTGCAGCAGATCCAGTGCCGCCAAGCCAGCGGCACAGGCCACCGGGTGCGCCGAATAGGTGTAGCCGTGGGGGAACTCCACTGCGTACTCCGGCGTCGCCTGGTTCATGAAGGTCTGGTAGATCTCGCTGCTGGCAATCACTGCGCCCATCGGGATCGCGCCGTTGGTGACTTGCTTGGCGATGCACATCAAGTCCGGGGTCACGCCGAAGCTGTCCGCACCGAACATCGAGCCGGTACGGCCAAAACCGGTGATCACTTCATCGAATACCAACAGGATGTTGTGCTGGTCGCAGATTTCACGCAGGCGCTTGAGATAACCCTGTGGCGGCACCAGCACGCCAGCGGAACCGGCCATCGGCTCGACAAACACTGCCGCGATGTTCGACGCGTCATGCAATTCGATCAGCTTGAGCAGCTCATCGGCCAAGGCGATACCGCCCTGCTCCGGCATGCCGCGGGAAAAGGCATTGCTGGCCAGCAAGGTGTGAGGCAGATGGTCGACATCCATCATCGCCTGGCCAAACAGCTTACGGTTGCCGTTGACGCCGCCCAGGCTAGTACCGGCGATGTTCACACCGTGATAACCACGGGCACGCCCAATCATCTTGGTCTTGGTCGCCTGGCCTTTCAGGCGCCAATAGGCACGCACCATTTTCACCGCCGTGTCGGCGCACTCGGAGCCGGAGTCAGTGAAGAACACATGGTTCAGGTTGCCTGGGGTCAGGTCGGTGATCTTTTCCGCCAATTGGAAGGACAACGGATGACCGTATTGAAAGCCCGGCGAGTAATCCAGGGTACCCAGTTGCTTGGCGACGGCTTCCTGGATCTCCTTGCGCGTATGCCCGGCGCCGCAGGTCCACAGCCCCGACAACGAATCGTAAACCTTGCGCCCCTTGTCATCGGTCAACCAGCTGCCTTCGGCGGCCACGATCAGGCGCGGGTCGCGCTGGAAGTTACGGTTGGCGGTGTAGGGCATCCAGTGCGCGTCCAACTTCAGTTGGCTGGCCAGGGACGATGGGGCGTTTTCGGGCATGTTCATCAGCAAAACCTCGCAGGGCAACAGGCAGCGTCGGGATTGAAAAAGCGTTGTTGCAGCTAAATTGCCACGGGGATAAAGTCGGTGAAATTCAACTCTTCTAACCTTCAGTCAGGGATTCACTAAACTATGAGCAGTCGCCGACCCGATCCCCTGGCTCAAGTCAGTGACTTCGATATTCGCCTGCTGCGTATCTTCCGCAGCGTGGTGGAATGCGGTGGCTTCTCGGCGGCGGAAACCGTGCTGGGCATCGGGCGCTCGGCCATCAGCCAGCAAATGAGCGACCTGGAGCAACGCCTCGGGTTAAGGCTGTGCCAACGCGGGCGCGCCGGTTTCTCCCTGACCGAAGAAGGCCGCGAGGTCTACCAATCGGCCCTGCAACTGTTAAGTGCCCTGGAAAGCTTTCGCACCGAGGTCAACGGCCTGCACCAGCATTTGCGCGGCGAGTTGATCATTGGCCTCACCGACAACCTGGTCACCCTGCCCCACATGCGCATCACTCACGCCCTGGCGCAGTTGAAGGAGCGCGGTCCGGACGTGCAAATCCAGATCCGCATGATCGCGCCCAATGAAGTGGAACAAGGCGTACTCGACGGGCGCCTGCATGTCGGTGTGGTGCCCCAGGCCAGTGCATTGTCCGGCCTGGAATACCAACCGCTGTACAGCGAACGCTCACTGCTCTACTGCGCGGTTGGCCATCCCCTGTTTTATGCCGACGACAAGCAACTGGACGACGAACGTATCAACACCCAGGACGCCATCGCCCCCACCTTTCGCCTGCCCGCCGAGATCCAGGCCCACTACCAGGCACTCAATTGCACTGCCAGCGCTTCGGACCGCGAAGGCATGGCGTTCCTGATCCTGACCGGCCGCTATATCGGCTACCTGCCCGACCACTACGCCAGCCTCTGGGTGCAACAAGGCCGACTACGCGCGTTGAAATCGGCTACACGCTTTTACGATTTGAGCCTGGCTTCGGTCACGCGCAAAGGCCGTCGCCCCCATTTGGTGCTGGAAAGCTTCCTGGAAAGTCTGGCGGCAACACGGTAATTCGGGCTCCACACAAAAAGCTGAGCAACTGGACAGCTTTTTGCAAGGGCACTGGGACCTAGAACTGTCCGCCTCGAGTTTGCCCGCCATGCCACCAGAATCTTCCAGCCCCAGTGACCTGATCTACGGCCTCAATGACCGCCCAAAACCCTTAGCGGCGATATTGGCCGCCCTGCAACATGTACTGGCGGCCTTCGTCGGTATCATCACTCCGCCGCTGATCATCGGCTCCACCCTGGGCCTCACCGCCCACCTGCCCTACCTGATCAGCATGGCGCTGATGGTGTCCGGTGTCGGCACATTCATCCAGGCACGCAGGCCATTTGGCATCGGCGCCGGCATGATCTGCCTGCAAGGCACCAGCTTTGCGTTTCTGGGCGCGGTGTTGTCGGCCGGGTTCCTCGTGAAGCAACGCGGCGGTAGCCCGGAAGACATCATGGCGATGATCTTCGGTGTGTGCTTTTTCGGCGCAGCCGTCCAGATCGTACTGAGCCGATTTATCGGTCAATTGCGTCGAGTAATCACGCCGCTGGTCACCGGGATTGTCATCACCCTGATCGGCATCAGCCTGATCAAGGTTGGGATCACCGACCTGGGCGGCGGCTTCAACGCCCCCGATTTCGGCGCGCCCACCAACCTGGCGCTGGGCCTGTTCGTGGTATTGACCATTATCCTGCTCAACCGCTCGAATACCCCATGGGTGCGCCTCTCGGCGATCATCATCGGCCTGGCCCTTGGCAGCATAGCCGCCTGGTTCAGCGGCAAGCTGGTGCCCCAAGCCCTGCCCGACCTGCCCTTGATCAGCGTGCCGATGCCGTTCCGTTTCGGTTTCAACTTCGACTGGAGCGCCTTCCTGCCGATCGCGCTGATTTATCTGATCAGCAGCATCGAAACCGTGGGCGACCTTACCGCCAATTGCATGATCGCCCGCCAGCCCATCAGCGGGCCTTCCTATATAGGCCGGCTCAAAGGTGGCGTGCTGGGGGACGGCGTCAGTTGCATGATCGCCGCGACGTTCAGTGCGTTCCCCAACACGACCTTCGCCCAGAACAATGGCGTGATCCAACTCACCGGCGTCGCCAGCCGTTACGTTGGCTTATACATCGGTGTCGTGTTGTTTTGCCTCGGCCTGTTTCCGCTGATCGGCGCGGTACTGCAGCAGATCCCCAAGCCGGTATTGGGTGGTGCAACCCTGGTGATGTTTGGCAGCGTGGCAGCGGCCGGCGTGCGCATCCTGGCGCAGGCACCGCTGGACCGACGCAGCATGCTGATCATCGCCACCTCCTTTGGCGTGGGCCTGGGCATTGCCGCCCAACCCAACCTGCTGCACTTGATGCCAACCCTGGTGCAAAACCTGTTCGACTCGGCCATCACCAGCGGCGGGCTGACGGCCATCGTGTTGTGCCTGCTGCTGCCGGAAGCCAAGGCGGGCACCGCTGCCGCAAACCACGGGCCAGAAAGCGACACTCTGGAACCGCTTTGACGCTTTTATTGCATCAGGACTTGTCTGAGGCTTGAGGGTGGGTTATCTGTGCACACGTCGTCTCTATCGATCAGCACGGAAACCTCCATGAGCCTCGAAGTTCCTGCCCACAGCAACCCCGCCGGGAAGCCCGCCAGCCGTATTCGGCAAAAGAACGAACAAGCGATTCTTCAAGCGGCTGAAGATGAATTCGCGCGCCATGGCTACAAGGGCACCAGCATGAACACCATTGCTGCCAGTGCCGGGTTGCCGAAAGCCAACTTGCACTACTACTTCACCAACAAGCTGGGCCTGTATATCGCGGTGCTCAGCAATATCCTCGAACTGTGGGACAGCACCTTCAACGCGCTGACCGCCGAGGACGACCCTGCGGTGGCACTCACGCGCTACATCCGCACCAAGATGGAATTCTCGCGGCGCCAGCCGCAGGCCTCACGCATCTTCGCCATGGAGATCATCAGCGGCGGCGAATGCCTGACCGAATATTTCAGCCAGGACTACCGCGCCTGGTTCAGCGGCCGGGCCGCGGTATTCCAGGCCTGGATCGACGCCGGCAAGATGGACCCCATCGACCCCGTGCACCTGATCTTCCTGCTGTGGGGCAGCACCCAGCACTACGCCGACTTCGCCACCCAGATCTGCCGCGTCACCGGTCGCACCAAACTGACCAAGCAGGATATGGAAGACGCCGGCACCAACCTGATCCACATCATTCTCAAAGGCTGTGGCATCAAGCCTGCCTTCTAGACGACGAAACTTATGCCTTTCACGCTTACCGGCCTTTGCGAATTTCGTGAAGAAATACGCAAAAGCCGCTTCATCACCCTGGCCGCACCGATCACCAGCCCACAAGAAGCCCAAGGGTTTATCGAGCAGCACAGCGACCTGAACGCCACACACAACTGCTGGGCCTGGAAGCTGGCCGATCAGTACCGCAGCAACGACGACGGCGAACCCGGCGGTACGGCGGGCCGGCCGATCCTGGCGGCGATTGAAGCCCAAGGTTTTGATCAGGTCGTGGTGCTGGTGATTCGTTGGTATGGCGGCATCCAGTTGGGCACTGGTGGATTGGCCCGTGCCTACGGCGGCGGCGCGAATAAATGCCTGCAAACGGCCGAACGTATTGAATTGATCAGCCGGGTACCGCTCAGTTGCGTCTGCGGATTCTCCGAACTGAACCTGGTCAAGCTGCGCGTCGCCGAACTCGGCGGCTTGGTCGTGGAGGAAACCTTCACCGCCAATGGCGTGGAATTGCAACTGGCCCTGGGCGAACTGCAGATCGAGACCCTGCAAATCCAGCTCGCCGACTTAAGCCGTGGGCGCATCCTGCTGCAACGCTGAAACTGCCCACATCTACTGTGCACCTGCCTGTGGATAAGCTGAGCACATTCGTCTGTAACCCCTCTGTCACAAGGGTTTGCGGGCATTGATCAGTTTTTGTTCAAGCTAGCCGGTCCCCAAGCCAATCTCACTCCAAAACAGTCAGTTAGGCTGCTTATGGCCTTTAGAACAAAGGAGCGCAGCGCTTATATCCACAGCCGTGGCTTGCGCACAATAACTGTGGAGCAAGCTGTGGATAACCCGTGCAAGAGTACACAGGTCGCACGCCGTGCAATGCTCGGCGCAAACTGTACGTTTTTTGATCAGCAAGGCCCGCTCCTTTTTTTCGACGCCTGCGGTAAGGTGGTGCGCTGAATTCCCTGAATCGCGTCTGAAAAGGAAGCTCTTCATGTCTACGCCAAAAACCGCACTGATCATCGGCGCCTCTCGCGGGCTGGGTCTTGGCCTGGTCCAGCAACTGCTCCAGGACGGCTGGGACGTGACCGCCACCGTGCGTGACCCGAACAAGGCCGATGCACTGAAAGCCGTTGGCCCGGTTCAGATCGAGAAACTCGACATGGACGATCAGCAAGCCGTGATTGCCCTGAGCCAGCGCCTCAAGGACCGCACCTTCGACCTGCTGTTCGTCAACGCCGGCGTCAAGGGCCCCGCGAACCAGGAGCCCGGCCACGCCACCCTGGCGGAAGTCGGCCAGCTGTTTTTCACTAACGCCGTGGCGCCGATCAACCTGGCCCAGCGCTTTGTCGGACAGATCCGCAAGGACAGTGGCGTGCTGGCCTTCATGAGTTCGGTGCTGGGCAGCGTCACCATTCCCGATGGTTCGGACCTGGCGTTGTACAAAGCCAGCAAGGCCGCACTCAACTCGATGACCAACAGCTTTATCACCCAACTCGGCGATCATAAATTGACCGTGCTGTCCCTGCACCCAGGCTGGGTAAAAACCGAAATGGGCGGCGAAAACGCGCACATCGATGTCGCCACCAGCGTACGTGGCCTGGTCGATCAGGTGAATGCCTACACCGGCAAAGGCGGCCATCACTTTGTGGACTACCGGGGCCACACCATTCCTTGGTAAGCCGCGATCAAAGGGGGGAGCGCGCTGGCTCGCGATGAACTCGAAAGCCGCGCTTTCCTACAGCTAGACCAGATCCAGAACTACACGTAATCTACCCACCTCGCCCTCCCCGGCGACCCTGGATCAGCAGACAGGGCAACACTGAGCTGGCAAACCTGAACCCATCATTCAGAGGAGCCGGCCAATGCCTGCGACCCGTACCTGGTTAAAAAACCCCCGCGCGATTTTCACTGCCAATGGCCTCGATGCCCGTGGCGGCCTGGTGCTGCAAGACGGTGTGATCACCGAAGTGCTGGGCATAGGGCAAGCACCTGCGCAGCCCTGTGCACAAGTATTCGATGCCCGCGAGCATGTGGTTCTTCCAGGGTTGATCAACACCCATCATCACTTCTATCAAACCCTGACCCGTGCCTGGGCGCCGGTGGTCAACCAGCCGCTGTTTCCATGGCTGAAGACCTTGTATCCGGTATGGGCGCGACTGACCCCGGAAAATCTCGCCCTCGCGTCCAAAGTTGCGCTGGCGGAGTTACTGCTTTCAGGCTGCACCACGGCGGCTGACCACCACTACCTGTTCCCCGACGGCCTGGAAAATGCCATCGACGTGCAAGTCGAAACGGTGTGCGAACTGGGTATGCGCGCCATGCTCACCCGCGGTTCCATGAGCCTGGGCGAAGCCGACGGTGGCCTGCCGCCGCAACAGACGGTGCAAGAAGGCTCTGTCATCCTGGACGACAGCCAACGCCTGATCCGCCAGTACCACGAACGCGGCGAGGGCGCGCAGATCCAGATCGCCCTCGCGCCCTGCTCACCGTTTTCCGTCACCCCGGAGATCATGCGCGCCAGCGCCGAACTGGCCGAGAGCCTCGATGTACGCCTGCACACTCACCTGGCGGAAACCCTCGACGAGGAAGATTTCTGCCTGCAGCGCTTCGGCCTGCGCACCGTGGATTACCTCGACAGCGTCGGCTGGCTCGGGCCGCGCACGTGGCTGGCACATGGCATTCATTTCAACCCGGACGAAATCGCGCGCCTGGGTGCCGCCGGCACCGGGGTCTGCCACTGCCCGAGTTCGAACATGCGCCTGGCTTCCGGTATTTGCCCGACCCTCGACCTGCTCGCGGCCGGCGTGCCCATCGGCCTGGGCGTAGACGGCTCGGCCTCCAACGATGCCTCGAACATGATCCTCGAAACTCGCCAGGCGCTGTACATCCAGCGCCTGCGATACGGCGCGCAAAAAATCACACCCGAGGGCGTGCTGGGCTGGGCGACCAAAGGGTCGGCACACCTGCTGGGCCGTACGGACATCGGTGAATTGGCCGTGGGCAAACAGGCCGACCTCGCGCTGTTCAAACTGGATGAGCTGCGCTTCTCCGGCAGCCACGATCCGATTTCAGCGCTGCTGTTGTGCGGCGCCGACCGCGCGGACCGGGTAATGATCGCCGGCAAATGGCGGGTGATCGACGGACAGGTCGAAGGCCTGGACCTGAAAGGCTTGATCGCCGATCACAGCCAGGCGGCGCGGCGGCTAATCGCCGGAACCTAAGTCAAACACAGGTCAGAATGTGGGAGGGAGCTTGCTCCCTCCCACATTGGATTGCGCGGTGCTTACAAGCCCAACATCGACAACATGATAAACGTCGCAAACAACACAAAATGGGTCATCCCTTCGATGGCGTTGGTTTCGCCATCGTTGAGGTTGATCGCGCTGACGATCAGCGTGATCAGCACCATCACCGTTTGCACCGGCGTCATCGCCATCTGGAACGGCTGCCCGGTGTAGAGCGCCATGGCCTCCATCACGGGCACCGTCAGGATCACCGTCGACAACGATGCCCCCAGCGCAATATTCACCACCGACTGCATGCGGTTGGCCAACGCGGCCCGCAACGCCGTCAGAATTTCCGGTGCCGCCGAGATAGCGGCGACCACGATCGCCGTGACCACCGGCGGAGCGCCCGTGCCTTCCAGGCCGAGGTCGAGCGTCTTGGACATCACCTCGGCCAGCGCACCGATCACAATCACGCCAAACACCAGGGTGCCGATGGAGAACGCCAGGTTCACCGGCGGCGCCTCTTCCTCCGGCAATTGCTTGCGACGCTTTTCCGGGTAGCTGTAGCTGAAGAAGTAACTGTGCGGGCCCACCTGCATGCGCAGGAACAAGGTGTACAGCACCACCATCGCGCCGATGGTGAATGCAGAGTAAATTTTCCAGTCCGCCTCAGGGATAAACTCCGGCACCACCATCGACACGCCCATGGCAGTGAGGATCATCACGCTGTAGGTCCGCGCCGAATCATCGTTGTAGGACTGTTCGCCGTGCTTGATCCCGCCCATCAGCGCGGCCAGGCCGAGGATGCCGTTGATGTCGAGCATCACCGCCGAATAGATGGTGTCGCGCACCAGCGTGGGGGACGGTTCGTTACTCATCATGATCGCCAGGATCACCACTTCCACCAGCACGGCGGCCAGGGTCAGGATCATGGTGCCGTAGGGGTCGCCCACCTTTTCCGCCAGTTGCTCGGCATGGTGGGCAACGCGCATGGAGGCGACCACGATAAAGCCGATCAGCACCAGGCCGGCCAGCAGCGCGACCATTTGCCCGCTGTGGAGCATCCAGTGCTCCAGCGGATAGGCGGCGATGGCGGCAATCAGCGCCAGCAGCATGAATTTTTCTTGCTTGAGGGATGTGAGCATTCCGGGCCTTTTAGTGCGGCAGATCAGTCATTGATGGGGTACAGACTGCGCCAAGCCGCTAACGTTTCGTTACACCTTAGTTCACGTCGCCCTTGCGTGAATCAAACCAATACACTCCTGCTGGTCAGGTTTTGCCGATTATTTCAGCTATGGCCTGTAGAATGCCGCCATTGCACCTGATGAGATTTTAGAAATGTACGATTGGCTCAACGCCCTGCCCAAGGCTGAATTGCACCTGCACCTGGAAGGCTCGCTGGAGCCGGAGTTGCTGTTCGCCCTGGCCGAACGCAACAAGATTGCGCTGCCGTGGAACGACGTCGAAACCCTGCGCAAGGCCTATGCCTTCAACAACCTGCAAGAGTTTCTCGACCTGTATTACAAGGGCGCCGACGTGTTGCGCACGTCCCAGGATTTCTACGACCTGACCTGGGCCTACCTGCTGCGTTGCAAGGCGCAGAACGTGATTCACACCGAACCTTTCTTCGACCCGCAGACCCACACCGACCGTGGTGTGCCGTTCGAAGTGGTGCTCAACGGCATCGCCGCGGCGCTTAAAGATGGCGAGCAACAATTGGGCATCACCAGTGGTTTGATCCTCAGCTTCCTGCGCCACTTGAGCGAAGCCGAAGCCGAGAAAACCCTCGACCAGGCCCTGCCGTTCCGCGATGCGTTCGTGGCCGTCGGCCTGGACAGTTCGGAAATGGGACACCCGCCGAGCAAGTTCCAGCGCGTGTTCGACCGCGCTCGCCACGAAGGCTTCCTCACGGTGGCCCACGCCGGCGAAGAAGGCCCGCCGGAGTACATCTGGGAAGCCATCGACTTGCTGAAAATCCAGCGCATCGACCATGGCGTGCGCGCCATCGAAGACGAACGTCTGATGCAGCGCATCATCGACGAGCAGATCCCGCTGACCGTATGCCCGCTGTCCAACACCAAGCTCTGCGTGTTCGACGACATGGCCCAGCACAACATCCTCGAGATGCTCGAACGTGGCGTGAAGGTGACGGTGAACTCGGACGACCCGGCGTATTTCGGCGGCTATGTCACCGAGAACTTCCACGCGCTGTACACCTCCCTGGGCATGACCCAGGACCAGGCCAAACGCCTGGCGCAAAACAGCCTGGATGCGCGACTGGTCAAACCGTAACCCGCACTCACTGGATGAATGCAGGCTGGATGTGGGAGGGGCACCGCTCCTCCCACAGTGGTTGCGTGTTGCGCTTTAGATTTCGGCGAGTTCCTCAAGCGTCTTGCCCTTCGTTTCCATCCCGAACACCCATACCACCAGTGCGGCCACCGCAAAACACAGCGCCCCCAAGGCAAACACCCCGCCCTGGCCGGTGATCGGGAATACCAACCCCGTCACCAACGGCCCCAGCAACGACCCGACCCGGCCAATTGCCGATGCAAACCCGGAACCCGTCGCGCGCGCCGAGGTGGGATACAGTTCCGGCGTGTAGGTGTACAACACCGCCCACATGCCAAACAGGAAGAACTGCATCAACAGTCCTGACGTAATCAGCAGGCCGACGTTGCCGCCAAACACCGCGCTCTGCCCATACAGGAACGCCATCACCCCGCCGCCCAGCAATGTCACGACGCACACCGGCTTGCGCCCCCAACGCTCCACCAGCCAAGCCGCCATCAAGAAGCCGGGGATCCCGCCCAGGGAAATGATCACGGTGTAGTACACCGACTGGGTCACGGCAAAACCCGACTGCTGCAACAGCGCACTCAACCACGAGGTCAACCCGTAGAAGCCGAGCAAGGCAAAGAACCACACGCTCCAGATCATCATCGTGCGTTGGCGGTACTGCGCCGACCACAATTGCTGAAACGCCGAGAAAAAATTCCCCGGCGCGCTCTCCACCCGTGGCAGGCGGATGGGCTGCGGCAAGTCAGCACGGCCCAGGGAGTCACGCACCTTTTGCTCGATGCCCAACAGCACCTTGTCTGCCGCCTCAGTTCGCCCGGCCTGCTCCAGCCAGCGCGGTGACTCCGGGATAAAAAACCGGATCGCCAACACGAAGACCGCCGGCACGGCCAGCACCAGGAAGATGTCGCGCCAGCCAATCACCGGCAACAAGAAATAACTCAGCACGCCCGCCGCCACAAAGCCCAACGGCCAGAACCCATCCATCAAGGCGATATAGCGCCCGCGCCGTTTGGCCGGAATCAGCTCCGAGAGCATCGACTGCGCGATGGGAAACTCCATGCCCATGCCTATGCCCAGCAGGATGCGAAACAACGTCAGCGTCTCCACCGTCTGCGCGGTGGAACACAGGTAGCTGGCAATGCCCCACAACACGATGCTCCACTGGAATACCGGCTTGCGCCCGAAACGATCCGCAAGCATCCCGGACAACGAAGCGCCCACCACCATGCCGAAGAAACTCGAACTGGCGAGCAAGCCGGCCTGTGCCGTGCTCAGGCCGAACTCGGCTTTGATCGAGCCTAGAAGGAAAGTCATCATCGCCAGGTCCATGGAGTCGAAGAAAAACGCCAGGGCGATGATGATAAAGATGACTCGGTGGTAGCCACTGATGGGCAACCGTTCCAATCGCTCTGCCGCGCTATAGCCTTGCTTACCCATGCCGCACCCCCTGTGTGGAAATCCCCTCAGCGAGTGTGCGGCATCGTTTTTCCCGATTATTGCTGGATGCGACCTGACCGAAACTCTGAACGACCCTGCTACCGCGCAAACCGAAACTAGTGCCCGTGGGAGGCAGCCAAACGGGTGATTTCCACCAAGCCGGTATCGCTCACCAGCAACGTCAGGGAATCATTGAGCGCGTTGATCCAGTTCGACTGCATGAACAGTTGCAATAGCCCCGCCCCCAACGCGCCCCCAAGGTGGGGTTGCTGCTGGCTCCAGTCGAAACAGTCGCAGACCAGCGGAGACGCCAGGGCCTGGGTGAAAATGCCCAGGTCCGCCAGGTGCTGCGCGCCTTTAACGGTCACCTCGATACGCTGCTCGTGACGCTCGATCCACCCTGCCGCCAGCATCCGTTGATACAACGCCGCCGCCAGTTCACCGCCCAGGTGGCCATGGCACAACCGTGCGCGGCGCAACAACGGTGGCGCCACCAGTGCCACCGGTAATGCGTTCGGCGTAGTACGCACCGCACTGGCCATGGTGGTACTGGCCAGGGCATCGATGGCGGTGGTGACATCGGCGGCGGCCACGCGAAACAGCCGTTTGCCGCGACGCGCCTCGACCCGCAGCAAGCCGCTGCCGGCCAGGCGCGCCAGGTGCGCATTGGCCGACGCCGGTGACAGCCCGGCGAGTGTCGCCAACTCATCCGCAGACTTGGTCGATCCGTCCATCAACGCCCAGAGCATTGCGGTGCGTTTGGGCTCGGCGAGCAAGCTGGCGATCTGACTGATGCAAGGTGCCTGTTCCATCGTTTCACTCCCTGTTAAATCATATGTCTGCTGCGGTTGGCGCCAAAGTATAGGTGCGCAAACAGCCGGTTCCGCGGCGTCCGACAGCTCAGAACAGGACAGGACCTGAGTGAAGTTTCCTGCTTTGCTGGAGGCAATTACCCAGAGGTCAATAGCTCCAACCTTTGTGCTGTCAATTTCGCACAGCGGGACACGAGCATTTCCCGCAGCAGGTTGATGGGCTTGCTCAACTGCGCGCGGTGCGCGCACAGCAGATTGAGCGGCGTACGTTCGCCGCGCAGCTCCGGCAGGATCACGCGCAAGCGCCCAGCCAGTACATCGGTGCTCACATCCAGCCAGGACTTGTAGGCAATGCCTACACCCGCCACCGCCCAACGTCGCACCACATCAGCGTCATCACTGAAGCGGTCACCGCTGACCGTCAGGCTGACTTCGCGTTTGCCGTCGTGGAAACTCCAATGGTCATGGACGCGACTGCCGAGCATGTACAACAGGCAATTGTGCTGGGCCAGTTGCTCCAGGTGACGCGGCGCCCCCATCCGCGCGAGGTAGCTGGGCGCCGCACACAGCACACGCAGATTGTCCGGTGCGACAGGCAACGCGATCAGGCTGGAGTCCTCCGGCTCGCCGTAGCGCAGGGCGATGTCCACCGGTTGACGGAACAGGTCGGCGATCCGATCGCCCAGCAACAGGCGCACCGTCAACTGCGGGTACTCACGCTGGAACTCGTCGAGCCACGGCAACAGCTGGTTGCGACCAAAATCCGACGGGGCTGACAGCTGCAACACGCCGCTGACATGGTCCTGGCCGCTGGCGAGCAAGCGGCGCCCTTCATCCAACGACCCCAGCGCCGCACGTGCATATTCCAGGAAGCCTTCCCCTTCGGCGGTCAGGCGCAGGCTGCGGGTGGAGCGCGCCAGCAACCGCGCGCCCAGTTGTTGTTCAATTCGCTTCAAGGCGGCACTGGCCACCGCGGGCGACAGGTCCATGACCCGCGCCGCCGCCGACAAACTGCCCAAGTCCGCCGCCCGAACAAACAACTGCAAATCATCGAAACGCAGCATTCAACCCATCCATTATCAAAATATTATTGAAACAGACTGCTGTTTTAGCCGCTTTTATCTTCGCCTGAAATAGCCAATGATCGGTGCATCTCATTCATCCCGTGTCAGGAGTCGAATATGTCCGCTGCCTTTAACGTCATCGCCACGCTGATCGCCAAACCCGGCCAACAAGACACCCTGGAACCCCTGCTGCGTGGCCTGTTGGAACCGACCCGCCTGGAAGCCGGGTGCGAGCAGTACGACCTGCATCAGGACCTGCAACACCCCGAGACCTTCTACATGCTCGAACGCTGGAGCAACGATGCAGCACTCGCCGCCCACGACCAAAGCGCCCATATCCAGAGCTTCCGCGCCAAGGCCGCTGATGTGCTCGAGCACTTCGAACTCAAGCGCCTGAAATTTCTCGCCTGATCACTCTGCTTTTTTTGTAGGAGCGAGCGTGCTCGCGAAAATCGTAAACGATGACGCAGCGCTTCTGGTTCAGCACGGCGCCTATGCGTTTTCCCCGAGCAGGCTCACTCCTACAGTCAATCCCCAACTTCTGGAGCCCCCCATGAAAGCCATTGCCTACTACGCCTCACTGCCAATCAACGACCCCAAGTCCCTGCAAGACATCGAGCTGCCGGCGCCCATCGCCGGCCCGCGCGAACTGCTGGTGGAGGTCAAAGCCATCTCGGTCAACCCGGTGGACACCAAGGTGCGCCAGAACGTCGCCCCGGAAAACGGCGCCGCCAAAGTGCTCGGTTGGGACGTGGCTGGCGTGGTCAAGGCGGTCGGCAGCGACGTGACGCTGTTCAAGGCCGGCGACAAGGTGTTCTACGCCGGCTCCCTGGTTCGCCCGGGCGGCAACAGCGAGCTGCACACCGTGGACGAGCGCATCGTCGGCCATATGCCCAAGAGCCTGGGTTATGCCGAGGCTGCTGCGCTGCCGCTGACCGCCATCACCGCCTGGGAACTGTTGTTCGAACGCCTGCAAGTGCGTGAAGGTAAAGAAGACGAAGGCCAGAGCCTGCTGATCGTCGGCGCGGCCGGCGGCGTAGGTTCGATCCTGACTCAGTTGGCCAGCCAGCTCACCGCATTGAAAGTCATCGGCACCGCGTCACGCCCGCAAACCCAAGCGTGGACCAAGGCCCTCGGCGCCGACCTGGTGATCGACCATAGCCAACCCCTGAGCGAAGCGCTGAAAGCAGCCGGCCACCCGCAAGTCACCCACGTCGCCAGCCTGACCCAGACCGACCATCACCTGGATCAACTGGTGGAAGCCTTGCAGCCCCAGGGCAAGCTGGCACTGATCGACGACCCCAAGGCGCTGGACGTGAGCAAGCTCAAGCGCAAGAGCCTGTCGCTGCACTGGGAATTCATGTACACCCGCTCGATGTTCGAGACGCCGGACATGATCGAGCAGCACAACCTGCTCAACCGCGTGGCCGCGCTGATCGATGACGGCACCCTGAAAACCACGGTGGGCGAGCACTTCGGTGTGATCAACGCCGAGAACCTGCGCCGCGCCCATGCGCTGCTGGAAAGCGGCAAGGCCAAGGGCAAGATCGTGCTGGAAGGGTTCTAAGACCGGTCTGTCGGTGTCGCCCGTTCTTCCTGCGAGGAACGGACGACACCGCTAGTCAGAGAGTTGACTTTTGTCATATTTGTGAACGTGTTCGGGTTTATATTGGCCGCCTTTGCCACGATTCTTTTACATGAGGAAGTCAGCAATGAAGATCCTGATAAAAGCGTTAGCAAAATCCCCGGGCAATAAATGGCAGGTCCGTCTCGACGGCGACGCTTTCACCTTCCGCAGTGAAGCCGAGGCCCGCGCCTTTGCCGACACCCTGCAAGCCCGCATCCAGGCCCCCCATCGCTTTCCGCTCGGCCAGCAACGCTCCGCCGCTGGCTGATCCGTACCTCAGTCCTGCGCCTGCACGGCCCTGGCCCGTTGCAGGCGCTGGGTCGACATCGCAATCGTCACGGCCAATACACCGCACAAGCTGATGACCATGGCCATCGGCATTGCCGTGCCGTCATGCAGCACGCCCACCAACGAAGCGGCACCCGCTGCCACACCGAACTGAATGCAGCCGAGCAACGCCGAGGCGCTCCCCGCCCGAGCGCCCTGCCCGCTCATCGCACACGCCGAGGTGTTGGGCAAAATACAGCCCAGGCTAGCGATGCAGATAAACAGCGGCACCAGCAATGGCCACAAGGCCTGCGTACGCAACGCGGCAATACCGAGCAAGGTCAACGCGGCCAGGACGTAGACCCACACCGTGCGCGACAACAAAAACGCCGGGCCGCGCTTGGCCAGCAAGCGCGCGTTAACCTGGGCAACCAGGATGAAGCCCGCGGCGTTGGAGCCGAACAGCCAGCCGTAATGCTCGGCAGGCACGCCATAGAGTTTGATGAATACGAACGGCGATCCGGCGATATAGGCGAACATGCCGGCAATCGAAATCCCCCCGGTCAACGCGTAGCCCAGGTAAACCGGGTCTGACAGCAGCGCGCCATAACGGCGCAGCGACCCGGACAAAGGCTGGCGCGGCTGATGGGCCGGGAAGGTTTCCGGCAGGCCGAACGCCACAGCGATGGCCGCCATCACGCTGAACACCGACAGGGCCAGGAAAATCGACTGCCAACCCCACACCCCCACCATCACCCCACCCGCCAACGGCGCGAGAATCGGCGCCAGGCCGGTCACCAGCATCAATTGCGAATACACCTTGGCCGAGCCCACGGCATCACATTTATCGCTGACCACCGCTCGCGAAATCACCATGCCCGCACATCCGCCGAGGGCCTGCACGAAACGTGCGCCGATCAGCCATTCAAGGGAGGGTGCATAGGCACAGGCAAAGGATGCCAGGGTGAACAGGGTCACGCCGCTGAGCAGCGGCACACGTCGGCCAAAGCGGTCCGCCAGCGGACCATAGATCAATTGACCGATCGCCAGCCCCCCGAAATACACCGCCAGGGTCAGCTGGATATGTTTTTCATCGGTGGCGAAAGCTGTGGCCATCGCCGGAAAACCGGGCAGGTAGAAGTCGATCGCCAGCGGCGCAAAGGCGCTCAAGGCACCCAAAATCAGGATTATTCGCAGGTTCATCGGGCACCCAAGTGAGTCGGCAGCCCGACAGTCTAGCCGCGCTTGAGTGCCTTGAACATTACGTTAGCTCGCTAACTATCAGAAAATCAGGCGAGCGTGGCTGTGTAACCCTCTTCGCCGATCAGGCTGATGATCTGCTCGGCAGGCAGGCGGCTTTCAACCTCAACCTTCTTGGCCGCCAGATCGACCTTCACACTGGCCGCCGGGTCTTGACCCTGCACCGCCTGGGTCACCGCCCGAACGCAATGGCCGCAGGTCATTCCTTGAACGTTGAATATTTGCATGACATGACTCCTTGAATGAGGTTGGACCCAGTCTCAACCTTGCCACGATAGCAAGGTCAAGTTTTGAAAATATCAGCCGGGCTGGTATTCGGGCGCGGCCTCGGCCAAGCTTCACTTATCTTTGATGTGAACCACGGAGCATTCGCCATGCGCTGGTCGTTTTTTGCCCTTGCCGGCCTGATGAGCCTGTCTGCCGCTGCGCCCATGGCCAGTGCCGCCGAAGACTATGCAGTGCTGATCATTTCCCGCGAACGCCTGGAAGTACCGACCAACTGCGAGATCGGCCTGTACATCCAGGACCAGTTGGCCGGGCGCTTGTTTCAGGAACAGTCCACCTCATTCAACCTGCCCGCCGGCAATGTGTCGTTGCGCCTGAAGTTGCTGCCGGGCCAATCGCCCGGTTGCCTGCCTGGCCTGCTGGCGCCACCCGCGCAGAACATCACGCTGAAGGCCGGTGACGTGCGCAAGCTGCGCATCGCCCAAGGCCCCGAAGGCATGTACCTCAAGCCCGCGGCATTGGAGTATTAAAGGCGCTTGACCTTCCCCACAGGTCAAGGTTGATCCTAGGGGCAACGTCTTAGGAGGACTGCCCCATGAATGGATCCACCACGTTTGACCTGCCCATCGGTGGCATGACCTGCGCCAGCTGCGCTGGGCGTGTCGAGCGCGCGTTGGGCAAGGTGCCGGGAGTGCAACGTGTCAGCGTCAACCTGGCCAACGAGCGCGCTCATATCGAAGTACTCGGCCAGATGGACCCCGCCGTGTTGATCGCCGCCGTCGACAAGGCCGGCTACACCGCCTCCCTGCCGCAAACCGAAACCAAGACCGACGCCGATCAGGCCCAGCGCCTGCACCGCGAACGCTGGTCGCTGACGCTGGCTATTGTGCTGGCGTTGCCCCTGGTGGTGCCGATGCTGGTGCAACCCTTCGGCCTGCACTGGATGCTCCCGGCCTGGGTGCAGTTCGCCCTGGCCACGCCGGTGCAGTTCATCTTTGGTGCACGTTTTTATATCGCCGCGTGGAAAGCCGTGCGTGCCGGCGCCGGCAATATGGACCTGTTGGTGGCCATCGGCACCAGCGCCGGTTACGGCCTGAGCCTGTATGAGTGGCTCACTGCCCCGGCCGGCAGCATGCCCCATCTGTATTTCGAAGCCTCGGCGGTGGTGATCGCCCTGGTGCTGCTCGGCAAATACCTGGAAAGCCGTGCCAAACGCCAGACCGCCAGCGCCATCCGTGCGCTCGAAGCCCTGCGCCCGGAGCGGGCGATCCGGGTGCGTGAGGGCCAGGAAGAAGACGTCGCCATCAGCGCGCTGACCCTCAATGACCTGGTGCTGGTCAAACCCGGCGAACGCTTCCCGGTGGACGGTGAAGTGGTGGAGGGCCAGAGCCACGCCGATGAAGCCCTGATCAGCGGCGAAAGCCTGCCGGTGCCAAAACAACCGGGGGACAAGGTCACCGGCGGCGCCATCAACGGCGAAGGACGCTTGCTGGTACGTACCCTGGCCCTCGGCGCAGAGAGCGTACTGGCGCGGATCATCCGCCTGGTGGAGGACGCCCAGGCCGCCAAGGCACCGATCCAGAAACTGGTGGATAAAGTCAGCCAGGTCTTCGTCCCGACCGTGCTGGTACTGGCGTTGATCACGCTGCTGGGCTGGTGGCTGTATGGCGCCTCACTGGAGACAGCGATCATCAATGCGGTCGCGGTGCTGGTGATCGCCTGCCCATGTGCCCTGGGCCTGGCCACACCGACCGCGATCATGGCGGGCACCGGCGTCGCCGCGCGCCACGGCATCCTGATCAAGGACGCAGAAGCCTTGGAGCGTGCCCATGCCGTGAGCGCCGTGGTATTCGACAAGACCGGCACCCTCACCTCCGGTACGCCAAAAATCGCGCACCTGGCGGCGGTCGACGGCAACCAATCCCTGTTGCTGCAACAGGCCGGCGCCCTGCAACGCGGCAGCGAACACCCCCTGGCCAAGGCCGTGCTGGATGCGTGCAACGAGCAAGGCTTGAAGGTCGAGGATGTCAGCGCCAGCCAATCCCTGACCGGGCGCGGCATTGCCGGCACCCTCGACGGCCGGTTACTGGCCCTGGGCAACCGGCGCCTGCTGGAGGAAAGCGGTTTGGAGGCAGGCGACCTGGCCGCCTCCGCCAAGCATTGGGAAGCCGAAGGCCGTACCTTGTCCTGGTTGATCGAACAAGGCGCGCAACCGCGTGTACTGGGGCTCTTCGCCTTCGGTGACACCCTCAAGCCCGGCGCGCTGGAGGCGGTGACACAACTCAAGGCGCGACACATCAGCAGCCATTTGCTCACCGGCGACAATCGCGGCAGTGCCCAGGTGGTCGCCCAAGCGCTGGGCATCGACGATGTGCATGCCGAAGTGCTCCCCGCCGATAAAGCCGCCACCGTGGCCGAACTGAAGAAAACCGGCGTGGTGGCGATGGTCGGCGATGGCATCAACGACGCCCCGGCGCTGGCCGCCGCCGATATCGGTATCGCCATGGGGGGCGGCACCGACGTGGCCATGCACGCAGCCGGCATCACCCTGATGCGCGGCGATCCACGCCTGGTACCGGCCGCGCTGGAGATCAGCCGCAAGACCTACGCGAAAATCCGCCAGAACCTGTTCTGGGCCTTTGTGTATAACTTGATCGGCATTCCCCTGGCGGCGTTCGGTCTGCTCAACCCGGTATTGGCCGGCGCGGCGATGGCACTGTCCAGCGTCAGCGTGGTAAGCAATGCCCTGCTGTTGAAAACCTGGAAACCCAAGGATCTGGAGGACCCGCACCCATGAGCATGAACATCGGCCAAGCGGCGCGCTCAAGTGGCTTGAGCGCGAAGATGATTCGCTACTACGAATCCATCGGCCTGCTGAAAGCCGCCCATCGCACCGACAGCGGCTACCGCGTGTACGGCCCCGACGAGTTGCACACCCTGGCGTTTATCAAGCGTTCGCGGGACCTGGGGTTTTCCCTGGAGGAAGTCGGCAAGTTGCTGGCCCTGTGGCAAGACCGGCACCGGGCCAGCGCCGACGTGAAAGCCTTGGCGCGCCAGCATATCGAGGAGTTGAACCAGAAGATTCGCGAGCTGGGGCAACTGCGCGATACGTTGCAGGACCTGGTGGAGCACTGCCAGGGGGATCACCGGCCGGATTGTCCGATTCTCAAGGAGTTGGCGTCGGGCAGTTGCTGCGCCTGAAGGAGTAAAAGGTGTACACAAAACCAATGTGGGAGGGGGCTTGCCCCCGATAGCAGTGGACCAGTCAATACAAGTATCGACTGACACGGCGCCATCGGGGGCAAGCCCCCTCCCACATTTTTAGATCTCCAATTGCTTGAAGATCACTTCCTCACTTTTAGATCGACAACAGCGTGGGGATCACTGCATCCAAGGCGGCGGCGGAGGCTCTTCCGACGCTTTGCCTGGCGGTGCATCATCCGCCGCCCGAATCGCCTGGCGTCGCTCTTCATCCAGCCGCGCTGCTTCGATTTCGCGGATCACGCCGCCGACATCCGCCAGCTCTTCCGGTTCGTCGAACTCGCCGGTCAAGATGCTGGCCGGGTGCAAAGTGCCGGCTTCATACAACGCCCACATTTCCTTGGCGTACTTGGTCTTCTTCAACTCCGGCGCAAAACGCCCGAAGTAGGACGCCATGTTGCCCACATCCCGCTCCAGCATGTTGAACGCGTGGTTGTTGCCCGCCGCATCCACCGCTTGGGGCAGGTCGATGATCACCGGCCCCGTAGGTGTGAGCAGTACGTTGAACTCGGACAGGTCACCGTGCACCAGGCCGGTACACAGCATCAGCACGATCTGGGAAATCAGGAAGGCGTGGTATTCGCGCGCCTGGTCCGGCTCCAGCACCACATCATTCAGACGCGGCGCCGCATCGCCGTACTCGTCGGCCACCAGTTCCATCAACAGCACGCCTTCGAGGAAGTCGTAGGGCTTGGGCACGCGAACGCCGGCACCGGCCAGGCGGAACAACGCCGCGACTTCAGCGTTCTGCCAGGCGTCCTCGGTTTCTTTCTTACCGAACTTGGAACCCTTGGCCATGGCCCGGGCCTGCCGGCTGTTGCGGACCTTGCGGCCTTCCTGGTATTCGGACGCCTGACGAAAACTTCGTTTATTCGCCTCCTTGTAAACCTTGGCGCAACGCAATTCGTTGCCGCAGCGCACCACATAAACAGCTGCTTCTTTACCACTCATGAGTGGGCGCAGCACTTCGTCGACCAGACCGTCTTCGATCAGGGGTTCAATGCGTTTAGGAGTCTTCATCAGCTTTTATTGTGGGTCCTTTATTACCAAACACGCGTATGGCACTCGTTATACGGCAATCCACTCGCCTCGGGGAGGGGCTACCGACCTTTGACCGTTTAAGAATGCATCCAATATGCCAATTTCCGGCGCAATCAACGTTCGATGATTGCCGTCACACCTTGCCCACCGGCGGCGCAGATCGAAATCAGCCCGCGTCCCTTGCCCGCGGCATCCAGCAGCTTGGCCAGGTTGGCGACGATACGCCCACCCGTGGCAGCAAACGGGTGCCCGGCTGCCAGCGAACTGCCCTTGACGTTGAGCCGGCTGCGGTCGATAGACCCCAGCGGCGCATCCAGCCCGAGGCGTGTCTTGCAGTAGTCCGCATCCTCCCACGCCTTGAGCGTGCACAACACCTGGGCCGCGAACGCTTCGTGAATCTCGTAGTAATCGAAGTCCTGCAGCGTCAGGCCGTTCCTCGCCAGCAAACGCGGCACGGCGTACACCGGCGCCATCAACAGGCCCTCGGCACCGTTGACGAAATCCACCGCCGCCGCTTCGCCATCGCGCAGGTACGCCAGGATCGGCAAACCGCGCTCCCGAGCCCAGGCTTCGCTGCCGAGCAGCACCAGGGAGGCGCCGTCGGTCAGCGGCGTGGAATTGCCGGCAGTGAGCGTACCTTTCTCGCTGCGTTCGAAGGCAGGCTTGAGCGCAGCGAGTTTTTCCAGGGTCAAGTCGGGGCGCAGATTGTTGTCACGGGTCAGGCCGAGAAACGGTGTCAGCAAATCGTTGTGCCAGCCCTCGGCATAGGCCGCAGCCATTTTCTGGTGGCTTTCCAGGGCCAGCTGTTCCTGTTCTGCACGGGGAATCTGCCAGGTTTGCGCCATCAACTCGCAGTGTTGGCCCATGGACAAACCGGTGCGTGGTTCGCCATTGCGCGGCAGTTCCGGCTTGAGGTGATGGGGACGAAGTTGTAACAGGACTTTTAGTCTATCCGCCAAGGTTTTGCTGCGATTGGCTTGCAGCAGAATCTGGCGCAGCCCTTCATTCACGCCGATGGGGGCATCGGACGTGGTGTCCACCCCGCCGGCAATCCCGCACTCGATCTGGCCCAAAGCGATCTTGTTGGCCACCAGCAACGCGGCTTCAAGCCCGGTGCCGCAGGCCTGCTGGATGTCGTAGGCCGGGGTTTGCGGCGACAGGCGCGAACCGAGCACGCATTCGCGGGTCAGGTTGAAGTCACGGGAATGCTTGAGCACCGCCCCGGCGGCCACCTCGCCCAAACGCAGGCCGTGCAGGTTGTAGCGTTCGATCAGGCCCTCCAGGGCCGCGGTCAGCATCGCCTGGTTGCTCGCCGTGGCATAAGGGCCATTGGAGCGGGCGAAAGGAATGCGATTACCGCCAATGATCGCTACACGGCGCAATTGAGTCATGGAAAGCTCCCTGTCGGTTGTGGGGTAAGTCTCTCAGACTAGCCTAGGCTCAATCGAACGACTGCCGCCCCGGGGTGGTCAACCCTTTGAACCCCAGCCTTCGGAGAGCGTTCCATGTCTGACCGTTATATCGACTTCGCCAACTCAAGCCTCGGCCATCGCCTGGTCGCCGCCATTGGCTTGCCGTCACCGGTACGTCTGGAGCGCTGGCAAGCCGGGCGCCTGCGCCCGGTCGAAGGCGCACTGTTGCTGGGCGGCGGCGCGCTGGCGGCCAAGGTGCTTGCATTTGCCAACAAACTCACCGATGCCACCTACCACTATGGCCCCGAGCCGCTGGAAGCAACGACCTGGATTCCCGGGCATGGCCCCAAAATCAAAGCCGTGGTGTTCGATGCCAGCGACTTGCAGCACACCGACCAGCTCAAGCAACTGCGCGAGTTCTTCCAGCCATTGCTGAAAAACCTCGATCACAGCGCCCACCTGGTGATCCTCGGCCGCGCCCCGGAAAGCCTCAGCGACCCATTCGCCGCCAGCGCACAGCGCGCCGTGGAAGGCTTCAGCCGCTCTCTGGCCAAGGAACTGCGCAACGGCGGCGTGTTGCAGTTGCTGTACGTCGGCGACGGTGCCGAAGACCAGCTCGAAGGCGCCCTGCGGTTCTTCCTCTCGCCCAAGAGCGCCTATATCTGCGGCCAGGTGATTCGCCTGCAAGCCTGCGCCACACCGGTGGAGGACTGGACGCGCCCGCTGGCCGGGCGCAAGGCACTGGTCACCGGCGCCGCCCGGGGCATTGGCGCTTCCATCGCCGAAACCCTGGCCCGCGATGGCGCCGAAGTGATCCTGCTCGACGTTCCCCAGGCGAAAGCCGACCTCGAAGCCCTGGCCGCGCGCCTGGGTGCGCGCACCCTCGTGCTGGATATCTGCGCCGAAGATGCCGCCGCCCAATTGATCGAACACCTGCCGGCGGGCCTCGACATCCTGGTGCACAACGCCGGTATCACCCGCGACAAAACCCTGGCCAACATGACCCCGGAGTACTGGGACGCCGTGCTGGCGGTCAACCTCAATGCGCCGCAGGTGCTGACCAAGGCCCTACTCGACAGCGGCACCCTGCACGACAACGCTCGCGTGGTGCTGCTGGCCTCCATCAGCGGTATCGCCGGCAACCGTGGGCAAACCAATTATGCCGCGAGCAAGGCCGGGCTGATCGGGCTGGCCGAAGCGTGGGCACCGCTGCTGAAGGAACGCGGGATCAGCATCAATGCCGTGGCACCGGGCTTTATCGAAACCCAGATGACCGCGCATATCCCCTTCGCCCTGCGCGAGGCCGGACGGCGCATGAGCTCGCTGGGCCAGGGTGGCTTGCCCCAGGACGTCGCCGAAGCGGTGGCGTGGCTCGGCCAGCCGGGTTCCGGAGCAGTCAGCGGCCAGGCACTGCGGGTGTGCGGGCAAAGTCTTCTGGGAGCATAAGCATGCAATGGCGAACCTTGGGCAACACGCCGTTTCTTCCACCGCTGTACTGGCGCGCGGCACTCAAGCGCAAGATCAGCGGCAGTCGCTTGCCCGAGCAGGGCTTGCGCTGCCGGGTGAACGTCAATCCCCAGCACGTGGCGGCGTATCGCACGGTGTGCGGTTTTGCCGACAGCCCCATCCTGCCGGCGACGTATCCGCACATCCTGGCGTTCGGCCTGCAGATGCAACTGCTGACGGACAAGGCATTTCCGTTCCCACTGCTGGGTTTGATCCACCTGAGCAATCGCATCCGAATCCATCGGCCCCTGGGCGCCATCAGTGACCTGACCCTCAGCGTGCACACCCAGAACCTCAAGCCCCACGCCAAGGGCGCAACCTTTGACCTGGTCACCCGCATCGAAGACGCCCTCGGCCTGCTCTGGGAAGCGGAAAGCCGCATGCTCTGCCGCGGTGTAAAACTCGAAGGCGAAGCGGCAGACGACACCTTGCCAGCGCCCAGCCAAGTCAGTGAGCTGACGCACTGGAAAGCCCCTGCCGATATCGGACGGCGCTATGCGCGGGTTTCCGGCGACTACAACCCGATCCACTTGAGCGCCCTGACCGCCAAACTCTTCGGCTTCCCCCAAGCCATTGCGCACGGGCTGTGGAACAAGGCACGCACCCTCGCCGCCCTCACCGAACACCTGCCCGCCGCCAATATCGACATCCAGGTCGAGTTCAAGAAACCGGTGCGCCTGCCCAGTGAAGTGCGTTTGTATGCCAGCGCTGCCGGTTCCAGTGGCGAGTTGTTACTCAAAGGCGCGGGCGATATTGAACATATGGTCGGCACGTGGCGACCGATTGCCTGACGACATGTGCCGACGCCGGATCGGTCAGTGCGGGGGGTAGTTGGAGAGGATCTTGGTGACGGTGGTGCGGATGGCGTGGCTGCGATCCTGGGGTTCAGGCGAGTTGGCCATCATCTGTTCGTCACTGCCCCGCCACACAAGCTTGCCGTCCTTGCCATCGAGCAGGTCGATCTGGATCGTCGCCACCTTGTAGGTGATGTTGCGCGTTTCGTTGTACATCGGGCCGCCCCAGTAACCGTTCCATGGACCGCCCCAGGCCCCACCGTAGTTGGTGGTGACCTGTTGCTGACGGTCTTCGACGATCAGGTATGCCTGTACGTTCAGGTCAGCCCTGGTGCCTGGTGCGGCGGGGCGCAAGCCGCGCTGGTCAAGTTGTTCGCCCACCGCCTGGCGGATACGTTGTTCCGTCAGGTCACTTTTGATCCGTGGATCATCGGGGCGGTACTGCAGGGCCGGGTCTTTCCAGGCCCAGTTGCGATAGGCACCGAAGTCTCGACTGGCGTCAAAATCGTGATTGACCTGGTTGGTCTGGCAACCGCCCAGCAGCAGTACAACAGCGAGCGTAGCGATACGACGGAACATGGTGGTTCTCCAAGGCGCGACCTGCACTTTAATGAGAATAGCTGTTAACTGGGCGGATAGGCGCTCATTGCCTTTTGCACGGCCTGGCGCAACGCGTCTCCCCGCTCGCTGAGGCTGCCCTGGCTGCCCGTTTCCGCGCTGGCGCTCCATACCGGCTGGCCGCTGCGGGCGTCGAACAGATTGACCCGGACCACCACGACCTGCACCTCGTAGGTGCGCACGATCGGCACCGAGTTGTACATGCCGTAGCCATTGCCATAACGGTTATAACCACCGTAACCGTAGCCATAGTCATCCTGGACTTGCTTGAGGCGCTTCTCCAGGTGCACGTCGGCGCTGACCAGCAGGTCCGGCGGGCGATTGTCATGCAGGGGCCGCAAGCCGCGCTGGTCCAACGCTCCACTGACCGCCTCGGCCACCTGTGCCGAGTCCGCCCAGGCCGTCCCCGCCGGCAACTGGCCGTTGCGCCACGCCCAGTTGCGGTAGGCGCCGTAGTCGCGCACCGGCGCCGGATAAGCGCTGGCATCGAAGGTGTTCGCCGCCTGGGCCGGCGCCGGTGGCATCGGGGCCGACGCAGCGACATAGGGATTGGGGCTGGAGCAAGCGCCCAACCCGAGTGACAACACGATTAAACAGAGACGACGCATTTCGACCTCCGCAGACTGGGCCGCTTAAACCGGACGGCAAATCCAGTGCAAATAACGCCCAAGTCCGGCAAAGCTTGGGTGACGACGGTGAGCAAGTTCCATTTCCAGCAAGTCCTGCAAATCCGCACGGGCCTGGAATTCCACCGGCATATAGTCGTGGAACACCCGCACACCACTTTGGCTTTCGACCTGCCAAAGCCCTTCGAGTTGCGCCGCTAACGCCCTTGGATCCAGGGGTTGCTGGGGCGTAAGGCTCTGCTTTTCGCCGGCCATGTCGTTCTTGCGCATCTTGCGGAAGTGGCCTTTGAGCAGGTTGCGATAAATCAGCGCATCGCGGTTATAGAACGCCAGCGACAACAGGCCATCGGGCGCGGTCAGCTGGTGCAGCACCGGCAGGATCGCATGGGGTTCGGCCAGCCACTCCAGCACAGCGTGGCAGAGCACCAGGTCATAGGGCTCGGTGAGTTGGCCGAGCAGGTCTTGCCAGGGTGCCTGGATAAAGGTCGCGCTCTGCCCCGCGTCGGCAAAGCGTTGGCGCGCGCCCTCGAGCATGGGTTCGGCGGGCTCGGCCAGGGTCACCTGGTGGCCGCGTTCGGCCAGCCACAGCGACATATGCCCCAGGCCGGCGCCGATATCCAGCACGCGCAGGGGCCGGTCCGGCAAGGCTTCGCTGAGGTCAGCCTGCAATACGGCAAGGCGAATCGCGCCCTTGGCACCGCCGTAGATCTTCTCGGCGAAGCGCGTGGCCAACTGGTCGAAATGACGATCAGTCATGGGCGAACCGCCGTTCGCTGTCGGCCAGTTTGGCGCGTACGACCTGGTCCATGTCCAGGCCCAGTTCGCTGCACAGCAACAACAGGTACAGGACGATATCGCCGACTTCCTGCCCGGCATGGGCAAGCTTGTCGGCTGGCAACTGGCGGGATTGGTCTTCGGTGAGCCACTGGAAGATTTCCACCAGTTCGGCCATTTCGACGCTGGCCGCCATGGCCAGGTTTTTCGGGCTGTGGAACGGCTTCCAGGCATTGGTATCGCGGATGCGGTGCAAGCGTTCGGTGAGGTGTTCGATATTCATGAAAGGCTCCTGAAGGGGTATAGCTTCGGGGGGATGGGCCTTGAAGGCAAGTGAATAGCGGGGGGTGTTCTTAAAGACGCCATCGGGGGCACTTGCCCCCAATAAGCGCCTAGTCGACGACACTGAACTCGATCCGGGCTGTCTGGCCGGCTTCATCAAGCACGCTGAGCTGGTAGCGGCCCAACTGCTCGAAACTGGCGTTGATGCTGTCCTGGTTGGCACTGTCGCCCAGCGGCGCGCCATTGAGGAACCACCAGCGTCGGCCGCTGCCGCCCAAGGCGGAGATTTTCAGGCGCAGGGCCTGTTGGCTGGCGGCGGGCAGGCGCAGTTGATCGCCCTCGCGCACGCCGACAATCGACAGCGGCGAAGACGCGGCCAATGCCGGCGGCGGGCAATCCGGGTCGGCTGCAGGGATACGCGCTTCGCGCCGCTCGGCCCTGGGTAGCCAGGGTTCCAACGGCGCGGGCCATAGGGCGATGTCTTTGGCGAACGCCCCTGGGCAATGGGCATCGACCCGCAAGCCCTTGGCGTTGACCCACACGGTTTCCTTCAAGCCCACGCTCAGCGGTTGATCCAGCGCCTGCAAGGTTGGCGGCGTGGTGTTGTCCAGGGTCCAGGCGAAGCGCTGGCGCCGGCAATTGGGATCACTGCGGCTCATGGGCTGGCCCAGCGGCCAACAGATGGCCGCCACGCCGACATTGGCCGGCACCGCCTTAACCGGCGCAGTGATCCCGCGCTGACTGTCGCGGTTAGTCAGCACATCGTGCACCTGCAACATCAACGGCGCGGCCGATGCCAAGCCGAACTGGCCAGGCACCGGGGTGCCGTCCGGTCGGCCGATCCACACGCCGATCAAGTAACGCGGGCCCACACCGATCGCCCAGGCATCGCGGAAACCGTAGCTGGTGCCGGTTTTCCAGGCCAGCACCGGCCGTTGCACCAGCTCGGCGCGCGGGTCGCGGTCGGGCCGCGCCTGGCCGCTGAGGATGCGCCGTACAATCCAGGCGGCACCGGGCGATAGCATTGGCCGCTCCCTCAGCACATCGTCCGGCTGCAAGCGGATCGTGGCGCTCCTGCCGTCCCGGGCGAACGCGCTGTAGCCACTGACCAGGTCTTCCAGACGGCTACCCGCGCCCCCCAGGATCAGCGCCAGGTTCGGCTCGGCCAATGCAGGCAACGCCAACGGTATACCGCCTATGCGCATCTGCGCGGCAAAGCGCTTGGGCCCGTAGGCTTCCAGCAGTTGCACCGCCGGCAGGTTCAGCGAACTGGACAGCGCCGTGCTTGCCGGCACCGCACCGGTAAAACCCATCGAGAAGTTGCCCGGCCGGTAATCGCCATAACGCCGGGGTACGTCTTGCAACAGGGATTCGGAATGAATCAACCCTTCATCCAGGGCCATGCCATACAGGAACGGTTTCAAGGTGGAGCCTGGCGATCGCAACGCGCTGATCATGTCCACATGGCCAAAGCGCCTGGCGTCGTTGATATCCACCGAGCCCAGGTAGGCGCGCACGGCCATGGTCTCTTCCTCCACCACCAGGATCGCGGCCGAGGTGTGCTCCGGCAAACGTGCGCGCCAGCCCAGCAGCAGGTCTTCAAGGCGACGTTGCAGGGTGGCGTCCAGGGTGGTGCGGATCAGCGGCGGGCTGTCGGGGCGGTTCAGGCGGCGGGCGAGCAAGGGGGCCAGGCTCGGCTCCAGGCGGGGCGCCAGCAGCAGCGGTTCTTCAAGGGCTTCATCGACCGCCGAGGGCGGCCAAACCTGGAACTCGGCAAGCCGGCGCAGCACTTTGTCCCGCGCGTGCTGGGCGCGTTGGGGATGACGGTCCGGGCGCAGGCGGCTTGGCGCCTGGGGCAGTACGGCGAGCAAAGCGGCTTCGGCATGGGTCAGTTGCGCCGGCGACTTGCCCAGGTACGCCCAACTGGCCGCCGCCACGCCCTGCAAGGTGCCGCCAAACGGCGCGCGGTTCAGGTACAGGTTGAGAATTTCTTCCTTGGACAGGTGCCATTCCAACTGCGCCGTACGCCATAGCTGGCGCAGCTTGCCGTAGAAGGTGCGCGAATGCGGGTCCAGCAAGCGCGCGACCTGCATCGACAAGGTGCTGCCGCCCGATACTACCCGCGCGCCGGTCAGGTTCTGCCAGGTGGCGCGCGCCAGTGCCAGCGGGTTGATACCGGGGTGCTGGTAGAACCAACGGTCTTCATAGGTGAGTAACGCATCGAGGTAATACGGCGATACTTCGCTGGTCTGCACCGGATAACGCCACACCCCATTGGCATCGGCAAACCGCCACAATGGCGTGCCATCCTCAGCCAGCACCACGCGCGCCAGGTCATCCTTGGGCAAGGGCAAAGGCCAGATGCGATCAGCCAGCCACAGTAGCGCAACCAGCAGCAATACAGCGCCCAACGCCCACCGCAGTACCCGTTTAAGGCGGCTTGTTCGCGAGGGCGGCGAGCCATTGGGTATAGCGGTCACAGACCCACCGCCATCGGGAGCAAGCCCCCTCCCACATTCGTCGGCGCATCCCCATGGGAGATTAATCGCAAATTCAACCCCGCAAACCTCTATGCTTCAGGGAACTAGCCGCCCCCAGGCACGACCAAAGGCTCAGTCCTGGCAATTTTGTCCACTCCTTCATCGAGACGCACCTATGCAAGCAGACTTTTTCGGATGGCTGGGTCACACCCTGGGCTTGATCATCCATTACATCGTCGAGTTCTTCAGCGGGCTGTTCAATATGCTGTCCAACGCCGGTGGCGATTTTGTCGAAGGCCTGTCCCGGGCATTGGGCATGGACACCTCGATCATCAGCATCATCACCTTGATCGTCGGCCTGCTCTTTTTGTATTCGGCCGTGCGCGCCTTTATGCGGGCCTCGATCATCGTCGGCGTCATCTGGTTGATGCTCGGCCTGTGGCTGCTCAGCTGGGTCGTCCACTAACCCCGAGCGTGCAGCCATTCCCCTGCAAGCGTACATCGGCTTCTGTAGGAGCGAGGGGGACGCCTAGTTCTTGCTCGCGAAAAACGTCAACGATAACGCGTGTGTCCTGAATGAACGCGGCGCCTGTGAGTTTTTCGCGAGCAAGCTCGCTCCTACAAAAAGGGCTTATACCAAGCGGGGCTATCAGCGCCCCTTGATCACCAGATCCGCCGGTGTCTCACCCACCGCCTGCCAGTTCGGTCGATACATCGACTCCACCTGCGGCGGCGGCACGCGGTAGGTGCCTGGCGTCACCGCCCGCGCCAGATACAGCAAATGCGTGGTGCCAGAGCCGTCCAGGTTGATCGCCGCCACATAGCGGTCATCACGAAACTCCTGATGTTTGAGCGACGCGTTCTGCATCGACTCACGCCACTCCTTCACCTGGCTGCTGGCGTTCTCCAGGCTCGCCGCACTCTGCGCGAGGTTCTGGTTCTCCAGCTCCAGGCCCGCGGGCAGCAAGTCCACGACCAACGCATCCGGCACCCGTTGCTTGGCGCTCACCGCCACATGCACCAGCACCAGATCGCCGCTGTTCACATTACGCAGGTTCAGCGGCTGCCCGTTCATGCCCAGGTATTCACGGCGGATGCTCAGGTTGTCGCCGCCTGCGGCCGGTGGCACCTGTGGATAACCGGAAATCGTCAACTGCTGGTACACCGGCGCCTGGCCCTGATTGCTCAGGCTCAGGTCGCTGGACAACTGTTTGCCATCCAGCTCAAGCGTCGACTGCTGATTGTTCAACTCATGCACGCCACCACTGCCGGTGAGCGATACCTGCCAGTTGGCCTCCGGCTGGGCAAAGCCCAGGCGGCCGGCCAGGAACAGGGAATTACGCTCCTGGGTCGACAGGTACGGGCTGGCGGCCAGTTGATCCGACAGGGTGAACAAGCGCTCCTCACGCTTGCCCTTGGCCAGATCATTTTCTTCCAGCAAGGCCAGGATCATCGCCTGGTCACGCAACGGGCTGCCGTAGTCGGCCAGCCACTCATTGGCATTGCGTTGCGCCGCCAAGCCGGCCAGCAGCGCCTGATCGGCACGCGGCTGGTCGCCCATTTTCTGCAAGGCGATGGCCAATTGCACCAGCGGCAAGCCGGACCGTGCATCGCTGCGCCGCTCGAAGATGCTGCGCAACGCGCCCAATGGCGCCTGTTGGCTGCGCGCCAGGACCATGCCCGCATATGCCTGCACGGCAAAGCGGGTGTGGTCGGCGTTGTCGCTGTAGTCGACTTCGATCAGGTTGCGTTCCTGCACGTAGCGCAGCAGACGCTCACTGGCTTTTTTCAGCGCTTCGGGTGGCACGGCAAAACCCTGGTCGCGGGCGCGCAGCAGGAAGTCGGTGACATAGGCGGTCAGCCAATATTCTTCTTCGCCATCGGCGCCCCACAAACCGAAGCTGCCGTTGTAGCGCTGCATGCCCAGCAGGCGTTCGATACCCAGTTCGATCTTGCGTTTGCGCGCGGCATCCGGCTCGCCCTTGACGCCCAGGCGCTTGAGCAAGGCGTCGTCGGCATACAGCGATGGGTAAAGGCCGCTGGCGGTTTGTTCGAGGCAACCATAAGGGTAAGCCTTGAGCGCACTGATCTGCGCGCCGAGGTTCAACGGTGGTCGGCTCGACAGGCTGAGCAATGCCTGGCGCCCCGATGCATCGAACTGATCCAGCGCGCCCGACGGCAGGCTCCACGGCTGATCCTTGAGGACGGCGCGGTAATGCTTGAGCAGCGCCGGGTACGCCGGACGTACGCCCAAGGTCCATTCACGACTGAACGGCGGCAGGTTTTCGCCCGGCAGGTCCAGGCCATTCACGCTGACCTTGACCTTGCCTTGCCCCAAGCCGCCCCAGGCTTTCACCGGGATCCGCAAGGTGGTGCGCTGGCCTTGCTTGAGCTCGACGGTTTGAGCCCCCGCGTTGACCAATTCCAACTGCCCTTCGGCGGTCAGTTGCACATCAAGCTTCTGCGCCTTGCCCGACAGGTTGGAGAGGTCCAGCGCCAGGGTGGTTTCATCTCCCCCGGCGAGGAAACGCGGGGCCGACAATTCGGCAATCAGCGGTGCGGCGATCACGGTCTTGCCTTCGGCCATGCCGTAGCGGTCGTCGCTCCAGGCCTGGGCCATCAGGCGCAGCTCACCGTTGAAATCGGGGATATTGACGCTGACTTCGCCCTCGCCCTGCTCGTTCAACGTCACTGGCGCGCTCTGGAGGGCGACGATGGTCACACTGGTGTCCGGGCGCTTGCCACCCTTGGCCAACGCCGCGTCACCCCCGAACGCCAGGCTGGCCAGACGGCCCTGGCCGGCTTCGATCAACTGGCCATAGATGTCAAATTGGTCCACACCATAGGCCTTGCGACCGAACAGGCTGGAGTACGGGTCGGGCGTGGGGTATTCGGTGATATTGAGAATGCCCACGTCCACCGCCGCCAGCAGCACATGCACCTGTTTGGGCACGCTGCCGTCGGCATTCCTGGCGGCGATTTTCACCGTCAGCGCCTGCTTGGGGCGCATTTTTTCCGGGGCGGTGAGGGTCAGGCCGAGTTTGCGCTGGGTGCGATCCAGCGGCAGGTGAAGCAGGCCCACCGCGCGTTTGGGGGTGATATTGGCCTTGCGCTCGCCGGGACGAATCACCAGGGCGCTCACATACAGATCATGGCGCGACCATTTCGGGTCAAGCTTCACCGCGAAGCTTTTGCCCTCGGCGGGGACATCGATTTCCTGCCACCACAACGGCCCTTCGCTGGATTCCACCAACAGGTAACCTTTGCCAGCGGCCGGCGGAGTCACGGTGACGTTAGCGGTATCACCGTCGCCATAGGCCGGCTTATCCAGCGCCAGCTTCACTTGGTCAGGGCGCACGGCGCCGCCTTCGGTGTTGTCCTGGGCCTGGTAGCCGGCCCAGAAGCGCAGGCTGCTGACCAGCCCGGTCTGCGGGTCTTCGACCTCGACACGGTACGGGCCCCACTCCACCTGGAAGCTGACCTTGGCGGTGTCGCCGGCCTTGATGTCGAGGGTCTGTTCGTCGAGGTTGAGGAATTTTTCGTTGTAGTGATAGCTCCAGCCGTCGCTGTCCGAGTAGTTCCAGTAATAGTCGCGGCGCTCGCGTACCAGGCGCACCTTGAGGTTTTGCGCGGCGAGTTTCTGGCCCTCCTGGTTGGCCACCAGCACCTCGAATTCCACCGGGCCATCGCCATTGGTTTCCTTGCCGTCAAACAGCCCGCGCAGGCCCGGCAGTTGCTCGGCCGGCCAGATCGGCTGCACCAGGCGCCGGGTAATCGGCCGCCCGCCCGACTCCTGCAAGCTGGCTTGCACGATCAGTTGCAGCGGCGATTTGGCCTCGGCCCATTTGCTTTCCAGGGTCAGGGCCTCCTGGCCCTTGGCGTCGAGCACGCTTTCGTCCAGCTCGAAATCCTGGCTCAGCTCCTCTTCGGTGACGGAGCCGAACTGGTAGCCGGGCAGCGACTTCACCGCTTCGCGCAGCGGCCGTACATACACTTGCCCGCTGACCCGATTGCCTGACGCCGGGGCGCCATACAGATAGCGGCCGTTGACGTGGATCACCGGGTTATCGGCCGGGCTCAACGCGCTGTCGCTGCCCTTGAGCTCCAGCGCCAGGCGCTCGGGCAGGAAGTCTTCGACAAGGAACTCATACAACTGCGGCTTGCCGTCACCCAGGTCGAACACCAATTGCCAGCGCCCGGTCGGCGCTTCGCCGGCCAGTTGCAGTGAGTATTGATACAGGCCGGAGGCGTCGGCATCCCACACGAACTTACGGCTGACCTGCTCATCCGGGCGGCGCACTTCGACGCTCACCGGTTGC
Source organism: Pseudomonas fluorescens (assembly GCF_001708445.1). Lineage (NCBI taxonomy): Bacteria > Pseudomonadati > Pseudomonadota > Gammaproteobacteria > Pseudomonadales > Pseudomonadaceae > Pseudomonas > Pseudomonas fluorescens. The sequence continues at coordinate 713,757 of NZ_CP015637.1, forward strand.
GGCTTGACGGCGTTGCCGTCCTTGTCGCGCAACAGCGCATTGAGCAACACGGTTTCGCCGGGGCGATACAGGTCACGCGGGCCAAACACAAAGAATTGCAGCGGGTGTGCGGGTTGGCCGCCAATGTCGAACTCCGCCAGGTCCAACGCCGCGCTGTCGAGGCGCAACAGACTGGTCTGCTCGCCCTGCTTGGCCAGCAGTACCTGGGCCTTTTTCGGCAACGGCAACTCGGCGTGGCCGCCCTTCTCGGTCTTGCCCTGGCCCAGCACACGGCCGTCGGCATCGAGCACCTCGAGGTCCACGCCATCCAGTGCCTTGCCGCCTTCCAGAGCCTGGGTAAACACATCCAGGCGATTGGCGTAGCGGTGCACCGACAAGCCGATATCACTCAAGGTAAACAGCGTGGCCGGTTGCGAATAGTTGTAGGTGCCCGACGCGCGCATGACCGCCAGGTAAACCCCCGGCTGTTGCAATTGCTTGAGACCGGCAATCGGCAACAACAGGGTTTCGCGGGTATTGCGGGCAGGGTTCAGGTCGAAACGCCCACCGTAGACCAGGTCGGCCATCGGCAGCAGTTCACGCGATTCATAGCTTTGCAGGCTGGTGTTGCGCCCCCACTGCGCCAGGAACGACGGCAGGGATTCGGGCTTGATACGGAAAAATTCAACGTCGATCTTGTCGACGTTCAACGCGATCACCGGCAGGCCCTCGGCCAGGCGCGTCGGCAACAACGTGCCGCGGCTGGCGAAGCCGACAGTGGCTTGCAGGTCGCGTGTTTCCAGGCGAGCACTGTACTCGGCGGGCAGCAGGTTGTTATTCACCGCGCGCACGCCGGGATCAATCGTCAGCACCAACTTGCGCTGCGGCTCCAAGTGGCGCAGTCGCAATTCCATCAGGTTATCCGACAGTTCCCAGGCGCCGTCGACCTTGCCGGACTTGCTGTCTACCAGATGGAGTTTGTCGGCAAACTTCTGCTCCGGATCCAACGGAATGGAAAAGCTCACCGACAAGGTGCTGGCCCCGTCCAACTGCACCTCGGACACGTCCACCACGCTCAACTCGCGACCGGCATAGCGCTGCTTCAACGCCGCCACATCCACCGCCGCCTTGGCCGGTTTCGGCGCCACGCTGGTTGCCGCCGCAGGTGCGCTCGGCGCAACCGGTTTATCGGAAGAATCACAGGCGCTCAGCAGGGCCAGCGCGCAAGCCAGGAACAGTCCTTTGTTAAGCATGGGGCACTCGTAGTCAGAGGGAACCGAGGGGTGAACTATATATCAGCGCCGGCCAAGCCGATGTGGCGCTGGTCACATTGACCGACGGAGGGTGGTTTGGTTCTGCGGCGGGTCGAGGGGACGGTTACAATGCCGCTCCACCAAGGAGCCTGCATGCCCACCCTACTGACCGACTGGCGCCACCGCCCCACCCATCGCCGGGTCTGGGCCCTGGCCGCGCCGATGATTCTGTCGAACATCTCGGTACCGCTGGTGGCCCTGGTCGACAGCATGGTCATCGGCCACCTGCCCCATGCCCACCAACTGGGTGCCGTCGCGGTCGGGGCCAGCCTGTATACCTTCCTGGCCTGGGCCATGGGTTTTCTGCGCATGGGCTCCACCGGTTTCGCCGCCCAGGCCGCCGGGCGCAATGACGGGGCGGCGTTGCGGCAAATCCTGTTGCAAGGTTTGCTGTTGGCGCTGGGCCTGGCGATGTTGCTCGGCACAGTGGGTATTCCGCTGAGCCACCTGGCCCTGGAATGGATGCAGCCCTCCCCCGAACTCAATCAACTGACCCGCGAATTCTTCCATACCCGCCTGTTCGGCCTGCCCGCCGCGTTGGCCAGCTATGCCCTGGTCGGCTGGTTCCTCGGCACGCAGAACGCGCGGGCGCCGTTGGCAATTTTGCTGACCACCAACCTGGTCAACATAGCCCTCAACCTGTGGTTCGTCCTTGGCTTGGACTGGGGCGTAGTCGGCTCCGCCCGCGCCTCGGTGATCGCCGAATGGACCGGTGCGCTGCTCGGCCTGGCCCTGACGCAAAAAGCCCTGCGTGCCTATCCTGGGCATATTGCCTGGACCGCGCTCAAGCGGTGGCAAAGCTGGCGCCCGCTGCTGGCGGTGAACCGCGACATCTTTATCCGCAGCCTGGCGTTGCAGTCGGTGTTTTTCATGATCACGGTACAAGGCGCCCGCCTGGGGGATGCCACGGTGGCGGCCAATGCGCTGCTGCTGAACGGCCTGTTGCTCACTGCTCATGCGTTGGACGGCCTGGCCCACGCGGTCGAAGCCCTGTGCGGCCACGCCATCGGCGCCCGCGATCGCCAATCGTTGCGGCGCTCAATGGTGGTCGCGGGCGGTTGGTCACTGATCGCCAGCGTCGGTTTCGCCCTGCTGTTCACCTTCGCCGGCCACCTGTTTATCGCCATGCAAACCGACATTCCCAGCGTGCGCGAAACCGCCGACATCTACTTGCCTTACCTGGCGCTACTGCCGTTGATTGCGGTGTGGAGTTATTTGCTCGATGGCCTGTTTATCGGCGCCACACGGGCGCGGGAGATGCGCAACGGGATGTTGCTGACCGTGATATTGGTGTTGCCCGTTGCCTGGGCGTTGCAGGGGTTGGGCAATCACGGGCTTTGGATCACGTTTCTGCTGTTCATGGCACTGCGCAGCCTCACGTTATGGGCGATCGCCTGGCGACTTAACGATCAGGACCGATGGCTCAGCCCCCCCTGAGCACAGTAGGCATCATTGGATTGTTACAAAGCGGCTTGACATTTTCGGGACACAAAAACCACAGAGCACTTGATAGCTGCGTGGCTAGACATCCAACCCCCCGAATTAAGGTCGCCCCTGAATGAACATACTTACGACGCCACCGGCGTCCCTCCTCTCTGTTCCCCCCGCCGAAGCACCGGCGAAACCGGACAAGACTCAGCATTTCGCTGTGCTGGCGGACGATGGAAACGCCAGGATCCGAAGCCTGTCCACCTATGAAACGAATGCCAAAGGCGAGCAGGTCCTGGACATCTGCAGGGTCCTGATTACCACCTACGACCAGGCCGACATTGTCAGTATCAGCGTAGGCGCAGACCACCAGCTCAACGCACGTATAAATGGCAAAGACTACAAACTCCCACTGACCGCCAATAACGATGCGCACTCGCTGAGAATCAAAACTGCAGGAGGAAATGACCGTATTAACGTCGACGAGCAGATCAACATCGAAATGCACATACACGGTGGCGACGGCGACGATTTTATTGTGGCGAATGGACGTGTGGGCAGCGTAACCGGCGATACAGGCAACGACTACATACGTTTGGGAACCGGCCATGTCGTGGCGTTTGGCGGTGACGGCGACGGCGACGATATCATGATCGCAGGCGCCGGCAATGCCGTGATATCGGGCGGCAAAGGCAATGACAAGCTGTACGCCAGCTACCCCGCACAAAAGACAGATCTGCGCCAGGTGTACCTCAATGGCGACCAGGGTAACGACGAACTCTATGCGGGGACGGGTAGAAGCATCTTAAACGGTGGACTTGGCGACGATAAACTCGTTGGCTACCGCCAGACCACGATCTATACCGGGGCGGGCCAGGATTCGGTCCACTCCTACGACACTCAGGATCGGATCTACGCCAAAAAAGCCGATAGGGTCCACGCCCCCGAACAGGTAACACCAGCCTCAGTCGAATACACCAACGCAGGCAAACAAGGCTTCAAGATAGAGGGCCCCGCAGAATTCGTTGAACGGGTAGAGGACTATCTCGAGCAACTCAGGGGGTCGCCGGCGGGGCAGAAAATGTTTCAGGAAATGGACCGCCTTGCCGAGAAAAATGGCGGGCCGGTGACCATAATGCTCTCCGACTTCATCGCGCTGAACTCTTATCAATTCGCCAATGCGTTCAGCGACAACATACCTGACGGGGAGTATGAAAAATTCCAGTACCGGCCTGAGCTTGGCTATATAAAAGATGGTGTTGCCGGGTCGCCCGCCACACATGCAAAGATAGCCTTTGACCCCGATCACTTCGAAAAGACCTTTACCCTATCGCCCTTGATTGCGCTGTACCACGAGATGAGTCATGCCTATGACGGCGCCACCGGGCGGTTCATACCAGGCACTTCGCTGATATTTAACAAAGATGGCAGCCCGGCCATGGACCAGGGCCAGCAGTTGCAAGTGGAGAACCTCGAGTATCAAGCCGTAGGCCTTCCACCCTTCGATCACGACAACAACCCGCTGACCCCTCCCATCACAACCAACCCCTGGCCATTCAACGAAAACGCCCTGCGCGCAGAAATGAACGTACCGCTGCGGGATCGATATGACGTGGAGGAGCCCCCACACATGGTTTAGGAGGATAGCCGCAGACGCTGCCAATCCCCCCGTTAAAGACCAATGGGTGTCAGGAAGACAGGTATGAAGACCGCGTCAGCCCCAGGCGCAAGGCATCGAGGAACTGCGTGCGCTCAGATGCACTGATCTTCGCACTCGCACACTTGTCACGGTAATGCGTCATCAGTTCCTCCGGCGACAAATGCACGTAGCGCAGCATGTCTTCGATGGTGTCGTGGGTCTCGATACCGGCGCTGTACACCGAACCGTCTTCACGCTGGTAGATGTTCACCGAGTCGGTGTCACCGAACAGGTTGTGCATGTCACCGAGGATTTCCTGGTAGGCGCCGACCAGGAAGATACCCAGCAGGTAGTCCTCGCCATCGTTCAAGGCGTGCACCGGCAGGCTGGTCTCGATGCTCTGCTCGTCGACGTATTGCTTGATCTTGCCATCGGAGTCGCAGGTCAAGTCTTGCAGCACGGCACGACGCAACGGTTCTTCGTCAAGACGGTGCAGCGGCAGGATCGGCAATACCTGGCCGATGGCCCAAGTGTCCGGCAGGCTCTGGAACACCGAGAAGTTGCAGATGTACTTGTCGGCCAGCTTGTCGTTGAGTTCGTCCAGCACCTGGCGATGCGAGCGCTGGCGGGCTTTCAGCGAGTTATGCAGGCGGCGGCACACGGCGAAGTAGCACTGCTCGGCCAAGGCTTTTTCGGCCAGGGTCAGCTTGCCGTCGGCGTATTGGCTGGCCACGTCGCTCATGTAGTGGGTGGCACGCCAGTAAGTCTCGGTGACCATCTCGATGTCGGTCGGGCCGAGCAGGTCCACCAGCCACTGCACGGTTTCCGGCAGGTTTTCCTTGTTCTCAATCACCGGTACGTCGTCGTTGTGCTTCTCGACGTCAGTGACTTGCACCACCAGCATGGCGTGGTGGGCGGTCAGGGAGCGGCCGCTTTCGGAGAAAATGTTCGGGTGCGGCAGGCTCTGCGCATCGCAGAATTCCTTGAGCATGCCCACGACCACACCGGCGTAGTCGTCCATGTCGTAGTTGATGGAGCTGGCGTTACGGGAGTGAGTACCGTCGTAGTCCACGCCCAGGCCACCGCCCACGTCGATATGGTCCACCGGCAGGCCGAGGTTACGCAGTTCGCCGTAGTAACGAATGGCTTCCTTGAAGCCGTGCTGGTAATCGGCCAGGTTGGCGATCTGCGAACCCATGTGGAAGTGCAGCAGGCGGATGCCCTGGTCCAGGCCGGCCACGCGGAAGCGCTCGACCACCGACAACAATTGCGCCGCGGACAAACCGAACTTGGACTTCTCGCCACCGGTGTCGGCCCACTTGCTCGACGCCAGGGACGACAGGCGCACGCGCAGGCCGACCTGTGGCTTGACCTTGAGGTTGGCGGCTTCTTCGATCACCAGCTCAACTTCGGATTCTTTCTCGATCACGATGAACACGTTGTGGCCGAGCTTCTGGCCCATCAACGCCAGGCGGATGAACTCGCGGTCTTTATAGCCGTTGCAGACAATGGTGCCGCCCTTCGGTGCCAGGGCCAGCACGGCCAGCAGCTCCGGCTTGGAGCCGGCTTCCAGGCCGATGGACACGTTCTGGGTGGCGATGATGTTTTCGATCACCGCTTCCTGCTGGTTGACCTTGATCGGGTACAGCGCGGTGTATTTGCTCTGGTATTCCAGGCGTTCGATGTTCGAATCGAAAGCACCGGTCAGCTGGCGCACGCGATCTTGCAGAATGTCGGGGAAACGCACCAGCAGCGGCAACGACAGGCCGCTTTTGCGCAGTTCGTCCACTTGCTCGTACAGGTCGACCGGCGTGCTGTTCGGGCCGTTCGGACGGACTTCAACGCGACCGGCTTCATTGATCGCGAAATACCCGGCCCCCCAATGGCGAATCCCGTAAACACTGCGGCTGTCCGCAACTGTCCATTGGCTGCCATCGTCTTTGCGTGTGCGTCGTACGGACATCGAAGTCCCCTATAAATGAAGGCGAAGGCGCTGCCCCTCGTGGAGGCAGGCGCAGTCTAAAGAATGAAAATGACGATTTGCCTGTAAGGGAGGTAGACCCCACTCGCAGGACAGAGTTTAGACACAGGTTGCGAAGAGGCTTTCAGCCGCCGGACTTCTTGGCCTTGTAACCGAGCTTGATCAACTCGGCCAACAGCAACTCGACGTGATCGCCCTGGATTTCGATGACGCCGTCTTTCAACGCGCCACCGGTTCCACAACGCTTCTTCAGCGTGGTAGCCAGCTCCTTGAGCGCGTCTTCAGCCAGGGGCACGCCGGTGATGGTGGTCACCGTCTTGCCGCCACGGCCTTTGCTCTCGCGGCGCACGCGGGCAATGCCGTCGCCTTCGGGGATCAGGGTCTGTTTACAGGTACACGCGTCCACGGGCTGACGACAGTCCGGGCAGTGTCGACCTGCGTCGGTGGAAAATACCAGGCCACCAAGGGCGGCGAAGGATGCGGCTTTTTTGGCCACCGGCAATCCTCTTGGGAGGACAAAGACTGATCGGCGCGCCAGGCGCCACCGACCGCGAAGCCCCACTCAGGCAGGGGCAGCGCTACCGACCCGCCAAGGTCACGCTCCCCACCTGTAGGAGCGAGCTTGCTCGCGAAAATCGTCAACGATGACGCGGGCATTCTGAATGCACGCGGCGCTCTTGAGTTTTTCGCGAGCAAGCTCGCTCCTACAGTGATCCCAGGGTGAAACAATGGCGGTTCGGGTGAAAAGTCGCGCAGTGTAACGGCAAAAAGCCGACTTGCTAAGAGCCAAATGGCGCCAATTTATACAACTTTAGCGACGCAGGGCCAGATAGCGGCGCAAGCCCTCCTGGGCGTCCGGGCAGTAGGGCTTTTGTTCCGCTTCCTGCAGGACCGTTTCAATCGGCAAAAAGCGTGCTTCCATGACTTCTTCGGGCTGCAATTGCAGCGGGCCGTCCCACACGGCGGAGTAGGATTTGCACCAGAGGCGGCTCTCGCCATCTTCGAAGTAGAAATGGTCGTGCTCGGTCAACGCTACCCCGCTGACGCCCAACTCTTCCTCCAGCTCGCGAGCCGCCGACAATGCATAGGACTCACCGGCCGCGACCATGCCCCCCGCTGCCGTGTCCCAGAATCCGGGGTACAGGGCTTTGCTCAGGGTGCGCCGATGCACACACAACTCATCGGCCGAATTGAACAGGAAGATAAAGGTGCAACGGCCGATCAGGCCGCGCTGGCGAAGGTCGGACCTGACGAGGTGGCCGAGCAGATTGTCCTGCTCGTCGACCCAGCAGATCAGTTCGGCATCAGAGGCCGCACGGTGCGCGGCCTCCTTTTGAGTTGCGTCCATCATCAACCCTGGTTGAGTAACTGGCGCAGATCGATCACCGCCGCATTGGCCCGGGAAATGTAGTTAGCCATGACCAGCGAGTGGTTGGCCAATACGCCAAAGCCACTGCCGTTAAGAATCATAGGGCTCCACACCGGCTCCTGCGACGCCTCCAGCTCACGAATGATCTGGCGGACGCTGACGGTGGCGTTTTTCTTGGCCAGCACGTCGGCAAAGTCGACTTCGATGGCGCGCAGCAGGTGGGACAGGGCCCAGGCCTGGCCACGGGCCTCGTAGAACACGTTGTCGATCTGCATCCAGGGGGTTTCCACCACTTCTTCATCAACCTGCGGCACTTCACCGGGCGCCAGGGCTTCGGTTTTCAGGGCGGTGTTCAGCTTGACGCGGCCGACACTGGCCGACAGGCGTTGCGACAACGAACCCAGGCGCGTGGCGACGTCGCCCAACCAGTTGTTCAAGTTATCGGCGCGGGCATAGAACAACGCGCCCTTCTGGTTCGGGTCAGACAGGCGCGCTTCATAGCGGCTCAGGGAGTTGATGCCTTCCTGGTATTCCGACTCGCTGGAGGGCAGCACCCAGCTCTTGTTGTCGAAATTGAAGCGCGGCTCGGCCTTGGCCAGGTCGCTGTCTTCGGCCGACTGTGATTGCGAGCGGGCGAAGTCTTTACGCAGGGCGCGGGTCAGGTCGCGCACTTGCACCAGCACGCCGTATTCCCAACTGGGCATGTTGTCCATCCACAGGCCCGGCGGGAAGCGGTCGTTGGAGATGTAGCCACCCGGCTTATTGAGCAAGGTGCCGACCACGGTCTTCAGGGTTTCGACGGTGGTAAAGCCCACCACCATCTGCTTGCCATCCTTTTCGGCGGCGATTTGCGCATTTTGCTGGACCGGAAACAAGGCCGGTTCTTCGCTCCAGTACCAACCCAGGGCACCGGTCACGACCAAATACAGGCCAACCAGGGAGAGCAAGGCCCGACTCATCAACAGGTTACCCAGGTAGCCGCGGCGAGCCGACTTGGGCGCAGGGGCCGGGCCCTTTGCGCTGCCTTCACGGTTTTTCCAGTCCAGCATGGCGATATCCTTTCAATCACTTGAGTTCATGCACTTCTAATCGACGGCGTGCGTTCAAAAACTACGACCACAACCCTACCCCATCGTGCCAGCGCGTGCGGCGCTTTTAATCAAACGGGCGGTTGGCGAACTTCCGACTATAAAGGATGCACGCCATTTCCGCTGCGCGACTAATAGGTCGGTAACTGAATACCAGGGACATGCAGTTAATTGACGTATGACACTCATCGAACGGAAAAGAGGTGCTAGCATAGAGCCATCAGTTCGACCTCAGCATGCACCCTAACTAGTAGTCAGGATATGACCGAGCCAGAAGATCCCAGCCGTGAGCGCCTCAAGCACCATTTTGCCCAGCGGGTAATTCATCAAGCACGTCAAATTCTTGAGATCTGGCAGCGCCTGCAACGCAGCGAATGGTCCAGCGCCGACCTTTCCGAACTCAGCGAAGCCAACCTGCGCCTGCTGCGCTTCGCCGAGCGCTTCGAACAGCCGGAGCACGGCCAACTGGCGCACCATATCGGCGAGTCACTCAAGGCCGTGGACGAAAATCGCGGCCGCCTGAGCAGCCAACTGATCACCGAACTCAACCGCTTGATGCAACGCCTGTCCCGCACCGGCCTGCGCCAGGGCGACCAGCTGGAACAAACCTTCCTGCCGCCGATGCGCAAGCCGATCTACGTAATGCTCGCCGATCATGACCGCGCCGAACGCCTGGCCAAGCAGCTGGAGTTCTTCGGTTTGAGCGCCCAGTCCCTGGACAGCGTGGCAGCGTTCCGCGCATGCATGGCCGACCGCCTGCCATCGGCGATTGTGATGGACGTGGATTTTTGCGGCCCGGGCCTGGGCCTCCAGTTGGCCGCCGAAGCCCAGGAAGGTCTGGAGCAAAAGCTGCCGTTGCTGTTTTTCAGCCTGCACGAAACCGATACCCCGACCCGCCTGGCGGCCGTACGCGCTGGCGGCCAGGAATTCCTCACCGGTACGCTGGAAGCCTCGAGCCTGCTGGAAAAGATCGAAGTGCTGACCTGCGTCGCCCAGTACGAACCCTATAAAGTGTTGATCATCGACGACTCGCGGGCCCAGGCCCTGCATACCGAGCGTTTGCTCAACAGCGCCGGCATCGTCACCCGCACCTTGATCGAACCGATCCAGGCCATGGCCGAACTGGCGGACTTCCAGCCCGACCTGATCATCCTCGACATGTATATGCCGGCCTGCACCGGCACTGAACTGGCCAAGGTGATTCGCCACAATGACCGCTATGTCAGCGTACCGATCATCTACCTGTCGGCCGAAGACGACTTGGATAAACAGCTGGACGCCATGAGCGAAGGCGGCGACGACTTCCTCACCAAGCCAATCAAGCCGCGCCACCTGATCACCACGGTGCGCAACCGCGCCGCCCGTGCGCGCAACCTCAAGGCGCGGATGGTGCGTGACAGCCTGACCGGGCTGTACAACCACACCCATATCCTGCAATTGCTCGAAGACTGTAGCTTCCGCGCGCGCCGCGAGAACAAGCCGTTGAGCTTCGCCATGCTCGATATCGACCACTTCAAGCGAGTCAATGACAGCCACGGCCACCCCATGGGCGACCGGGTGATCAAGAGCCTGGCGTTGTTTCTCAAGCAACGTTTGCGCAAGACCGACTACATCGGCCGCTATGGCGGTGAAGAATTTGCGATTGTAATGCCCGACACCGACTTGGAATCGGCCTGCAAGGTGCTGGATGAAATTCGTGGCCGCTTTGCCGAAATTCACTACCCGGCCCAGCCCCAGGATTTGTGGTGCACCTTCAGCGCCGGGCTGGTGGAGCTGTGCGACGGCTCCGACAGCCTGATGATGGCCGCCCAGGCCGATGAAGCGCTGTACCGCGCCAAGGACGCCGGGCGCAATCGCGTACAAGCGGCGCGCACATCAAAGCAAAGTGCCATCTTTTCACCGGAATCCAGTGATTCCGTCATAACTCTGTAACGCAAACGCAATAACTTCAGGCACTTATCTTCGCTGTCGGTTGAAATTACGCATGCGCCTGAAGCTGCTGACCAATCTCAATACCCTCCTGCTGGTGGCCGTATGCCTGGCCCTTGGGGCGACGCTGTGGTGGTCGCAACGAGCGCTTGAGCGCCCCTATTTGTTGATGGAACGCTACCTGAGCCTGTCGCAGACCTTCCAGAACCAGGCCGCGCGCAATATCGACGACTACCTGGCCAGTGGCGATGCCCTACGCTTGAGCAGCGCCAGCCAGAGCCTGGAAAACCTGCTGAAACACCTGGACGAACTGCCGACGGCACTGGCGCAAAACCTGCGGCCCAGCCTGGTGGAACTGGATGCCTTCAGCAAAACCGACCTGCTCGCCGCTGGCAAACTGGCCGGCGACCCACAAGCCCTGTTGCTGCAAGCCGAGCGCGAACTGGGCGCAAACCTGGAGCAGTTGAGCCGGTACGCCATCGGCGTCAACACGCCGGACGCCGCGCGCTACTTGCCGCCGCTTTTAGCCGCCGCCCAACACCTGGGCAAGCTGTCCCTGGCCCGCGACAAGCTGGTGAGCAGCGGTCGCGCGGAGCTGGCCGATGATGTGGAGCGTGAAGTCGGCACTATCCGCAGCCAGGCAGACCTGCTGGAGCAATTGCCATTGCTTGGCGTCAAGGCCAGCACCGAGTCCAACACCGATGACTTTTCCGCGTTGATGGGCCTGGAAAACAGCGAAAAAACCGAAGCCCAGGACACGGGCGTCGACCTCAAGCGCGAACTCAACAGCCTGCTGACCCGCTACCCCGCCGAACTCAAGCGCACCCGCGAGCAGATCCAGCAACGCACCGCCCTGGCCGCCAGCACCCACCTGAAAATCACCGCCGTGCAGCAGGCCATCGCCAGCCTGGAACCGGTGGTGCGCGGGCAGCATGCGCAGATCCAGGGTGAAGTGCGCCTGATGCAAGGGGTGATGATTGGCCTGATCCTGTTGATCGCGCTGCTGATCGACACCCTCCAGCGGCGCTTGGCGCGGGTGCTGACCAACCTGGCACCGGCCTTGTCGACATGGGCCGAAGGTGACTTCAGCCAGCCGATTGCCCTGGGCAAGACCAACCGCGAACTGCGCGATATCGAGGCGTCCTTGAACCGGCTGCGCGCCTATCTGGTGGACCTGGTGGGCACCATTCGCGGCAATGCCGAAGAAGTGGCCGGCAGCAGCCGGGCCCTGGCCGAGTTGAGCAGCGGCCTGCACGATGGCGCCGAACGCCAGGCCGGGGATACCGCGCAGATCCGCGATTCCCTGGGCGAACTGGAAGCGACCATCCAGCAGGTGGCCGGCGATGCCAGCCAGGCTGCCGGCGCCAGCCGCAGCGCGGGCCAGGCGGTCGAGCAAGGCCAGCGGGTGATCGGCCTGAGCCTGACCGGACTGCATGCGCTGGTAGGCGAAGTGCAGCAAAACGCACAGATGATCGAAAAACTCGCCGAAGAGTCCGCGACTATCGGTGGGGTGCTGACAGTGATCCGTTCGATTGCCGACCAGACCAACCTGCTGGCACTCAACGCCGCCATCGAAGCCGCACGTGCCGGTGAGGCCGGGCGCGGTTTTGCCGTGGTCGCCGACGAAGTACGCACCCTGGCCCAACGTACCGCTGGCGCCACCGCCGAAATCCAGGGCTTGATCACCGGCCTGCAAACCGCGGCCCACCAATCGGTGCAGGGCATGCGCGCCCAGGTCGAACACGCCGAGGCCACCGCCCAGCAAGCCCAGGCAGCGGACGGCGCCCTGGATGAAATCGTCAGCGCGATCCAGACCATCTCCGACACCGCCGTGCGCATCGCCGATGTGACCGCGCAGCAGAGTGGCGCGGTGAGTGAGATTCGCGATAACAGCGAGCGGATTCACCAACTGGGTGAGGATAATTTGCTGCGCATCGGCCAGGGACGTAGCCAGGGTGAGCACCTGCTGGTGCTGGGTGGGCAGCTCAATACCGCCGTAAAAGCCTTCCGGGTCTGACCCCCCGCCAGGCGCCAGGTGAACAACAAATGTGGGAGGGGGCTTGCCCCCGATAGCGGAGTGTCAGTCGACATCTATGTGACTGATCCACCGCTATCGGGGGCAAGCCCCCTCCCACATTTGATCGCTACAGGTTTCAAGACGGTATTACCCATGACCGGATCCCAGGCCTCAGTCATAAATTTTGCGCTATCCTCGCTAATCGTGCCGCCTACTGCATAGAACTGGACAGTCACAAAGGCTTTGCGGCATAGTCGCCGGGTTCTGCCGTACCCACATCAATAACAAGGAACAGCCGATGGCGACCTTACTGGTTCTTCACGGACCCAACCTGAACCTGCTCGGCACCCGTGAACCGGGCGTCTACGGGGCAGTGACCCTCGATCAGATCAACCTTGATCTGGAACGACGGGCCCGTGATGCCGGCCACCATTTGCTCTACCTGCAAAGCAATGCCGAGTACGAATTGATTGATCGCATCCATGCCGCGCGCGGCGAAGGCGTGGACTTTATCCTGATCAATCCCGCCGCTTTTACGCATACAAGCGTTGCATTACGTGACGCGTTGCTGGCGGTGAGCATCCCATTCATCGAAGTGCATTTGTCCAACGTGCACAAACGCGAACCTTTCCGCCATCACTCTTACTTCTCCGACGTAGCGGTAGGAGTGATCTGCGGCCTTGGCGCCAGCGGTTACCGACTGGCCCTGGAGGCCGCCCTGGAACAGCTTGAAGAACAGGCCAAGCGCCCCTGACCGACCCTTGGGAGTTGATGATTCATGGATATCCGTAAAGTTAAGAAACTGATCGAACTGCTGGAAGAATCCGGTATCGACGAGCTGGAAATCAAGGAAGGCGAAGAGTCCGTACGGATCAGCCGTCACAGCAAGACCCCGGCCCAACAGTTCTACGCACCACAAATGCAAGCACCGGCACCTGCTGCCGCGCCGGCCGCCGCACCTACTGCTGCCGCTGCTCCAGCCGCACCGGCCGCGCCAGCGCTGAACGGCTTCGTGGTCAAGTCGCCAATGGTCGGTACGTTCTACCGCACCCCGGCACCGACCTCGCCAGCCTTCGTTGAAGTAGGCCAGACCGTGAAAGTGGGCGACACCATCTGCATCGTGGAAGCGATGAAAATGATGAACCACATCACCGCTGAAAAAGCCGGCGTCGTCGAATCCATCCTGGTAGAAAACGGTCAGCCGGTTGAGTACGACCAGCCGCTGTTCACCATCGTTTGAACCGCGGAGCGCCTTCGATGTTGAAACCTGCGAAGAAACTGCAAAAAGTCCTGATCGCCAACCGCGGCGAGATCGCGCTGCGTATCCTGCGCGCCTGTAAGGAAGAGGGCATCAAGACCGTCGCTGTTTACTCGACGGCCGATACCGAATTGATGCACGTGAAACTGGCGGACGAAAGCATCTGCATCGGCCCGCCACTGGCCACGAACTCGTACCTGAAAGTCTCGAACATCATCGCGGCCGCTGAAGTGACCGGCGCTGATGGCATCCACCCGGGCTACGGCTTCCTCGCGGAAAACGCCGATTTCGCCGAACAGGTGGAAAAATCCGGGTTTGCCTTCATCGGCCCGAAAGCCGAAACCATTCGCCTGATGGGCGACAAGGTCTCGGCCAAGGACGCCATGATCGCCGCCGGCGTACCCACCGTGCCTGGCTCCGACGGCCCGCTGCCTGAAGACGAGGCAACCGCCCTGCGCATTGGTCGCGAAGTCGGTTACCCGGTGATCATCAAGGCCGCCGGTGGCGGTGGTGGTCGCGGCATGCGCGTGGTGCACAAGGAAGAAGAACTGATCGAAGCGGCCAAGCAGACCCGCTCGGAAGCTGCCGCCTGGTTCGGCAACCCGATGGTCTACCTGGAAAAGTACCTGACCAACCCACGTCACGTGGAAGTGCAGGTTCTGTCTGACGGCCAGGGCCACGCCATCCACCTGGGTGATCGCGACTGCTCGCTGCAACGTCGTCACCAGAAGGTACTGGAAGAAGCACCAGCACCGGGCCTGGACGAGAAAGCCCGCCAGGAAGTCCTGGCGCGCTGTGTCAAGGCGTGCATCGACATCAACTACCGTGGCGCCGGTACCTTCGAGTTCCTCTACGAGAACGGTCGCTTCTACTTCATCGAGATGAACACTCGCGTGCAGGTAGAGCACCCGGTTTCGGAGATGGTCACCGGTATCGACATCGTCAAGGAGATGCTGAGCATCGCCGCCGGCAACGTGTTGTCCTTCACCCAGGACGACGTGAAGATCCACGGCCACTCCCTGGAGTGCCGGATCAACGCCGAAGACCCGAAGACCTTTATCCCGAGCCCAGGCCTGGTCAAGCACTTCCATGCCCCAGGCGGCAACGGCGTTCGCGTCGATTCGCACCTGTACAGCGGCTACAAGGTCCCGTCCAACTACGACTCGTTGATCGGCAAGCTGATCACCTGGGGCGCCACCCGCGACGAGGCCATGGCCCGTATGCGCAACGCCCTGGACGAAATCGTGGTCGACGGCATCAAGACCAACATCCCGCTGCATCGGGACCTGGTTCGCGATGAAGGCTTCTGCGAGGGTGGTGTGAACATTCACTACCTGGAACACAAGCTGGCCAACCAGTAAGTGCTCCACCCAACAAAGCCGCCTTCGGGCGGCTTTGTTGTTTGTGGGCCCTCTACTTTGAAGATGTACACAGTCCAAATGTGGGAGGGGGCTTGCCCCCGATAGCGGTGGATCAGTGACAGATACTGAGACTGACACACTGCATCGGGGCAAGCCCCCTCCCACATTTGACCGGCGTGCAGTCAGTAGTGTCGTCTTCTGCTGTTCGCTGGCGTAAACTTGCGCGCTTTCGCGACCTCGCTCGTCGCACACTCATTTTTATTCAAAGGTGCCCGCCATGCCTTGGCTGCAAGTCCGCCTCGCCATCAGCCCAGAACAAGCCGAAACCTACGAAGACGCTTTCCTCGAAGTGGGCGCGGTGTCGGTGACGTTCATGGACGCCGAAGACCAACCGATCTTCGAGCCGGAACTCAATACCACCCCGCTGTGGTCCCATACCCATCTGCTCGCCCTGTTCGAAGACGGCACCGATGCCGCCGCCGTCCTCGCCCATATGGAACTGCTCACCGGTGGCCCGCTGCCAGAGCACCACAGCGAAGTGATCGAAGACCAGGACTGGGAACGCAGCTGGATGGACAACTTCCAGCCAATGCGTTTCGGCCAGCGCCTGTGGATCGTGCCAAGCTGGCATGCCGCCCCTGAGCCGGATGCAGTCAACCTGCTGCTCGACCCGGGCCTGGCTTTCGGTACCGGCACCCACCCGACCACGGCCCTGTGCCTGGAATGGCTGGACGGCCAGGACCTGACCGACAGCCACGTGCTGGACTTCGGCTGCGGCTCGGGGATCCTGGCGATTGCCGCCCTGCTGCTGGGCGCCAAGGAAGCCGTGGGCACCGACATCGACGTGCAAGCCCTGGAAGCCTCCCGCGACAACGCCGGGCGCAACAACATCCCTGAAGGCAAATTCCCACTGTACCTGCCGGAGCACTTGCCCCAGGTGCAAGCCGATGTGCTGGTGGCCAACATCCTCGCCGGCCCGCTGGTCTCCCTGGCGCCGCAGCTGTCGAGCCTGGTCAAGCCGGGTGGCCGCCTGGCGCTGTCGGGTATCCTTGCCGAGCAAGGCGAAGACGTTGCCGCCGCGTACGCGAAGGATTTCGAGCTGGATCCGATCGCCAACCGCGATGGCTGGGTACGCATCAGCGGGCGTCGGCGCTAGAATGAGCGCTTGCCTGAATCGGATGGCCGCATGACCGACAGTTTCGTCACCCAATGTCCGCATTGCCAAACGCGCTTTCGCGTCAACCACGCTCAGTTGAGCGTGGCCCGCGGCGTAGTGCGCTGCGGCTCGTGCCTGCAAGTGTTCAACGCCGCTCGCCAGTTACTCGAGCAGCGCGCCCACGCGCCCGCCGCCGCTGTGGAACCACCGGCGGCCCTTGAGCCAGCCCCGCAGGCAGCGCCCGAGACAACACGGGCAATCAGCCAGAAGCAGTGGACAGCCGAAGAGCTGGACCTGGATAACCTGGACCTGGACGAAGAACTGGCCAAGCTGGAACGCCGCGAGATTCAGCACACCCAGCCGGTGGGTGCGGAGCGTCGCCAACCCGGCTCCGACCGCCGGCAAAAAGAAGAGTCCCTCAGCGCCAGCCGCGATACCGTCAAGGCCGAGGAAGAAAAGTGGGCCGCCAGCCTGTTCAGCGAGCCGCCTGAAGAACGCACCCAAGCCGCTGAAGACGAGCCTGAGCCAGCCAAGGCAACGGCGCCCCGACAGCGCACCGAACCGTCCATGTCATTCAGCATGGACGATATCGATGACGAACCACCGCTGCATGCCACCCATGACGCGGCTGAACTCGACCCGCCCGTCACCCCCATTACCGACGAAGCAGACACGGCAGCCCCCGAAGAACGCCCCCTGCCCCGCCGCAAACGCCCGCGCGCCGAGACCGGTGCCCACGACGATGTCCTCCAGGACCTGGAAGACGACCCGCTGCACCTCTACGCGCAGAAACGCCCGTCGGGTTGGGGCCGTCGCCTGATCTGGCTGTTGCTGGTGCTGATCGCCGCCGCCGGCCTAGCCGGCCAGTACATCGCCTACCAATTCGACGACCTGGCCCGCCAGGACGCCTACCGCCCATGGTTCCAGCAGTTATGCCCGACATTGGGCTGCACCGTGCCGTCGCGCGTCGATATCGCCCATATCAAGAGCAGCAACCTGGTGGTACGCAGCCATCCGGACTTCGCCGGGGCGCTGGTGGTGGACGCGATCATCTATAACCGCGCGACGTTTTCCCAGCCATTCCCGCTGCTGGAACTGCGCTTTGCCGATTTGAACGGCGGCCTGATCGCCAGTCGTCGCTTCAAGCCCGCCGAATACCTGAGTGGCGAGCTGGCCGGGGTGAGCGAAATGCCCTCCCAGACGCCGATCCATATCTCCCTGGACATCCTCGATCCGGGCAACAAAGCCGTGAATTACAGCCTGAGCTTCCACTCGCCCGAGTGAATCGGTTCACGCAGCGAAGCTTTACGATAGATTCCAGACTGAGTCACCGGCGACCAAACCGGTGGCGATAAAGAAATAACTGTTCAGATTTTATCCAATTCAGCCTTTATCCAGTCATCGAGAGCGGGTATCATGCCAACCCTTTTTCGAACTCTAATGATCCGGCCCCACAACAGGGAAGTCCTATGTCGGCGGTACGCATCGGCCCATACACATTGCAGAATGGCTTGATTCTCGCCCCCATGGCGGGCGTCACCGACCAGCCCTTTCGTCAGCTGTGCAAGCGTTTGGGCGCGGGTCTAGTAGTCTCGGAAATGGTCACCAGCGACATGAGCTTGTGGAACACCCGCAAATCGCGGATGCGCATGATCCACGAAGGTGATCCCGAGCCCCGCTCGGTACAGATCGCCGGTGGAGATGCACAGATGCTGGCGGATGCGGCCCGAGCCAACGTGGAGCTGGGTGCGCAGATCATTGATATCAACATGGGCTGCCCGGCCAAGAAGGTTTGCAACAAGGCCGCCGGTTCCGCGTTGTTGAAGGACGAGCAGTTGGTCACCGAGATCCTGCAGGCCGTTGTCGCCGCAGTGGATGTGCCGGTGACCCTGAAGATTCGTACCGGCTGGGACCGGGACAACAAGAATGGCCTGACGGTGGCGAAGATCGCCGAACAGGCGGGTATTACAGCGCTGGCGGTACATGGCCGCACCCGCGCCGATCTGTACACCGGTGAAGCCGAGTACGACACCATTGCCGCGATCAAGCAGGCGGTGTCGATGCCGGTGTTTGCCAATGGCGATATCGATTCAGCCGAGAAAGCCCGGCGCGTGCTGCACGCAACCGGTGCCGATGGCCTGTTGATTGGCCGGGCCGCCCAGGGGCGACCGTGGATTTTTCGTGAGATCGAGCATTTTCTGCGTACGGGCGAAACCCTGCCGGCACCGGAGTTGATCGAGGTGGAACGTATTCTGCTAGAGCATCTGGCCGCCCTGCACGCCTTCTATGGAGACGTGATGGGAGTACGCATTGCTCGCAAGCATGTCGGCTGGTATCTCGCAACCCTGCCGGGCGCCAGGGAGTTCCGCGCCCACTTCAATCGTTTGGATGATACGGAAGCACAGTGCGCCAACGTTCGTGAGTTCTTCAGCGAACGTTACAAGAGCCTGGGGACAGGGGACGGAAAGGGGGTGGCCGCATGACGATGATGACCGAGACTTTAGTGAGTGGAACAACACCCGTGAGCGACAACGTCAATTTGAAACAGCACCTCAACACGCCGAGCGAAGAAGGCCAGACCCTTCGCGGGAGTGTCGAGAAGGCGCTGCACAATTATTTCGCCCACCTTGAGGGCGCTTCCGTCACGGACGTGTACAACCTGGTGCTCTCCGAAGTCGAGGCACCCTTGCTCGAAAGCGTGATGAACTACGTCAAGGGCAACCAGACCAAAGCCAGTGAGCTGCTGGGCCTCAACCGTGGCACCTTGCGCAAAAAGCTCAAACAATACGATTTGCTGTAAGCATTCAATCCAACCAGAAAGGCGCCCGCGTAAAACCGGTCGCCTTTTTTGCTGACTCCTTTGCTTTTGATGGAAATTGAAATGACCGACCAGACTACCCGCCTGCCGATCCGCCGCGCCTTGATCAGTGTTTCCGACAAGACCGGGATCCTCGAATTTGCCCGGGGGCTGGAAGCCCTGGGCGTGGAAATCCTCTCCACGGGCGGGACCTTCAAACTGCTGCAGGACAACGGCGTGGCCGCAGTAGAAGTCGCGGACTACACCGGTTTCGCAGAAATGATGGACGGTCGGGTCAAGACCCTGCACCCGAAAATCCATGGCGGCATCCTCGGCCGTCGCGGCGTCGACGACGCGATCATGAACGAACACGGCATCAAGCCGATCGACCTGGTGGCCGTCAACCTCTACCCGTTCGAAGCCACCATCAACAAGCCAGGCTGCGACCTGCCGACCGCCATCGAGAACATCGACATCGGCGGCCCGACCATGGTGCGCTCGGCGGCCAAGAACCACAAAGACGTGGCGATCGTGGTCAACGCCAGCGACTACGCCCAAGTGCTGGAAAGCCTGAAGGCCGGTGGCCTGACCTACGCCCAGCGTTTCGACCTGATGCTCAAGGCGTTCGAACACACTGCCGCCTACGACGGCATGATCGCCAACTACATGGGCACCGTGAACCAGGCCGCCGAAACCCTGAGCACTGAAGGCCGCAGCCAGTTCCCGCGCACCTTCAACAGCCAGTTCATCAAGGCCCAGGAAATGCGCTACGGCGAGAACCCGCACCAGAGCGCGGCGTTCTACGTGGAAGCCAAACCGGCCGAAGTGGGCATCGCCACCGCGACCCAGCTGCAAGGCAAAGAGCTGTCCTACAACAACGTGGCCGATACCGACGCCGCGCTGGAATGCGTGAAGAGCTTCGTCAAGCCCGCCTGCGTGATCGTCAAGCACGCCAACCCATGCGGCGTGGCCGTCAGCCCCGACGCTGAAGGCGGCATCCGCCAGGCCTACGAACTGGCCTACGCCACCGACACCGAGTCGGCCTTCGGCGGCATCATCGCCTTCAACCGTGAACTGGACGCCGAGACCGCCAAGGCCATCGTCGAGCGTCAGTTCGTCGAAGTGATCATCGCGCCCTCCGTCAGCGAAGAAGCCCGCGCCATTGTTGCCGCGAAAGCCAACGTGCGCCTGCTGGCCTGCGGCGAGTGGTCGGCCGAACGCGCCGCCGCCTGGGACTACAAGCGCGTCAATGGCGGCTTGCTGGTCCAGAGCCGCGACATTGGCATGATCAGCAGCGCCGACCTGAAGGTAGTGACCAAGCGCGCGCCGACCGAGCAGGAAATCAACGACCTGATCTTCGCCTGGAAAGTGGCCAAGTATGTGAAGTCCAACGCCATCGTCTACGCCAAGAACCGCCAGACCATCGGTGTCGGCGCCGGCCAGATGAGCCGCGTGAACTCGGCGCGTATCGCCGCGATCAAGGCCGAACACGCCGGGTTGCAGGTCGCCGGTTCAGTGATGGCTTCCGATGCGTTCTTCCCGTTCCGCGACGGTCTGGACAATGCCGCGAAAGCTGGCGTGACTGCCGTGATCCAACCGGGCGGCTCGATGCGTGACGCCGAAGTGATCGCCGCCGCAGATGAAGCCGGCATTGCCATGGTCTTCACCGGCATGCGCCACTTCCGTCACTAAACACCACTGCTTTCCTACTGTAGGAGCGAGCTTGCTCGCGAAAAGCCCGAAAACGCCACGGGGAGCCAGATGCCCCCCGTCATCGTTGACGATCTTCGCGAGCAAGCTCGCTCCTACAGAAAGCACAGCGTTTCACAGAGGTTTTTGACATGAATGTTTTGATCATTGGCAGCGGTGGCCGTGAACACGCCCTGGCCTGGAAAGTTGCCCAGGACCCACGCGTCCAGAAAGTCTTCGTCGCCCCCGGCAACGCCGGTACCGCCATCGAAGCCAAGTGCGAAAACGTCGCCATCGACGTACTGGCCCTGGAACAACTGGCCGACTTCGCCGAGAAAAACGTCTCCCTGACCATCGTCGGTCCGGAAGTGCCATTGGTTGCCGGTGTCGTGGACCTGTTCCGCAGCCGCGGCCTGGATTGCTTCGGCCCAACCGCTGGCGCGGCCCAGCTGGAAGGCTCGAAAGCCTTCACCAAGGATTTCCTGGCGCGCCACAAGATCCCGACCGCCGACTACCAGAACTTCACCGAGATCGAGCCGGCCCTGGCCTACCTGCGTGAAAAAGGCGCACCGATCGTGATCAAGGCCGACGGCCTGGCCGCCGGTAAAGGCGTGATCGTCGCCATGACCTTGCAGGAAGCCGAAGACGCGGTGCGCGACATGCTCGCCGGCAACGCGTTTGGTGATGCCGGTTCGCGCGTGGTCATCGAGGAGTTCCTCGACGGCGAAGAAGCCAGCTTTATCGTGATGGTCGACGGCAAGAACGTACTGCCGATGGCCACCAGCCAGGACCACAAGCGCGTCGGCGACGGCGACAGCGGCCCGAACACCGGCGGCATGGGTGCCTACTCCCCAGCCCCGGTGGTGACCGCCGAGGTGCACCAGCGCGTCATGGACCTGGTGATCTGGCCAACCGTGCGCGGCATGGCCGACGAAGGCAACGTGTACACCGGCTTCCTGTACGCCGGCCTGATGATCGACAAGGCCGGCAACCCGAAAGTCATCGAGTTCAACTGCCGCTTCGGTGACCCGGAAACCCAACCCGTGATGCTGCGCCTGCAATCGAGCCTGGTGCTGCTGGTGGAAGCCGCCCTCGCCCAGGCGCTGGACAAGGTTGAAGCACAGTGGGATCCACGCCCGAGCGTCGGCATCGTGCTGGCAGCCGGCGGCTACCCTGCCGACTACGCCAAAGGCGATGTGATTGAAGGCCTGGACGCGGCTGCTACGCTGGAAGGCAAGGTGTTCCATGCGGGCACCGCGCTCAAGGATGGCAAGGTTGTCACCGCGGGTGGCCGTGTGTTGTGCGCTACCGCGATGGGTGCCAGTGTCGACGCTGCGCAGCAACAGGCTTACAAGCTGGCGGCGAAGATCGACTGGAAAGGCTGTTTCTACCGCACGGACATCGGTTATCGCGCCATTGCACGCGAACGTGGCGAAAACCAGTAACACTAGCTATCCGTTCGGTTAGGCAAGGGCCTCTGGCCCTTGCCGTATACAGGCCTCCCCGCGCATAGTTAACCGTGCATCAACCTACGAAGGGATTTCGCCGTGCGCTGGCTCAGGATCGCCATAGGTTTTACTGTCAGTCTGCTGACACTGCTCTGCTTGTTCCCGGCCCAGGCCGCCGCGCAAGGCAGTGGCTGGGCGGTATTGCTTGATGAACAGGCCGACCTGCAACTGAGCGACATCCGTTCCTCGCGCTACACCAATCAATTCAGCCCCATCGAACTGGACCGGATTACCGCCGCCGTGCCGGACGGTGCGTTGTGGGTACGTTTCAAGCTGCAGCCCGGCAAGCACGAGCAAGTGCTGCGCATATTCGCCCCGGACGTCTCACACCTGAGCCTCTATGTGCTGGACGGCGACACCCTGATCGAACAACAGAGCACCGGCACCCGCCAGCCCCAGGCGGAACGCCCGTTGCCCAGCAGCGATTTCATGCTGCCGATGCCCCAGAGCCAAAAGCCCCTCGAGGTGTACCTGCGCCTGGTCTCGGAACACGAACTGCGCCCCTACATCACCCTGGAGCCGGCCGTCCTGGCCGCCGCCGACCAGAACCAGACGCTGATCTATGGCCTGCTGTTCGGCTGCCTGTTGATGTTGATCCTGCACAACCTCACACGTTTCGCCTACCACCGCTCGCGCAGCAGCCTGTGGCTGGCGGCGTGCGAAGGCCTGTTGATGCTCAGCCTGGCGCTGCTGCTCAACCTGGTGGGGCCATGGCTGCCCGACTGGCACGCGATCCAGACGCCAGGCGCCTACCTCGCCCTTCTGCTGACTGCACCCTGCGGGCTGATGTTTGCCTACCGCTTCTTCATGCCCCTGGGCCCGCACCCGCTGAACAAGCTGCTGATGGCCGACATCCTGCTGATCGTGCTGTGCGGCCTGTTGCTGTTGTTCGTCAATACCCTGCCGCTGAACATCATCACCTACGTCCTGGTAGCGCTGGCGGGCCTGAGCATGCTGTTTGTCTCGGCCTACCACTGGCAAAAAGGCTACCGCCCGGCGCGGCTGTTCGTGGCGGCGATGGTCGTATTCAACATCGGCACGTTGATCATCCTGCCCGCCCTGCTCGGTCTGACCCTGGTAGCACCCCAAGGCCTGATCATCACCTTGCTCGGGTTTGTCTGCCTCAGCGGCCTGCTGATGAGCCTGGCCCTGGGCGAGCGCCAGCGCGCGATTGTCGAAAAACGCTTCAGTGTCAGCCGCGACCTGGCCGCCAGCAATGCCGAAATCGCCGCCAAGGCCGAGTTCCTGGCGAAAATCAGCCACGAAATCCGTACCCCCATGAACGGCGTGCTGGGCATGACCGAACTGCTGTTGGGCACGCCTTTGTCGGTGAAGCAGCGCGACTATGTGCAGACCATTCACAGCGCCGGTAATGAACTGCTCACGCTGATCAACGAGATTCTCGATATCTCCAAGCTCGAATCCGGGCAAATCGAACTGGACGACGTGCAGTTCGACCTGAATGCCCTGATCGAAGACTGCCTGAGCATCTTCCGCGCCAAGGCCGAGCAGCAGAACGTCGAGCTGATCAGTTTTATCCAGCCCCAGGTGCCGCGCGTGATCAGCGGCGACCCGACACGCCTGCGCCAGGCGATGCTGAGCCTGCTGGAAAACGCCCTGCAGAAAACCGACGAAGGTGAAGTGCTGATCGTCGTGGCACTGGACGAACGCAGCACCAAGCCGCGCCTGCGCATTGCCGTACAAGACAGCGGCCTGCCGATGGAAGCCGCCGAGCGCGACGCGTTGCTGCACAGTGAGTTGCACAGCAAGAACTTCCTGTCGGAGACGCGCTTGACCGGCCACCTGGGCCTGGTGATCGCACGCCAACTGATCCTGTTGATGAATGGCGAATTTGGTATCAAGAGTGGCGCGCAACAGGGCAGCACCCTGTGGCTGACCCTGCCGCTGGACCCGGAACGCCTGGAGCACCCGACCTCCGACCTCGATGGCCCGCTCAAGGGCGCGCGGGTACTGGTGGTGGACGACAACGACACCTGCCGCAAAGTGCTCGTGCAGCAATGCACCGCCTGGGGCCTCAACGTCAGCGCCGTGCCGTCGGGCAAGGAAGCCCTGGCGCTGCTGCGCACCAAGGCGCACCTGCGTGATTACTTCGATGTGGTGCTGCTCGACCAGAACATGCCGGGCATGACCGGCATGCAACTGGCGGCGAAAATCAAGGAAGACCCGAGCCTGAACCACGACATCCTGCTGATCATGCTCACCGGCATCAGCAACGCGCCGAGCAAGATCATTGCGCGCAATTGCGGAATCAAGCGCATCCTCGCCAAGCCGGTGGCCGGCTATACCCTCAAGACCACCCTGGCCGACGAGCTGACCCAGCGCAGCAAAGGCAATGTACAGCCCCGCGCGCCCCTGAGCGTGCCAGCGCCTGTCATCGTGCCCAGTGATTTCCGCATCCTGGTCGCTGAAGACAACAGCATCTCCACCAAAGTGATCCGCGGCATGCTGGGCAAGCTCAACCTCAACCCGGACACCGCCAGCAATGGCGAAGAAGCCCTGGAAGCGATGAAAGCCCAGCGCTACGACCTGGTATTGATGGACTGTGAAATGCCGATCCTCGACGGCTTCTCGGCGACCCAGCAATTGCGTGCGTGGGAGGTCAGCCACCAACGCATCCGCACGCCGATCGTCGCCCTCACGGCGCACATCCTCTCGGAACATAAAGAACGCGCACGCCAGGCCGGAATGGACGGGCATATGGCCAAGCCGGTAGAGCTGTCACAACTGCGCGAATTGGTGGAGTTCTGGGTGGCGCAGCGTCAACAACGCCCGGAACACGCCCCGTCCTGAACGCAGAACACCCGGCAGATAGAACTGTTGTGGCAAGCCCGCTTGTTGTGGCGAGCGGGCTTGCCCTAATGCCGTTCAGTTAAGGCTTTTTTGTAGGAGCGAGCTTGCTCGCGAAGAGGAATTTAATCTTGACGATGACCTACTCTCACATGGGGAAACCCCACACTACCATCGGCGATGCATCGTTTCACTACTGAGTTCGGGATGGGATCAGGTGGTTCCAATGCTCTATGGTCGTCAAGAAATTCGGGTACTGAGTCGTGGCCAGCTGGCCTCGCTTCAGCAAATTGGGTATGTGATAGCTTTCGGTGTTTTGTGAACTTCGAACTTTCGGTTCGTTTCGTCTTCACACACCGCAATCTGGTGCCTTTTCAGGTCAGCAAATTGCTTGGGTGTTATATGGTCAAGCCTCACGGGCAATTAGTATTGGTTAGCTCAACGCCTCACAGCGCTTACACACCCAACCTATCAACGTCGTAGTCTTCGACGGCCCTTCAGGGGACTCAAGGTCCCAGTGAGATCTCATCTTGAGGCTAGTTTCCCGCTTAGATGCTTTCAGCGGTTATCTATTCCGAACATAGCTACCCGGCAATGCCACTGGCGTGACAACCGGAACACCAGAGGTTCGTCCACTCCGGTCCTCTCGTACTAGGAGCAGCCCCTCTCAAATCTCAAACGTCCACGGCAGATAGGGACCGAACTGTCTCACGACGTTCTAAACCCAGCTCGCGTACCACTTTAAATGGCGAACAGCCATACCCTTGGGACCGGCTTCAGCCCCAGGATGTGATGAGCCGACATCGAGGTGCCAAACACCGCCGTCGATATGAACTCTTGGGCGGTATCAGCCTGTTATCCCCGGAGTACCTTTTATCCGTTGAGCGATGGCCCTTCCATACAGAACCACCGGATCACTAAGAC